>CALWET010000091.1 GCA_944377385.1 uncultured Lachnospiraceae bacterium | reverse complement strand
AGATGAGCAGTAAGAGGATTTTTATAGCAGGTACGGGTAAAAGCGGCATCGCTGCCTCTCAAATGGTACTCGACATGGGAGGAGAGGTAGTGCTGTATAACAGCGATCCGGATATCAACGAAGAAGAGGTGCTGTCAGCATTTAAGGACATCGACAGTATCGAGTTTATCAAAGGAAGACTTTATCCAAGCCAGCTTTCCGGGGTATCACTGGCGATACTCAGTCCTGGTATCAGGCTGGATGCGGATTTCATATATGTGCTGGACAGGGAGCATATCCCTGTCATAGGAGAGCTTGAGCTTGCTTATCAGGCATCCAAGGGAAGGCTTTGTGCCGTAACAGGCACCAACGGAAAGACCACGACGACTGCTCTGATAGGGGAAATATTAAAGAAAAGCTATGAAGATGTCCATGTGGCGGGCAATATTGGAGAGCCCTTTTCTGCTGAGGCGCTAAAGACAAAGGAGGATTCCGTAAGCGTTGTGGAGGTCAGCTCCTTCATGCTGGAGACCATCATGGATTTTCACCCGCATGTGAGCGCCATATTGAACATCACACCGGATCATCTGGACAGACATGGAAGCATGGCAAATTATGTAAGATGTAAAAAGGCCATAGCTATGAACCAGACCGAGGACGATTATATAGTCCTGAATTATAACGATACTCTGCTCCGGGAATTTGGCATGGAAAAGAGCCTTAGGCCAAAGGTAGTATGGTTCACCTCCGGAGAAAGGCCCGAAAAGGGGGAATGCTTCTACCTGGAGGGGGATGGCATTTTTTACAGAGATGAAAAAAATGTGACCGAGCTTGTGGATATACACGAGCTCAGGCTGCTGGGTGTACATAATTATGAAAATGTGATGGCAGCTGCTGCAGTAGCACTGAAAATGGGAGTGCCCATACTCAGCATATCCGAGGCAGTAAAGTCCTTTAAGGCAGTGGAGCACAGGATAGAATTTGTAAGGGAACGCAGCGGAGTAAGATATTACAATGATTCAAAGGGCACAAACCCGGATGCGGCGATACAGGCCTTAAAGGCCATGCCTGGACCTGTGCTTCTGATAGGCGGGGGCTATGACAAAAAAGCTTCCTTTGATGAATGGGTCAGGCTCTTTCCCGGAAAGGTAAAATATCTGATACTCCTGGGAGAGACCAGAGACAGGATAGCTGCCTGCTGTAAGCGATATGGCTTTACTGATATAATGTATGCGGACGACATGGATGAAGCCGTAAAGGCCTGCGCATCATATGCAGATGAAGGGGACTATGTCCTGCTTAGCCCGGCCTGTGCAAGCTGGGACATGTTTAAGGATTACGAAGAAAGAGGACGTATATTCAAGGATTGCGTAAACGATCTTTGACAGAAATCAGGAAAGGAGGTAAAGGCAAGATGCCGGCTGCCGCAAAAAGAAAAATGGCTGATGAAAAAACAAATAGACATGGCGGCGTAAGGACCAGGGGCAGAGAGCAGAGGGGAAGCTTCGCTCCTTACCATGATATGCATAACGGCATGCTAAAGACCTCCGTGACCTCCATAGATGCCCACAGGGCAGGAACTGCTGCAGTCATGCCTTTGGAGATAAGGAAAAGGCCGGAGAGGGCTGCTGCAGTAAAAAAGAAAGAAGGCAGAGATCTTGCAGCTCCTGCTGCACTTCCGTTTTCAAAACGATACTATGATTTTTATCTGCTCATAGGCGTGCTGATGATATTTACGATAGGGCTTTTGATGGTATATTCCAGCTCTCAGTATACGGCAGTGATGAGCGGAGAGGCCCATGACTATTATTTTAAAAAGCAGCTTACGGTAGGGATCATTGGACTTTTTGGCATAGTGATCTGTTCTCTGTTCAGCGGCCCGATACTCAGGCTGCTGCGCTTCATGGCTGTCCCCGCCTATTTCATTGCCTTGGCACTGGCCTTCGTCACGCTGATATCAGGCATGTCCTCCCATGGCAGCAGCCGCTGGCTGAGCATAGGCGGTGTGTCCCTTCAGACGGCTGAGGTGGTAAAGATAGCCCTGATCATATATATGGCAAATATCATATCCAAAAAGGGCTTTTCCATAGGCAGATTTAAAAACGGACGAAATCTGTGGCTTATGCTGGCTCTGCCCATAGGACTTATATTCCTTGAAAACTGGAGCTCCAGCATAATCATTTTCGGCATATGCTTTGCCATGTTTTTCGTGGGCTGCCGAAGCTGGAAGGCCTTTATCATACTTGGAGTCCTTGGGCTTGCGGCCATACTTGGAGCAAAGCCGCTTACTCAGTGGATAGTGGATGAGCTTAGGATAACGAACATAGACGGGCTTCAGTATCAGCTCAGGCGTATAGTGGCCTGGGCCTGCCCGGACAGATTTCCTGATGATGCATATCAGACCCTTCAGGGGCTTTATGCCATAGGCTCAGGCGGACTTACCGGACAGGGACTTGGAGAGAGCATACAAAAATTCGGCGCACTGCCTGAGGCCCAGAACGACATGATATTTACCATTATATGCGAAGAGCTTGGATTCCTCGGTGCCTGTGCAGTAGTCCTGATATATGTATTCATCATACTCAGGCTCGTTGACATAGCCAGGAGCGCAAAGGATCTTTTTGGGTCCATGCTGTGTGTGGGCATAATGGCGCATATCAGCCTTCAGGTCATACTGAATATCGCCGTAGTAACAGGAGTTATACCAAATACCGGAGTTACATTGCCCTTCATAAGTTATGGCGGCTCGGCCGTGCTTTTTACCATGGGAGAGATAGGCATAGCCCTGGCAGTTTCCCATGAAATACCTGCATAGGAGCAAGGCTTTATTGATATTAGGCGGGAAAAAAGACAGAAAAGATAAATACAGGGATGGAGGCTATGAAAAAGATGAGCTTTTATATGAGTCTCCATCGGGAGCAGGCAGATGGCTCAAGATATGGACGGGCATACTTATAGTATTGCTGATCATATTGGCGCTGAGCCTGAGGATCAGCGACATAAATGTGATAGGGAACGTGAATTATACTGAAGAGGAGGCCATAGCCATGGTCTTTGACGACGTATATGACCGCAACCCTATAGTCTGCTTTATAGAGA
>CALWET010000090.1 GCA_944377385.1 uncultured Lachnospiraceae bacterium | reverse complement strand
AGGACACGTACTGACCAGATGTATCAAGGACCTGATCCCGAGATATCAGACCATGAAGGGCAAGATGGTACCTCGTAAGGCAGGTTGGGATACACACGGACTGCCTGTAGAGCTTGAAGTAGAAAAGCAGATAGGCATAAACGGCAAGGATCAGATCGAGTCATACGGCATTGCTCCTTTTATTGAGCTCTGCAAAGAGAACGTATGGAAATATAAGGGCATGTGGGAGGACTTTTCCTTTAAGGTCGGCTTCTGGGCAGACATGGATAACCCCTATGTGACCTATTACAACGATTATATCGAATCCGAGTTCTGGGCCCTCAAGGAGATATGGAAAAAAGGCCTCCTTTACAAGGGCTTCAAGATCGTACCCTACTGTCCCCGCTGCGGCACACCTCTGTCATCCCATGAGGTGGCCCAGGGCTATAAGATCGTAAAGGAGCGTTCGGCTATCGTACGCTTCAAGGCAAAGGATCAGGATGTCTATCTCCTGGCCTGGACCACCACGCCCTGGACCCTGACATCCAATGTAGGCCTCTGCGTAAATCCTGATGAGGAATATGTAAAGGTCAGGGACACAAAGGACGGATATACCTATATACTGGCCAGGGCGCTCTGCGACAGAGTCCTTGGAGAGGGAAGCTATGAGGTCCTTGAGAGCTACAGGGGCCAGGAGCTTGAGCATATGGAATACGAGCCCCTTTTCCCGGATGCGGAGAAGCTTGCACAGAAGCAGCATAAAAAGGGCTTTTTTGTGGTATGTGACGGCTATGTCAGCATGGATGACGGTACCGGCATCGTACACATCGCCCCTGCCTTTGGTGAGGATGATGCAAAGGTAGGAAAGAAATATGATCTGCCCTTCGTTCAGCTTGTGGATGAAAAGGGAAACATGCTGGCAGAGGGAGAGTGGAAGGGCGTCTTTGTCAAGAAGGCCGATCCCATGATCCTGAAGGATCTGGATGAGAGGAAGCTGCTCTTTGACGCTCCCGTATTTGAACACAGCTATCCCCATTGCTGGCGCTGCGGAACACCCCTTCTTTATTATGCAAGGGAATCCTGGTACATAAAGATGAGCGCCGTCAGAGAGGATCTGATACGCAACAACGATACCATCAACTGGGTGCCTGAATCCATAGGAAAGGGACGCTTTGGCGACTGGATAGCAAACGTTCAGGACTGGGCCCTCTCCAGGAACCGTTACTGGGGCACGCCTCTGCCCATATGGGAATGTGAATGTGGTGAAAGGGAGTGTATAGGCTCCAATGCAGAGCTCAAGGAAAAGAGCCCCAATTATCAGGAGGTGCTGGAGGATCTCAGATCCAAGGGCAAGGAGGGCTATGAGGGAGATATCATAGAGCTTCACCGCCCCTACATCGACAGGATAGAGATCACCTGTCCCAAGTGCGGCAAGCCCATGCACAGGGTGCCTGAGGTCATAGACTGCTGGTTCGATTCAGGTGCCATGCCTTTTGCACAGCATCATTATCCCTTTGAGAACAAGGAGCTTTTTGAAAAGGAATTCCCGGCTCAGTTCATCTCAGAGGCAGTGGACCAGACCAGAGGATGGTTCTATTCCCTGCTTGCGGAATCCACGCTGCTCTTCAACAAGGCGCCCTATGAAAATGTCATAGTCCTTGGACATGTGCAGGATGAGAACGGGCAGAAGATGTCAAAGTCAAAGGGCAATGCCGTGGATCCCATGGAGGCCCTTGCAGAGTTCGGAGCAGATGCCATCAGATGGTATTTCTATACGAATTCGGCTCCCTGGCTGCCTAACCGTTTCTACGGCAAGGCCGTCACCGAGGGCCAGAGGAAGGTGCTGGGCACCCTCTGGAACACCTATGCCTTCTATATACTTTATGCAAACATAGACAGCTTCGATCCCACGAAGTACAGCCTCGTAAAGGAGGATCTGACGGTCATGGACAGGTGGATACTGTCCAAGATGAATTCCATGATAAAGGCAGTGGACGAAAACATGGATCAGTACAGGATCCCTGAAGCCTGCCATGCCCTTGAGGAGTTCGTGGACGATCTTTCCAACTGGTATGTAAGGAGGAGCCGCGAGAGGTTCTGGGCAAAGGGCATGGAAAAGGACAAGATCGCTGCCTATATGACCCTTTATACCGCACTGTTGAACGTTTCTCTCTGTGCGGCACCCTTTATCCCCTTCATGACCGAGGAGATATATCAGAACATGGTGCGCTCCGTGGACAAGTCTGCAAAGGAATCCATACATCTCTGCGACTTCCCCAGGGCAGATGAGACCATGATAGACAGAGAGCTTGAGCAGAGCATGGACGAGGTGCTGGATGTGGTCATCCTGGGAAGGGCAGCCAGGAATGCCTCGGGGCTCAAGAACAGGCAGCCCATAGCCAGGATGTTCGTAAAGGCCGAAAAGCAGCTTGACGGCATATATGTGGACATCATCAAGGATGAGCTGAATCTCAAGGCCGTGGAGATGAGGGATGATGTGAGGGAATTTGCCTCCTATACCTTCAAGCCTCAGCTCAAGACCGTGGGACCCAGATACGGCAAGAATCTGGGCTTCATAAAGCAGTATCTGTCCGACATAAACGGCAACGAGGCCATGAATGAGCTGAATGACAAGGGCCTGCTCTCATTTACTGCCCCTGACGGAACTGCCATAGAGCTTACAAAGGATGATCTTTTGATAGACGTATCCCAGCAGGGAGGCTTTGTGACCGAGGAGGACCGCAATGTGACCGTGGTGCTGGACACCAATCTAAATGAGGAGCTGATAAACGAGGGCTTCATGAGGGAGATAATCTCAAAGGTACAGACCATGCGTAAGGAGGCCGGCTTTGAGGTCATGGACCATATCAGGATAGGTATTACAGGCTCACAAAAGGTCATGAAGATAGCCGAGCTATTTAAGACAGACATATGCCATGACTGCATGGCTGATGAGATCGTGCAGAACGAGCTTTCCGGCTATAAAAAGCAGTGGGATATAAATGGAGAGAGCGTGGAGCTTTCAGTGGAAAAGATGGAGAACAGGTAAATGAAGGCAAAATTCAATAAGCAGGAATTCAAGACGGCAGTTGAAAACACTGTCAAGCTCCAGTTCAGAAAGGAGCTCTCTGAGGCGACGGATCAGCAGCTTTTCCAGGCAGTATCCAGCGTCATCAAGGAATGGATCGTAGACGACTGGATCAACACACATAAAAAGATAGAAGAACAGGATTCCAAAAAGCTCTATTATTTCTCCATGGAATTCCTGGAGGGCAGGGCCCTTGGAAACAACCTTATCAATCTTAGAAAGGACAAGGAGGTAAGGGAGGCCCTGGATGAGCTGGGAGTGGATCTCAACCTGATCGAGGATCAGGAGAGGGATCCGGCCCTTGGCAACGGAGGACTTGGACGGCTTGCAGCCTGCTTCCTGGATTCCCTCTCGACCCTTTCCTATCCGGCCTATGGCTGCGGCATCAGGTACCGCTATGGCCTTTTCCGCCAGAAGATAGAGGACGGCTTCCAGATTGAAAAGCCGGATAACTGGCTGAAGAACGGATATCCCTTTGAAGTAAAAAGGAGCGAATATGCCTGCGAGGTAAAATTCGGAGGCTATGTTGCCACAGAGTGGGACGGACACCGCAATTTCTTTGTGCAGAAGGGCTATCGCTCCATACTGGCAGTGCCTTATGACATGCCCATAGTGGGATATGACAATGGAATGGTCAACACCCTCAGGGTGTGGGATGCAGAGCCCATGGAGGAGTTCCGCCTGGACGAGTTCGACCGAGGAAACTATCAGAAGGCTGTGGAGCAGGCCAATTTTGCAAAGACCATAGTGGATGTGCTCTATCCTAACGACAATCACATGTCAGGAAAGGAGCTTCGTCTTTCTCAGCAGTATTTCTTCGTTTCGGCCTCGGTACAGCTGGCCATCAGAAGATACATGGAGAACCATGACGACATAAAGAAGCTGCCTGAAAAGGTGGTATTCCATATGAATGATACCCACCCTACCCTGGTGGTGCCTGAGCTCATGCGCATACTGCTGGATGAGTTCCATCTGGAGTGGGATGACGCCTGGGAGATCACAAAGCATACCTGTGCCTTTACAAACCACACCATCATGTCAGAGGCTCTGGAAAAGTGGCCCATAGAGCTCTTTTCAAGGCTCTTGCCCCGTATATATCAGATAGTGGAGGAGATAAACCGCCGCTTTGCAGCCTTTGTGGACAGCAAAAATTATCCCGATGCCCATGAAAAGCATAAAAGGATGGACATCATCTATGACGGACAGGTACGCATGGCAAACATGGCCATCGTGGGAAGCTACTCCGTAAATGGCGTGGCAGAGATCCATACGAGGATACTGGAGCAGGAGGTATTCCGGGATTATTATGAGATCTGGCCGGAGAAGTTCAACAACAAGACGAACGGAGTGACCCAGAGGCGCTTCCTGCTTCATGCGGATCCCCTGCTTTCACAGTGGATCACGGACAAGATCGGCCCGGAATGGATAACTGACCTTGAAAAGCTGAAGGAGCTGGAGGTCTATGCAGATGACATCAAGGCCCAGCGTGAGTTCCTGAACATAAAGTATCAGAACAAGGTCAGGCTTGCCCGCTATATCGAAGAGCATAATGGAATCAAGGTGGATCCCAGGAGCATCTTCGATGTACAGGTAAAGAGGCTCCATGAGTATAAGAGACAGCTTATGAACATACTGCATGTGATGTACCTTTACAATCAGTTAAAGGAGCATCCCGGCATGGACATGCTGCCCAGGACCTTTATATTTGGGGCAAAGGCAGCTCCTGGCTACTACAGGGCAAAGATGACCATAAAGCTCATCAACTCCGTGGCTGACGTCATAAACAATGACAGGAGCATAAATGGCAGGCTCAAGGTGGTGTTCATAGAGGATTACTGCGTTTCCAGCGCCGAGGTCATCTTCCCGGCAGCAGACGTATCGGAGCAGATATCCACGGCATCAAAGGAGGCTTCAGGAACATCCAATATGAAGTTCATGATGAATGGAGCCCTGACCCTTGGCACCATGGACGGAGCCAACATAGAGATAGTTGAAAAAGCCGGAGCAGAAAATGCCTTTATCTTCGGCATGAGCGCAGAGGAGGTCATAGCCCATGAAAAGAATCATGACTATGATCCCATGGACATCTTTAACTCGGATCCCGAGATCCGCAAGGTGCTCATGCAGCTCATCAATGGCTTCTACTCACCTGATGACACGGAGCGCTTCAGGGACATATACAATTCCCTGCTGAACAGACAGTCCTCAGGCGGGATAGCTGACCAGTACTTTACACTCAAGGATTTCAGGGATTACTGCCGTGCCCACGACGAGGTGGACAGACGCTATCGTGATGAGGCCTATTGGGCAAGGGCCTGCATAATAAATATAGCAAATTCCGGGAAATTCTCCTCTGACAGGACCATAGAGGAATATGTAGAGGATATATGGCATCTGACGAAGCTGAAGCTGTAATATAGATTCTGCGCTGCCATGGAGCAATCCTGGTTATGCTTCGCTATCATAGGGGCAACCTGGGTTTTGCTTCGCTGCCAGCCTTTGTTCTATTCGGGCTATATACTTAAATCACTGAAAAAAATTGATTTTCAGTGATTTGGTATATGACGCCCGCCTATCCCAAAGGCTAAACGGCAGAGGAAGCAAAAACCAGGCAGCCCCATGACAGCAGTTTGAAGATATATTTCAGATATCTCTGATATATGCCTGAAGGCCATTAGATATTGTATTAGCTTAGTTATATGATTTATATGAAAGGAGACATAGCGATGAAAACAAAGATAGACGTCATCTCAGGCTTTTTGGGAGCGGGCAAGACCACTTTCATCCAAAAGCTCCTGAAGGAAGCACTGAAGAATGAAAAGGTAGTGCTTATAGAAAATGAATTTGGAGAGATCGGCATAGACGGAGGCTTTCTCAAGGATGCAGGCATAGAGATAAGGGAGATGTCCCAGGGCTGTATCTGCTGCTCCCTGGTGGGAGATTTTGAAAAGGCCCTTCAGGAGGTCATAAGGACCTATGAGCCTGAGCGCGTTATAATCGAGCCCTCCGGAGTGGGTAAGCTTTCAGATGTCATGAAGGCCGTGACTGATGCTTCGGAAAATCTGGATGTTCAGCTCAATTCAGCCGTTACGATAGTTGACGCAAACAAATGCAAGATGTACATGAAGAATTTTGGAGAGTTCTTCAATAATCAGGTACAGTACGCTGGAACCATCGTTCTGAGCAGGACAGATGTGATCAGCGATACTGAGAGGATAGATACAGATGTGGAGCTCATAAGGGGGCTCAATCCCACTGCAGAGATCATAACAACACCTGTTTCAGAGCTGCCGGGTGACAAGCTGCTTTCCATCATGGAAAAAAGGGATGGCCTGCTTTCGGACCTGATCGAGGAGGCTAGGAGAGAGGCGGCCGAAAATGAGCATCATCACCACCATCATCATGGCGATGGAGAATGCTGTCATCATGAGCATCATCACGAGGATGGAGAATGCTGTCACCACGAGCACCATCATGAGGATGGCGAATGCTGTCACCACGAGCACCATCACGAGGATGGAGAATGCTGCCACCATGAGCACCATCACGAGGATGGAGAATGCTGTCATCATGAGCATCATCACGAGGACGGTGAGTGCTGTCACCATCACCATCATCATGGACATGATGCCGACGAGGTATTCGATTCCTGGGGACGTGAAAATGTACAGCCCATAA
>CALWET010000089.1 GCA_944377385.1 uncultured Lachnospiraceae bacterium | reverse complement strand
GACAACATAGCCGCCGGATCCTGCCACGGCAAGGTAAGGGCCATGATAGACGACAAGGGAGCAAGGGTCAAAAAGGCAGGGCCTTCCACTCCCGTTGAGATACTGGGCCTTAATGATGTTCCAAATGCAGGAGAGGTATTCATGGCCTGCAATGATGAAAAAGAGGCCAGGAATATTGCCGATACCTTCATTGCAGAGCAGAAGAAGCGCATGCTGGAGGAGACCAGGCAGAAGATGAACCTGGATGATCTCTTTGACGAGATCAAGGCCGGAAACATAAAGGAGCTGCCCATCATCATAAAGGCCGATGTGCAGGGCTCCGTTGAGGCCGTAAAGCAGTCCCTTGGAAAGCTTTCAAATGAGGAGGTGGCTGTAAAGGTCATCCACTCAGGAGTTGGAAACATAAACGAATCCGATGGGAGCCTGGCTTCCGCCGGAAATGCCATCATCATAGGCTTCAATGTAAAGCCTGATCCGGTGGCAAAGTCCACGGCAGAGCACGAGCATGTTGATATCAGGCTGTACAAGGTGATCTATCAGGCCATAGATGATCTGGAGGCCGCCCTTACGGGCATGCTGGCTCCCGTATATGAGGAGAGAGACACGGGCAAGGCCATAGTACGTCAGACCTTCAAGGCTTCAGGAGTTGGGACCATTGCCGGATGCTATGTGACGGACGGTGTCGTAGAGCGTGGCTCAAAGGCCAGGATCTACAGAGGCAATGACAAGATATTTGACGGAAACATCGCCTCCCTCAAGAGATTTAAGGACGAGGTCAAGGAGGTCAGGACCGGCTTTGAGTGTGGTATGGTATTTGAGGACTTCAGCGACATCCAGGTAGATGACAACATAGAGATCTACAAGATGGTCGAAGTGCCGAGAACACAGAAAAAGGCTGATTGAACAACATGAAAAAAGGAAGTGTTAAAAACAACAGGATAAACGGAGAGGTCATGCGTGCCCTCTCCGTGATTATAAGAGACGGTGTAAAGGATCCAAGGATAGATCCCATGCTCTCGATCACAAAGGTGGAGGTGACACCGGATCTGCAGTTCTGCAAGGTGCATGTATCCACCATAACCGGAGGCGACAGCCTGGAGCGCTCCATCGAGGGGCTTTCCAGGGCCGAGGGCTATATCAGGCGTGAGCTTGCCCATACGGTAAATCTTAGAAAGACGCCGGAGCTTCAGTTCGTTCCGGACAGGAGCATAGAATATGCGGTGGAAATGTCGAAAAAGATAGATGAGCTCCTTAGGACTGAGGGCCAGGGAGCTTTGAATCAGGCAGAGAGCTTTGATCAGGTGTCGGATCAGGAGCCTAAGGCAGAGGAAGGACAGGGATATGGATCTGAGCAGAAGGACGGCATTTAAGGACATATTCAACAGAGCCATAGACGAGGCCTGTTCTATCTGTATATTGGGACATGTCAATCCTGACGGGGACTGCCTTGGCTCTGTGCTGTCCGTGGCTGCCTATATCAGGAACAGAAGCGAAGCATCTGCACAGGAAGGGAAAAAGGTGAGAGTATTCCTTGAGGAGGCCTCGGCAAAGTTTTCCTTCCTTCCTGGATTTTTTGAGATCTGCCACGATCCGGAGACACAGGAAGGACATGATCTCTGCATAGTCCTTGATTGCGGGGACCTGGGCAGGGTGGGAAAATTCCGCAGCCTGTTTACCTCTGCCAAAAATTCCATATGCGTGGATCATCATATAACCAACGAGGGCTTTGCCGGCAGTGAGCTCATCGAGCCCGAGGCCTCATCCACCTCTGAGCTGGTATTTGATCTTTTTGAAAGGGAGTATGTGGATGCCGATGTGGCCAGGGCCGTATACACGGGCATCGTACATGATACAGGAGTTTTCAGATACAGCTGTACCTCGGCACATACCATGCGTGTCGCTGCTGAGTGTATGGGATATGGCATAGATTTTGGCGGAATCATTGATGATTCCTTTTTCTCCATGAACGGCAATCAGAAGCTGATGCTTGGAAAGGTGCTTTCAGATATGGAGCTGCACCTTGACGGAGCCGTGGCCGTGGGCTATGCGAGGCTCAGGGACATGGAGCAGTTTGGAATAAGCGTCAAGGATATGGATGGCTTCATCGACGAGCTGCGCACCACTAGGGGCGTAAAGGCTGCGCTGTTCCTTTATCAGTGCAAGAATTCCACATATAAGGTAAGCCTGCGTTCCAATACGGATCAGGTGGATGTGGCCCGTATCGCCAGCGAACATTCCGGAGGAGGACATAAGAGAGCTGCCGGCTGCTACATGGGCCCGGATCTCAAGGCTGACATAAAGATACTTGTGGAGGCCATAGAAGGACAGCTTAAAGAAGAGAAGCAGCATGAATAAAAATCCGTATAACGGCTTTTTGAATGTATATAAGGAAAAGGGCTATACCTCCATGGATGTCTGCGCAAAGCTGAGAGGGATACTTGGCATGAGGAAGATAGGCCATGCAGGCACCCTTGATCCCATGGCTGAAGGAGTATTGCCTGTGGCCCTTGGTCGGGCTACAAAGGATGTTGACAGCTTTGGAGACGGCAAAAAGGTCTACAGGGCAAAGCTTTTGCTTGGGAAAACTACTGATACCCAGGACATGACCGGCAGCGTCATTTCAGAGAAAAGCACAGAGGGGCTGAAAACTGAATGCGTCGTACAGGCCATACAGAGCTTTGTTGGTACCTATGAGCAGCTTACACCCATGTATTCCGCAAGGAAGGTAAATGGCAAAAAGCTGTACGAATACGCCAGAAAAGGCATCGAGGTCGAAAGGAAGAAAAAGACAGTTCATATATATGAGCTTACCATAAATGAGCTGAGACTTCCCAGTGTCAGCTTTACCGTCAGCTGCTCAAAGGGCACCTATATACGCACTCTTTGCCATGATATAGGGGAAAGGCTTGGCTGCGGGGCCTGTATGGAGGAGCTTACAAGGCTTTCCGTGGGAGATATGGGCATAGACGAGGCCCTCAGGCTTTCGGAGATAGAGGAGCTCAAGGACCAGGGAATGCTGGAGACCAGGCTTCGCATCATTTCCGGATGTGCAGTAGCCCTTGGAAAATTTGACGGTTTGCATCTTGGACACAGGGAGATCATAAAAAGGCTCAAGGCAGAGGCCCAGAAAAACAGGCTTCGCACCTGCGTGATCATGCTGGATACGGGAGGAGGCTATCTCAGGCAGAGGGACATACTGAAGCAGGAGCTCCTGTCCATGGATATAGACTATGTGCTGAGATACAGGCTTTCCGAGGAGCTGAGATCTGTAAGGGCAATGGATTTTCTAAGGAACAGGCTGCTCTCTGGCTTTTCCATGAAGGAGCTCATAGCCGGGGAGGATGTGAGCTTTGGGTATAACAGAGAGGGCAATGCCTCCTTTCTCAGAGAGCACAGCAGGGAGCTTGGCTATACTTTCCTTGAGGTGGAAAAGCTCAGGGATCAAAATGGAGAGGAGATCAGCTCCACCCTTATACGGGGGCTTATCCGCAGTGGAGAGGTGGGGCCTGCAGCGCAGCTTCTTGGAGAGAACTATTTCATTCAGGGAAAGGTGGTCCATGGAAGGCACCTTGGAGGCAGTGTGCTGGGATTTCCCACGATGAATCTGGAGGTCCCGGAGGATATGGAGCTTCCGCCCTTTGGAGTCTATGCCGTAAGGCTAAGCTTCATGGACCAGGGCTCCCAGGAAAGCTTTGAGGGCATAGCCAACCTTGGCAAAAAGCCTACTGTCAGTGCCGAGGACATATATGAGGGCAGGATCTGGCTTGAGAGCTACGCCTTTTCCTATGAGGGAGATGCATACGGCAGGGAGCTCAGGGTAGAGCTGCTGAAGTTCATAAGGCCTGAAAGACGCTTTTCTGACCTTGAGGAGCTGAGACAGCAGCTGCTTTGCAGGGATATGGAATGCGCCAGGGATTTTTTTAAAGCAGCGTCCGATTTTAAAAGTTTGTCTTAGGGACTTGAATTTTTCATGCACAGATGATAATATCTTTATGTTTTGAACATACGCCCTGGCATCGTATGAGGCTCTCCGGCCCATACGCAGTCAGCGGTGAGTAAGGCTACGGCCTGTTTAAATTAAGGAGGAAATATGATCTCAAAAGAGAAAAAGCAGCAGCTTATGAAGGAGTTCGGAAGGAACGAGCATGACACAGGATCGCCTGAGGTGCAGATCGCTGTCCTTACAGAGAGGATCAACGAGCTGACAGAGCATCTCAAGAAAAATCCCAAGGACCACCACTCCAGGAGAGGACTGCTGATGATGGTCGGACACAGAAGAGGACTTCTTGATTACTACGCAAAGAAGGATCTGGAAGGCTACAGGACTTTGATCGCAAAGCTCGGCATCAGAAAGTAATATCGAAAGCTTTAAGTCTCCGGCGTGTTTATGCCGGAGATTTTGACTATTTAAGGAGATCAGGCCCTGCAGGGCAGAGGGGTGGGGAAGGAAAGCCCATTACCGGGCCATTGCAGGGATCAGGGAGGACAGCTTATGAACAGGGTCATAATCACAGTAGTTGGAAAGGATACGATAGGAATCATAGCCGGAATATGCAATTATCTTGCAGAGCATGACATCAACATACTTGATATATCCCAGACCATACTTCAGGGCATATTCAACATGATGATGATAGTGGACATGGAAAAGGCTGACATCAGCTTTGATACTCTTTCAGAGGGCCTTGACCGTGTGGGCCTTGAAAAGGCAGTGACCATAAAATGCCAGCGTGAGGAGATATTCACCTCCATGCACAGGATCTGATGGGGAGGACGGCATGATAAATATCTATGAGGTCCATGAGACCAATCAGATGATAGAGCAGGAAAATCTGGATGTGCGCACGATCACCATGGGCATAAGCCTGCTTTCCTGTGCCGCAGAGGATATGGACAGCCTCTGTGAAAATATATATAACAAGATCACCTCAAAGGCAGCAAGGCTGGTCAGCTGCGGCGAGGAGATAGAGAAGGATTACGGTGTACCCATCGTAAACAAGAGGATATCCGTGACTCCCATTTCCCTGGTGGCAGCCTCCTGTGCCAAAAGCACTGAGGATTATGTAAGGATCGCAAAGGTACTGGACCAGGCAGCAAAGGATGTTGGAGTCAATTTTATCGGAGGCTTTTCAGCCCTGGTCTCAAAGGGGATGACAGAGGCCGAGGAGCTGATGATAAATTCCATACCAAAGGCTCTGTCCTCCACTGAGAGGGTATGCGCATCCGTAAATGTGGGGTCCACAAAGACTGGCATAAACATGGATGCCGTCAGGCTCTGCGGCGAGATCATAGTAGAGACGGCAAAGCTGACAAAGGACGGGGAATTCCCCCACTGTGCAAAGCTGGTCGTATTCTGCAACGCTCCGGACGACAATCCCTTTATGGCAGGAGCCTTCCATGGAGTCAGTGAGCCGGATGCAGTCATAAATGTGGGAGTCAGCGGCCCGGGAGTGGTAAAGACCGCTCTGGAATCCTGCCGGGGCTCCAGCTTTGAGGTGCTGTGCGAAACAGTCAAGAAAACTGCCTTCAAGATCACCAGGGTAGGACAGCTTGTGGCCAGAGAGGCTGCAAGGAGGCTGGAGGTGCCCTTTGGCATCATTGACCTTTCCCTGGCACCCACACCTGCTGTGGGAGACAGTGTGGCTGACATCCTGGAGGCCATGGGCCTGGAATCCACAGGGGCTCCCGGCACCACCGCGGCCCTGGCGCTTTTGAATGACCAGGTGAAAAAGGGCGGGATCATGGCATCCTCCTATGTAGGGGGACTTAGCGGCGCCTTCATACCCGTGAGCGAGGACCAGGGCATGATAGATGCGGTGCAGCGAGGCTCTCTGAGCCTTGAAAAGCTTGAGGCCATGACCTGTGTATGCTCAGTGGGCCTGGACATGATAGCCATACCCGGAGATACGCCTGCCTCTACCATTTCCGGAATCATAGCCGATGAGGCAGCCATAGGGATGATAAATCAAAAGACCACGGCTGTGAGGCTCATACCGGCCATGGGCAAAAAGGTAGGAGATGTGGTGGAGTTCGGAGGGCTTTTCGGATATGCACCGGTCATGCCGGTAAACAGATTCTCCTGCGAGGGCTTCATAAGCAGGAAGGGAAGGATACCCGCTCCCATACACAGCTTTAAAAACTGACAGATACAGACAGATAAAGACGGGTGGGCATGCACTGGCATAAGGCCCGCCTGATACAGATAAAAGATTTTGACAGATATATGATATTAGCAGTAAGCGGATTATATAAATCCTATGACGGAACGGATATACTGAAGGACATAAGCTTTCATATGGAGGCAAATGACAGGCTTGCGGTCACAGGCATAAACGGCGCAGGCAAGTCCACGCTGCTCAGGCTCATCTCCGGCAGGGAGCAGCCTGATGAGGGCAGCATCAGCCTGTCAAAGGATGTGAGCCTTGCTTATCTTGAACAGAATCCAGAGACGGATTCTGAAAAGACCATCTATGATGAGGTCCTTTCCGCAAAGGCTGAGCTCCTTGACATGGAAGAGGAGCTCAGGAAGCTTGAGCTCAGGATGAAGGAGGCCGCTGAGGACAGCTCTGAATTGGAGAGCATATATGACAGATACAACAGGCTCAGCCATGAATTCGAGCAGAGGGACGGATATGCAGTCAGGTCCAATGTGGTGGGGATGCTCAAGGGCCTTGGCTTTTCTGAGGAGGAATTCGGAAAGCAGGTATCAAAGCTGTCGGGAGGACAAAAGACCAGGCTGGCCCTGGCCAGGATCCTCATGGAGGAGCCGGGGCTTTTGCTTCTTGACGAGCCTACGAACCATCTGGACATAAGCTCGGTCTCATGGCTCGAATCCTATCTGAGGGGATATCGTGGAGCCTTGATCATAGTTTCCCATGACAGATATTTCCTTGACAGGGTCGCAGACAAGGTCCTTGATATAGAGGCAGGCAGAGCCAGGCTTTATGTGGGGAACTATACTGCCTTTGCAGAAAAAAAGGCCATTATCAGGAAGGATATGATGAAGGCCTACCTGAATAATCAGGCTGAGATCAGGCATCAGCAGGAGGTCATAGAAAAGCTTCGTCGCTTCAACAGGGAAAAATCCATAAAGAGGGCTGAATCCAGGGAAAAGCTGCTTTCCCGTATGGAAAAGGTGGAAAAGCCCTTTGATGTGGATGATGCCATGAGGCTCAGGTTTGCTCCCAGGAGACAATCCGGAAATGACGTGCTCATGGCTACAGGGCTGTCAAAGGCCTATTCGGGCAGGCAGCTTTTTTCCGGTGTTGACCTGGACATAAAAAGAGGGGAAAAGGTGGCGGTCATAGGTCCCAACGGTACCGGAAAGACCACACTCCTCAAGATCATCTGCGGGCTTGTGCCGGCTGACAGCGGAGAGCTGAGCTTTGGCTCCAGGGTGGAAACTGCCTATTATGATCAGGAGCATCATGAGCTTGATCCAACAAATACCGTGTTTGAAGAGATCTCCGATGCCTATCCTGACATGTCTAATACAGAGATCAGGAATCTGCTGGCATCCTTTCTCTTTACCGGAGATGACGTATTCAAAAGCGTGGGTGATCTGTCAGGAGGAGAACAGGGCAGGCTCTCCCTTTCAAAGCTGATGCTTTCAAGAGCCAATCTGCTCCTTTTGGACGAGCCCACGAACCACCTGGATATCACCTCCAAGGATATACTGGAGGAGGCCATACGAAATTATGAGGGCACGGTCATCTACGTTTCCCATGACAGGTACTTCATAAACAGGACAGCCACCAGGATACTGGAGCTCTGGGACGGAAGCTTTGTAAATTATATCGGGAACTATGATTACTATCTTGAAAAAAAGGCAGACCCGGATTTTGACAGGGAAAAATCCCTGAGCGGAGCAAGGACAGAGGCCAAAGAGGTCCAGAAAGACAGGCTTTCGGAAAGCGTTATCGGCATCAGGGATCACATACGGGCCGAGGAGAGCCGCAGCAGGCAGAGCTTTGAGGAGCAGAAGCAGAGGAAGGCAAGGCTACAGAAGCTGCGCACGGCCCTTGGCTCCTGTGAAAGGGACATAAAGGAGCTGGAGCAGCAGATCTTTGAGATAGACGAGCTCATGACTCATGACGAGATAGCCAGGAATTCTGCAAAGCTAAATGAGCTTACGGCATCCAGGACTGCTTTGGAGGACAGGCTTTCAGAACTGTATGAGCTATGGGAGCAGAGGGCAGAGGAGCTTGAGGAATTCACCTCAGCTGAATAAATGGACCTGCTCCTTTGACATGAGCCGAAAGGCTTGCCTGTCGTACATTAAATCGACAATAATTTTTAAATTGTTTCAAGCTCTTCATTGTGGTAAAATCTTTCAGTAGCCATAAGCTCAAAAATCAGGACGTGATAGATGAAATATACTCGTGACGAGATAAATTACAGATTAGAAGAGATAGTTTACGGAGACAAAAAGGAACATAACAGGCGGGTATACCTGTTCAAGATGTGCATCATCTCCATGGTGCTCATTGCAGGCATAGCTGTCTGTTCTTTTGGCATAGGCATTTTTTCCGGTATCTTTGCAAATGTACCGGATCTTGAAAATGTCTCCTTTGGGCCTACGGGTTATGCCTCCAGGGCCTATGATACCGAGGGGAACCTGATAGCCACCTTGGTGCAGGAGGGATCAAACAGGGAAGAGGTCAGCTACGAGGAGCTGCCGGAGGACCTGGTCAATGCCTTTGTGGCCATAGAGGATCAGCGTTTCTGGGAGCATAACGGAATAGATCTGAGATCCATCATCAGGGCGGCCAGGGGCGTCATCACCGGAAACGATGCCGGAGGCGGCTCCACCATCACCCAGCAGCTCATAAAGAACAACATACTAAAGGGCGGAAATGAGGATGGAGTGGCCCTTTATGAAAGAAAGTTCCAGGAGTGGTATATCGCCCTCATGATCGAAAATCAGCCGGGCATAGACAAGACAGAGCTCAAGGAACAGATAATGACCGACTACCTCAACACCATCAACCTTGGAAATAATTCCCTTGGTGTAAAGGTGGCTGCCAGGGGCTATTTTGACAAGGAGGTAGGAGAGCTCAATCTCTCAGAATGTGCGGTGCTTGCTGCCATCACCCCCAGCCCCACGAGATACAATCCCATCACCCATCCCGAGGCCAATGATGAGAGGCGCAGGCTGGTGCTCAAAAACATGCTGGATCAGGGCTATATAGATGAGCAGAGATATCAGGAAGCTCTTTCCGACGATGTATACACAAGGATAGCCGAGCTTGAGGCTACCAGGGAATCTCAGCCTCAGGAGCCCTATTCATATTTTGTTGACGAGCTGATAGAGCAGTGCATCGAGATATTCAAGGAGAGGCTTTCGCTGACAGAGGCAGAGGCCAGGGATCTGCTGTATTCAGGCGGGCTCAGGATAGAGACCACCCAGGATCCCCAGATACAGGCCATAGTAGATGAGGAGGTCAACGATCCTGATAACTACGATACCGCCAAGTACAGCTTTACCTGGCGCTATTCCATACAGCATCAGGACGGCACTCAGACCCATTACAATGAGCATCATATCGAGGACTACTGCGTGAATGTCAGAGGCCAGAGATATGACGGACTTTTCAGGACCGAGGAGGCCCTGAAGGAGATCATAGAGGAATACAAGGCCACGGTCACGACACCGGAGGATACTGTCATAGCAGAGACGCTGGAGACCACTCTTCAGCCTCAGGTATCCTTTGTGATCATGGATCAGTATACAAAGGAGGTAAAGGCAGTCTGCGGAGGCCGGGGCCAGAAGAAGTATTCAAGGTCCCTTAACCGTGCCACAAATACCACGGAGCAGCCCGGCTCTGTATTTAAGGTCATATCCTCCTTTGCCCCTGCCATGGAGCTCAACGGAGCCACCCTGGGCACTACATATTATGATTCTGAGTACACACTTGGAGAAAAGACCTTCAAGAACTGGTGGAGGCAGGGCGAGTATTTCGGATACTCAAATATCCGTGAGGGAATAGAGTTTTCCATGAACATTGTAGCAGTACGCTGCATGGTGGAGACGGTGACCCCCGGAGAGGGAGTGGAGTTTGCCAGAAAGCTTGGCATCTCGACCCTCATAGAGGAGGACAAGAATCCGGCAACGGCTCTTGGAGGCCTGACCTATGGAGTAACTAATCTGGAGCTTACCAATGCCTTTGCCGCCATAGCTGACGGAGGCCTTTATGGAAAGCCCAAGTTCTTTACCAGGGTCCTGGATCATGACGGCAATGTGCTGCTGGACCTTACGGAGGACGAGACTGACAGGGTCATGAAGGAGACCACGGCATTCCTGCTGACGGATGCCATGGAGCAGTCCATGATATACCAGACCAAGTGGGCCAGCGGATATACGGTAAATACCACCTCCACAAGAGCCCATATGGACGATATGCATGCTGCAGGAAAGTCAGGTACCACCACAAACAACCTGGAGGTGTGGTTCGTGGGCTACAGCCCTTATTATACTGCAGGAATCTGGGCAGGCTGTGATGACAACCAGTCCCTTAACGATACCACCACTGGAGTTTATAACGGAGGGACCTCCTTCCATAAGGACATATGGCGAAAGATCATGACCAGGGTCCATGAGCAAAAGCAGCTTCCTGACAAGGAATTTGAGGTGCCTGAGGGTATAGTCGAGGTGCAGATATGCAGAAAGAGCGGAAAGCTGCCCACCTCGGCATGCAGAAGCGATTACCGCAATCATGGAAATGCAGTATATACCGAGTATTTTGATGAGGACAATGTGCCTATAGAATACTGTGATCATCATAACTCCTGGGGAGGCATCGTGGTCCCCGAGGGTGAAGAAGGAAAGAGCACGGATGACAGGTATTGGAGCGCACCTGCCCAGGAGGAGACCCCTGTGCAGATTGTAACACCTCCTGTGGATACGACAGTTATTGAGACTGCCCCTGTGGAGACAGAGGCACCGACCTTTTCAAATCCGGCAAACAGCGGGCCGGGCATAGGTCTGGATTACAGCTATTGATCAGGGAGAGGCATGGCAAAGGAAGAAGATATCAGAGAAGAGGCCCA
>CALWET010000088.1 GCA_944377385.1 uncultured Lachnospiraceae bacterium | reverse complement strand
CAGTCCTCAGGAACATCGTCAGAGACAAGGAGGCGGACCCGGACAGGCTTTATAAATATCCCGAGGAGCATATAGCCTATTCAGTTCCAAAGTGGCTTTATAAAAAGCTGTGCGCAGAACTTGGCAGGGATACCGCAAGGTCTGTGTTTCAGGCCTGGCTTACGAGAAGGGGCCAGACCATCAGGCTGAATACCTCTCTGATGGACGAGGAGGGGATATGCAAACTCTTGGATGAGGAGGGTGCAAAGGTAAAAAGGATAGACTTTGCAGCCCTGCTGAAAGCATCAGGATGCAGCACGGAGGGCCTTGAGCTGCCGATCGTATACGAGCTTTCAGAGGCAGCCTCCCTCACGGAGCTTTCAGCCTTTAAGAGAGGCCTCATAGCTGTCCAGGATATAGCCTCCATGCTGCCTGCTGTCTTTGCCAGGCCGGCTGCCGGAGACCATATCATAGATATATGTGCAGCCCCGGGAGGAAAGGCCCTGCAGCTTTGCGACATGCTAAGGGGCAGCGGTCTCGTTGAGGCCAGGGATGTTTCAGAGGCAAAGGCTCAGCTCATAAGGGAAAATGCTCTCAGGATGGGCTTTAAGAACATAGATATAAAGGTCATGGATGCCCTGGTTCCGGACGAGGAAAGCTATTACAGGGCTGATATAGTCATGGCAGATCTTCCCTGCTCGGGCCTTGGCATAGTAGGCAGGAAGCCAGACATAAAGCTGAACATCAGGAGCTACAGCATAGAGGAGCTCAGGGATCTTCAGAGGGAGATGCTCAGCATAGCCTCAAGATATGTAAAGCCCCACGGAAGGCTTGTGTATTCCACCTGTACCATCACCAGAGAGGAAAATGAGGACAATGTCCAGTGGGCTGCAAGCCACCTGGGATTTCAGGTGACGGATACTATCAGGCTCCTTCCTGCGGAAGATCATGACGGATTTTTTGTTGCAGTCCTGCAAAAAGAGTTTATCTGAGATGGAAGATATCAGAGGTTTAAAAAAGTCAGAGCTTTCAGAAAGGCTCAGGGAGCTTTCTGAGCCGGCCTACAGGGCAGGCCAGATCTATGACTGGGTCCATGTAAAGCGCATAAGCGGCATATCCGAGATGACGAATATCTCAAAGAAGCTCAGGGACAGGCTTTCCCAGGAATTTTACATCACAGTTCTTTCCATTGAAGAGGTTCAGAGCTCAAAGCAGGACGGCACAAAAAAGTATCTTTTTTCTCTAGCTGATGGAAATGTGATAGAGGCCGTGCTCATGCCCTATCATTTTGGAAATTCAGTATGCATAAGCTCTCAGGTGGGCTGCCGCATGGGCTGCCGCTTCTGCGCCTCCACTCTTGGAGGACTGGTCCGGAACCTGAGTGCAGCCGAGATGCTTTCCGAGGTATATGCCATCGAAGAGGATACGGGACAGAGGGTCTCCCATGTGGTGCTGATGGGTACAGGCGAGCCCTTGGACAATTTCGATGAGGTGGTCAGATTCATCGAGCTGATAAGTGACCCGGAGGGAGCTGGACTGTCTCAGCGGAACATAACACTGTCCACCTGCGGTATAGTGCCGCGTATATATGAGCTTTCAGAGCTCGGCCTCAAGATAACGCTGGCTCTTTCCCTGCATGCGGCCACTCAGGAAAAAAGGCTTTTAACCATGCCCGTGGCGGGCTCCTATGAGCTTTCAAAGGTCCTGGAGGCATGCAGATATTATGCAGAAAGGACAGGCAGAAGGCTGACCTTTGAATATGCAGTAGTAAAGGATGTAAATGACAGTATGGAGGATGCCAGGCGGCTTTCTGAGCTTGCAGTCTCCATGCATGCACACATAAATCTGATACCGGTAAATCCGGTGGAGGAATGCGGCTTTTCGGAGCCGCCAAGAAAAAGGCTTGAGGCCTTTTATAATGAGCTTTCCGAAAGGGGAGCAAACGTAACTATCAGAAGAGAGATGGGTCGCGACATAGATTCAGCCTGCGGCCAGCTCAGGAGGAGATATATCAAAAATGCAGGCATATGCGCTGACTGATATAGGTCGCAGAAGACAGGTAAATCAGGACTATATATTTGAAAGCACGGGACCTGTGGGTGCCTTTCCAAACCTGTTTATACTTGCAGACGGGATGGGAGGCCACAGGGCAGGTGATTTTGCGTCAAAATACCTGGTAGAGACCATGGTGGGCTATATAAGCAAAAACAGGGAGCTTGATACCGTAAGGGTCATGCGAAATGCCCTGATGCTTTCAAATGCCATGATCTACCATAAGTCCATAAAGGAATCAGAGCTTTCCGGCATGGGCTCCACGCTGGTGGCTGCGGTCATAGAAGGGAACGTGCTCACAGTATGCAATGTGGGAGATTCCAGGCTTTATCTCATCAGAGACGACATAACCCAGGTCACAAAGGATCATTCTTATGTCGAGGAGATGGTAGAGAAGGGAATGATGCAGAGAGGCTCTGAGGAGTACCTTCAGAAAAAAAGATATGTGACCAGGGCCGTGGGCAGCGAGGAGGATGTCAGGGCAGATTTCTTTGAAGTGGATCTCGAGGATGGAGATTACATACTGCTTTGCTCGGATGGCCTTACAAACATGGTGGATGACGACAGACTGCTGAGCATCATCCTGGGCAACGGCAGCCTTGAATACAAGGGCAGAAGTCTGGTGAATGAGGCAAATCAAAACGGCGGCATCG
Organism: uncultured Lachnospiraceae bacterium; assembly: GCA_944377385.1. Taxonomy (GTDB): domain Bacteria; phylum Bacillota; class Clostridia; order Lachnospirales; family Lachnospiraceae; genus Avilachnospira. The sequence continues at coordinate 5,315 of CALWET010000088.1, read as the reverse complement.
ACAATATAGCAGTCATACTGATCAGGTATACGGAAGGCGGTGATTCTCATGATCAAAACCGGTGATATACTTGACAGACGCTATGAGATAGAGGGAAAGATAGGACAGGGAGGAATGTCCTATGTTTACAGAGCAAAGGACCTGAAGCTTGACCGCATAGTTGCCATAAAGATGCTCAAGGAGGAGTGTGCGGGAGACGAGGAGTTTTTAAAGAAATTCCGAAATGAAGCCAGATCAGCCGCAAACCTGACCCATCCCAATATAGTCGCAGCCTATGATGCCGTGGACGAGGGTAAGCTTCATTATATAGTCATGGAGCTTGTGGAGGGCATCACTCTCAAAAATTATATCGCCCGCAAGGGCAGGCTCTCCAACAAGGAGACCATAGGCATAAGCCTGCAGGCGGCAGAGGGCATAGCTGCTGCCCACAAAAAGGGCATCATACACAGGGACATAAAGCCCCAAAATCTGATCATTTCCAAGGATGGCAAGGTCAAGGTGGCCGATTTCGGCATAGCCAGGGCCGTAAGCCAGGACACCATAAATTCATCGGTAGTGGGCTCGGTGCATTACATAGCTCCGGAGCAGGCCAGGTCCGGGGAAACGGATGAGAGATCGGACATATATTCTCTGGGGATCTGCATGTATGAGATGATCACAGGCAGGCTGCCCTTTAAAGGGGAAAATACCGTAAATGTGGTCATGGCCCATCTGTCAGAGGCCATGGTGCCGCCGGTAGTGTATAATGACGAGATATATCCTGCACTGAACGACATCATCATAAAGGCCACTAAAAAGGAGCCCAGGGACAGGTATCAGACTGCCACGGAGCTCATAGCTGATCTCAAGCACTGTGTAAATGAGCCGGAGGGGCATTTCGTAAAGCTTTTTGATACAGAGGACAGACATCCAGCCAAAGCGGACCAGGCATTGGCGGACCAGGGCACTGAGGAAGCTTCAGAAAAGGACCATTTTCAGGAGGCCAAGGCAGGTGACAGTATTCAGGCACCTGAGCAGTTCCAGGATATGGAAGCTCAGGAAAATGCGGAGCAGGCAGATGAGGAAGCTCAAACTCAGCAAAGCTCTGCCGGGGATACCACCATCATAATCAGGCCTGACAAGGACGGCATATACGAGCCGGATGAGAGATCCAAAAGGATAAGGAAGCTCTCAGGCTATGGCATATATGGAGTCATAGGACTGCTGGTCATCATTTTGCTCATAGTCATAGCCGATGCCATGAGCACCGAAAAAGTGCCTGAAGAGGCGGTACAGGCCTCGGTCTCCCAGGCAGAAAGCATGGAGCCTGAGGAGGATGAGCCTCTGGATATAACCGTGGAGATACAGCCAGAGCAGCTCATGCCAAATATACTTGGCCAGTCAGTGGATCAGGCAGCGGCAAGGCTGCAAAGCTACAGAGTAAGCATAGATTCTTCAAATACGGATTATTCGGATGTTTACTATGAGGGCATGATCATAGATCAGGATCCGGAGCCCGGAGAGATACTGGTGTCGGGTGAGACGGTGCATGTGACGGTCTCCCTGGGCACAAGGCTCAACTATACACTTTCTCATCTGAGCGGCAAGACCCCGAATCAGGCCACGACTGAGCTGTCGGAGGTTGGCGTAAGCGTGGCTGAGACGAGGGCAGAGCTTTCCGAGGATGTGGCAGCAGGCCTGGTAACAGGCTATGAGCTCATGGCAGAGGGCACCAGCTCCGAGGTCACTGAGGGAAGCCAGGTCAGGCTGATCATAAGCCTTGGCTCCGAATCTCTTATGACCACGGTGCCAAAGCTCCTTGGCTATAGTGAAGAGCAGGCCAGGTATATCCTCAATCAGGCTGGGCTGACACTTGGCAGCATATCGGAGGAATCCTCTGATGAATATACTGAGGGCCAGATATGCAGACAGTCCCTGGCGGAAGGTGAGCAGGTACAAAACGGCAGCAGTGTGGATGTAGTCATCAGCTCCGGCAGGTCTGAGCTTGGAGCCGGGCTGTCCTCAGAGTATTATTATGGAAGCATAGATACAGTTTGTCAGGTAGGCCATCTCAGCGGGCCTGCTGATGCCATGAAACAGATCATGGTATACATAAGGCTCAGACAGCGTGTGGATGGGGCCTATGTATATACCACACTTGAGGAGGCAAAGCCAGTGGCCCAGGGCACGGTCATACCCGTAAGCTTCAGAAACATAAGAGGAGCCTATGGAGTGGGCAGCGGCGAGATAGAGGTGCTGAACGCAAATACCGGTGATATATACCAGTCCACCACCATCATCTTTTCTCCACTGGAGGGCTGATATGCAGGGACGTATACTCAAGGGCATAGGCGGCTTTTACTATGTCCATGCCCAGGAGGATGAAAGGATATATTCCTGCAGGGCAAGAGGTATCTTCAGAAAGGAAGGGCTCAGGCCCCTGCCCGGGGATATGGTCAGCTTTGAGGTCACCCATGAGGCTGACAGGGAGGGCAGCCTGACGAGGGTCGAAAAGCGTCAGAACATGCTCATCCGTCCTGCTGCGGCAAACATAGACAATGTGCTTGTGGTATTTGCCGTGGCTGAGCCGGAGCCAAATCTCAATCTGCTGGATCGTTTTCTGATATATATGGGAGCCCAGGGCATAAGCTCCACCATTTTCTTCAACAAGGAGGATCTGGACAAAAAGGGCACAGGACAGCATTACAGGGAGATATATGAGGCTGCCGGCTTTGATGTCATTCTGGGATCCGTCCTCAATGAGGATGTAAGAGAGGCCATATATCGTCTGCTCTATGGGCATACCACCGTACTTGCAGGCCCTTCGGGGGTTGGAAAGTCCTCGCTTATAAACATGATACACGGCAGGGAGCTTTCTGAGACAGGGGAGCTTTCTGAAAGGATAAAAAGAGGCCGCCAGACCACAAGGCATACCGAGCTTTTTCCCATAGGAAAAGGAGGCTATATACTGGATACGCCTGGCTTTACCTCTCTGAGCCTGTCAGAGCTCAGCCTTGGCCTCGACAGTAACAGCATAAAATATTATTATGATGAATTTACGGAGCCTTCCGCAGCATGCAGATACAATACCTGCAATCATGTAAATGAGCCTGCGGAGCTTTGTGCCGTAAAAAGAGCCCTGTCTGAGGGACGCATACATCGTGAACGCTATGAAAACTATGTTCAGATTTTTTCGGAGCTCAGGGACAGGGAGAGGAGGTAATATATGGATATGATCCTGGCACCTTCCATACTGTCTGCGGATTTTGCCAGACTTGGTGAGGAGGTTGAGCTTATAGACAGGCTTGGAGCCCAGTACGTGCATATCGACGTGATGGACGGAATCTTTGTGCCAAACCTGTCCTTTGGCCTGCCGGTGATAAAAAGCATCAGGAGCCATACGGACAGGATATTTGACGTTCATCTGATGATAGACGAGCCTATCCGCTATATAAAGGATTTTGCTGATGCCGGGGCAGACATCATCACCGTCCATGCCGAGGCTGCAAAGCATCTGGACCGCACCGTAAATGCAGTGCTGGAGCAGGGGAAAAAGGTAGGAGTAGCGTTAAATCCTGCCACACCGGTCAGCATGATCTCAAACATACTGCCGATGCTGGACATGGTGCTGCTCATGAGCGTCAATCCAGGCTTTGGAGGTCAGCGCTACATCCCCTATGTGACGGACAAGATCATGGAGCTCAGACAGCTCTCTGACATACTCAATCCCAATCTGGACATAGAGGTGGACGGAGGCATCACGCCGGAAAACGTTGATACAGTTTTGGAGGCGGGGGCCAACGTAATCGTAGCGGGATCTGCAGTATTTTCGGGGGACCCGGAGCGAAACATTAAACAATTTTTAAGAATACTTTCCGCATATTGATACCTGCAAAAAAGCCAGATATAATCTTCCTGAAGATGTAAAACAGCAAGGGGACCCCTTGCAAAAATGACATTTCAGGAGGCGCATTATGACATCGCAAAGCGGCAAAAAGGGATTTGGCACAAGAGAGCTGGCCATGATAGGTCTGATGGCAGCCCTGGTATTTGTAGGATCAAAGATCGAGATCAGATTTCCTACTATATTGGGAGTTTCCAGATTCCACCTTGGAAACGGATTGTGTCTGCTGGGGGGCTATCTGCTGGGTGCACTGCCCGGTGGACTGGCAGCAGGCTTTGGATCATTCCTTTTTGACGTGGTGTTCTGGGGCGGATCACCTGCGGGCTGGATTGTTACCTTTGTGACCAAGTTTCTGATGGGCTATGTGGGAGGCCTCTGCTTTTCACTTGAGCTTTTCAAGAGGCTGGGACTCATACCGGAGCTGATCCTGTGCGGCATTTGCGGAGAGATCGCATACATAATAGGATATTTATTAAAGGAGTTTGTCACGTACAGATTCATAATGGGTTCACCCATGAGCGCAGTTTCAGTGATGCTGATAGAAAAGTTCCTTTCCTCGGCAGTAAATGCCGTGATCGCCGTGGTGGTATCCATCGTCCTTTATACGGTCATGAAGCCTGTACTTGCAAAGAGCGGTTTACTTTATGATAGAGGCTGAAAATTTAAAGCATATAAGCGCGCCAAAGAAGATGGCCGTACTTAACGATCTGTCCGGATATGGGCGCTGTTCCCTTTGTGTGTCCATACCGGTGATCTCGGCCCTGGGAGTCCAGGCCTGTCCCGTTCCCACCTCGATCCTGTCAAATCACACGGGCTTTCCAAGTGAATACAAATATGATCTGACGGATCACATGAGGCCCTACATAGATGCCTGGAGCCAGCTCAAGCTGCATTTTGACGGCATCATCACGGCCTACATGAACTATGAGGAGCAGGTCAGGATAACGGCAGATTTCATAGACAGATTCAGACAGGAGGATACCATGGTCTTCGTGGATCCTGCCATGGCGGATCATGGAAGGCTGTATCGAGGATTTACCGATTCCTATGCAGGCTATGTAAAGGACAGGCTCATCAGGCGTGCTACTGTCATAAAGCCAAACATCACGGAGGCCTGCCTGCTTACAGGCTATGATTACGACAAGGTCAGGGCCTGTGCCCAGGAGCCAAGGCTCAGGAGCCTGAGAGCGGCCCTTCACTGCATCGTGGACGAGCTCAGGGAGCTGGGGCCCTCCAGGATCATCATAACCGGCATCGAGCGGGATGGCCGCATACTGAATGTGATAGGCGAGGGCGACGAGATACGCATCATCTCCGGCAGGCGCACCGGCAGGAGCAGAGGCGGTACTGGAGATATTTTCTCTTCGATCACGGCAGCCTGTCTTTTGCAGGGTATGGGGTTGGAACGCTCCGTCAGGAAGGCGGCGGATTT
>CALWET010000087.1 GCA_944377385.1 uncultured Lachnospiraceae bacterium | reverse complement strand
GACTTGGACAGAAGAAGAAACCCTTTTACAGAGTTATCGTAGCAGATTCCAGATCACCCAGAAACGGCAGATTCATCGAGGAGATCGGATACTATGATCCCAATACTGAGCCCAGCACGATAAAGATCGATTCCGAGGCTGCTAAGAAGTGGCTTGCTACCGGTGCTCAGCCTACAGAGACCGTTGCAAAGCTCTTAAAGATCGCAGAGATAACAAAGTAAAACAGTCTTATCCTATAAGAGGCAGCATATGAGAGAACTATTGGAAGTAATGGCCAAGGCTCTGGTGGATGATCCTGAGCAGGTGGTCGTTACCGAAGAAAAAAAGAATGACATGATCGTCCTCAATCTCAAGGTGTCGGAGTCCGACATGGGCAAGGTCATCGGAAAGTCAGGACGTATCGCAAAGGCCCTCAGACAGGTCCTTAATGCCGCTGCATCCAGGGATAAGCTGAAGGTCGTGGTGGACATCGGCTGATATGAATCAGATGCTCAGAGTCGGGGCAGTCATAAAGCCCCACGGTATAAGAGGCGAGATCAAGGTCTGGCCCACTACTGATGACCCACAAAGGTATGATGAGCTGTCAGAGCTCGTACTTGTCCAGAGAGGCGCTGAAAAGACCGTATACATCGAAGAAGTAAAGTATTTCAAGAATATCGTCATACTGAAGCTTCAGGACATAAATGATATGGATGCGGCAGAGCAGCTCCGCGGAGCCGATCTCTATGTAAAAAGAGAGGATGCGGCCCCGCTTGCTGAAGGCGAGTATTATATCGGAGATATCATTGGCATGGACGTGATCACTGACGATGGCGTTTCTCTTGGCAGGATCAGGGATGTCATAGATACGGCGGCAAACGATGTCTATGCGGTGAAGCGAGAGGGCGCAAAGGATCTTTTGATACCGGCCATCAGGCAGTGTATCAGGAATGTGGATCTGGAAAAGAATGTGATGACAGTCCATCTGCTGGATGGACTTTTGGATCTGTAATGAATTTTTATGTAATGACGCTGTTCCCTGACATGATCCTGTCAGGGTCCTCAGACAGCATTATCGGCAGAGCGCGAAGAAATGGCCTGATATCAGTGCAGGCCATAAATATCAGGGATTATACTGAGGAAAAACGCCACGGCAGATGTGACGACTATCCCTATGGCGGAGGAGCCGGCATGGTCATGCAGGCCCAGCCCGTATGTGACTGCTGCGATGCAGTCAGAGCCATGATAACAGAGGCCGGCGGAGACGGGGAACATTCAAGGCTCATATACCTCAGCCCTCAGGGAAGGCGCTTTGATCAGGCCATGGCAAAGGAGCTTTCTCAGGAAAGGGACTTGATCCTTTTATGCGGGCATTATGAAGGCATAGATGAGCGGGCGCTGGAGCTGTGCAATGCAGAGGAGGTCTCCATAGGGGACTATGTGCTTACCGGAGGCGAGCTTCCGGCCCTGGTCATGATAGACTGCATATCCCGGCTGAAAAAGGGAGTGCTGGGAGGCGAGGAATCGGCACTTATAGAGAGCTTTCATGACAATCTGCTGGAATATCCCCAGTATACGAGGCCAGAGATATACAGAGGCCTGAGCGTGCCGGAGATCCTTTTGTCCGGACATCATGAAAATGTTGAAAAGTGGCGCAGACAGCAGTCCATAGAGCGTACCCTCAGACGAAGGCCGGATCTTTTAAAGGACGCTGTACTGAGCAAAAAGGAAGAAGAATATTTAAAATGGATACAGACACAATAAGCCATATAGTTGCGATCATTATATCCATAGTCCTGTCAGCCTTTTTTACAATGGCGCAGACAGCCTTTCTGGGTGCACAGAAATCCAGGATAAAGGAGGAGGCCGACAGCGGAGATCGCAGGGCTGTGCTTGCATATAAGCATGTGGAGGCTCCTGACAGGCTCGTTACGGCTATGCTGGTGGGAGATACCCTGTCAAACGTAACGGCATCAGTCCTTTCCATACTCCTTATACAGGGCTTTTTTGACCTGCACGGAGTTTCCCTGGTACTGTGCGTGATAGCCGTTGCCGTGGTCATACTCATTTTCGGAGAGATCATCCCAAAGAAGGCAGCTTCCATAGAGCCTGAGCTTTTTGTCCTCAGAAATGTAAAGCTGGTCAATTTTGTGAGTGTTCTTTTTACCCCTCTGGTTTATCTGGTGGATGGCATAGGCCGCCTGATCATGATAGTTTTTCATATAGATGCAGGCTCCAGAAAGGCCATAACCGAAGAGGTTTTAAGGGATATGCTGGACATCAGCCACGAGGAGGGCGTGCTCCAGAATGAAGAAAAGCTCATGATCACAAACGTGTTCGATTTTGGGGACCAGATCGCCAGGGACATAATGATACCCAGAGTTGACATGACCTGTGTGGATGTCGACTGCGGCTACGATGAGCTGATGGAGCTTTTCCGCAAGGATCAGTATACACGAATGCCGGTCTATGAGGAGGATACGGACAACATAATCGGCATCATAAACATAAAGGACATACTTCTTTCAGGGAAAAAAGATGAGGAGTTTTCAGTAAGGAAGTATATGAGGGAGGCCTTTTATACCTTTGAGCAGAAGAAGGTGTCAAAGCTCCTTAACGAGATGCGAAAATCCTCCTACAATGTGGCCATAGTCCTTAATGAATATGGAAACTGTGTCGGCATGATCACCATGGAGGACATGCTGGAGGAGATAGTTGGAGATATCCGTGACGAGTACGATGAGGACGAGGAAAAGAATCAGACTGTCATAAGGATCTCTGACAGAGAATATCTGGTGGACGGAAGCGTCAGGCTAAATGACATAAATGAGATGCTGGAGCTAAGGCTTGCCTCAGAGGACTATGATACCATAGGCGGCTATGTGACGGGGTTGCTTTCACATCTTCCGGACATGGGAGAGAGCGTGGAGGATTCCGGTATCAGGTTTACGGTGGAAAAGGCCAATGATACCCGTGTCGAAATGGTCAGGATATTTAAGCTTGACGATGAGACCCAGACATGATAAAATTGATGGGCTTGTGAAATAACCAATTAAAGTATGGCGGTCCGCTGGGCTGTTTTGGCAGGTTTAAGAACGCCGGATGATTTAGGAGGAAGAAATGCAGGAGATTATCAAAAAGATCGAAGAGGAGCAGAAAAGGGCTGAGGTGCCTGTATTCGAGGTGGGTGACACCGTCAGGGTACACAACCTTATCCGCGAGGGCAACAGAGAGCGTATCCAGGTATTTGAGGGTACTGTACTCAAGAGGCAGGGACATGGCGTAAGAGAGACCTTCACCGTCAGAAAGCTTTCAAACGGAGTGGGTGTTGAAAAGACCTGGCCTGTACACAGCCCCTTTGTCGTAAAGGTAGAGGTCACCAGACACGGTAAGGTAAGACGTGCAAAGCTCAATTATCTCAGAGGCAGGATCGGTAAGGCCGCCAAGGTCAAGGAGCTTATGCGCTGATCCTCAATATAAAAGTGCAGCTTATCCTTTGTCTCAGCGGACAAAGGATTTTTTTATAAATGATATATCTGTCCGTTTTTACACATGAGGACTTGGCATGGGACTTTATACCTACGAGGACAATTCAATACTCAGGACCATAATCCACTGGATAGTCGATATAGCCGTGGTGGTCTCATTTGCGTGGTTCCTTGTGTTTGGCTACCTGAATCAGACCATCATAAACGGCCACAGCATGTCACCTACACTGGAGGCTGATGATATATGCCTGATCGACAGGATAGCCTACTCCGTGGGTTCTCCGGATCGTTACGACATAGTCGTATTCAAAAGGGAGGACTCGGGACAGCCTAATGTCAAGCGGGTCATCGGGCTGCCGGGTGAGACTATCCAGATAATATCAGGGTCCGTATATATAAACGGAACACAGCTTGTGGATGAGAGCCTGGATCATATCTCTCTTTCAGGCATAGCAGACAATCCTGTGGTCCTGCAGGATGATGAGTATTTCCTGCTCGGGGACAATGCTGATTCCTCGGAGGACAGCCGTTTTGCAAATATTGGCAATGTAAGACGCGAGAATATAATGGGAAGAGTCTGGTTCCGCATAAGTCCTGTCGAGGAGATGGGCTTTATTTCATAAGACAGACGGGTTTTATTTCATAGATAAAGGAGCATTATATGGACATTCAGTGGTATCCCGGCCATATGACAAAGGCCAGACGCAGCATGGAAAAGGATGTAAGGCTCGTGGATCTGATCATCGAGCTCAGGGATGCCAGAGCACCTTATTCCACGGAAAATCCTGACCTTGCAAGGCTTGCAAAGGGCAAAAAGAGGCTGATACTCCTCAACAAGGCTGACCTTGCCGATACTGCTGTGACCAGGCTTTGGATAGAGTCCTATAAAAAATCAGGGCTTGAAGCCATAGCCCTTGATTCCAGGAACAGAGATTTTCTCGGAAGCTTCAGATCCGCAGTCTCAAGGCTTGCAGAGGAAAAGAGAGAGAGGGACAGGAATCGTGGCATAGCAGAGGAAAGACCCTTAAAGGCCATGATATGCGGAATACCAAATATAGGAAAATCCACCTTCATAAACTCAGTCCTTGGCCGCTCCTCGGCAAGGACAGGGAATAAGCCGGGGGTCACAAAGGGAAACCAGTGGCTTACGTTAAGCAGGGAATTCATGCTTTTAGATACTCCCGGAGTGCTCTGGCCCAGATTTGAATCCCAGTCCGTGGGTGTGAATCTTGCACTTTTGGGATCCATAAATGACGATATACTTAATAAGGAGGAGCTATGCATGAAGCTCATTGCCATCCTCCTTGACAACTATCCAAAGGCCCTTTCAGAGCATTACGGCATAGCATCCGGAGAGATCGAGGAACGAGAGGAATCCTATGATCTTCTGCCCATCGGGGTCGATAAACGGGCTCTGGCCTATATGGATGTGATCGCCTTAAAAAGAGGCTGCATAAAAAAGGGTGCTGAGCCTGACTATGAAAGGTGCTCGAGATTGATCATAGACGATCTGCGAGGAGGACGCCTTGGCAGGATCAGCCTTGAACGGCCCTGATATTTAAAAATCAGGGAAAATATGCTAAGATATTCTGCATGACAGATTCTTATTTGAAGTTACTTAACAGATTAAAAGAGGACAAGCTCCTTGCGGAGCAGGAGCGGATCCGCCTTATGAAGGCCTTTGAGCATGAGGCTCTTTCTGAGGGCTATGATCTCGTGCTTGGAGTCGATGAGGTGGGCAGAGGACCCCTTTGCGGGCCGGTGGTCACAGCCTGCTGTGCACTGGATCCCTCAGACGAGCTTCTTTTCCTTAATGATTCAAAAAAGCTTTCTGAAAAGAAAAGGGAGATACTTTCCGACGAGATAAAGGAACGGGCCATATGCTATGCCTTTTCCCAGTCCTCCCCCGAGACCATAGATGATATAAACATACTTCAGGCCACAAAGCTTGCCATGAAGGCTGCCATAAAAAGCTGTGAAAATGAACTGCGGGAACGTTTCGGAAGCGGAATCAGGCTCATGGTGCTTATAGACGGAAACCAAAGTATAGAGGGACTTTCCCTTCCCCAGAGGACCATCATAAAGGGGGACGGCTCGTCCGTTTCCATTGCAGCTGCATCCATACTTGCAAAGGTGGAGAGGGATCACATGATGCTTCGCTACGACAGCCTGTACCCTGAATACGGCCTGGCAAAAAACAAGGGCTATGGTACCAGGGAGCATATGGCTTCAATTATGAAATATGGGCCTTCTCCCATACACAGGAGGAGCTTTATCGGGAATATACTTCATGACAGAGAAGCAGGAAGAGCATAGCAGAGCAATAGGAGATAATAACAGAGCCATAGGAGAAAGATACGAGCGGATCGCCGCACTTTTCCTAAAGGCACAGGGCTATGAGCTCATATGTACGAATTATCGCTGTCGCTTTGGCGAGATAGATATAGTGGCAAGGGAGCTTGGACAGCTTTGCTTCGTAGAGGTAAAATATCGTAAAAGTGACGGACATGGCATGCCGGGTGAGGCAGTGGACAAAAGAAAGCAGCAGCGTATAATAAGGGCCTCACGCGCCTACTTATATGAGCACAGAGAACTGGAAACACCCATACGCTTTGATGTGGTGGAGATACTTGGAAACAGGATCAGAGTGATAAAGGATGCATTTGGAGCTACATTTTAAAAATCAGGACAGGATATTTGAGGTGCATGAAGGGCCGGTGCCCTACCTCAGCTTTCGTTCCATAGATGAAACAGGCATGTTTGCAAATGCATTCACCACCAGGTACGGAGGCGTTTCTGAGGGGTACCTTTCCAGCATGAACATGACCTTCAAAAAAGAGGGAGAAAAGAGAGAGCGGGTGCTGGAAAATTTCCGCCGTATCGGTGAAGCTGCCGGTTTTCATCCGGACAGGATGGTCATGGGCTTTCAGATGCATACTGCAAATGTACGTGAGGTAACGGAGGCTGATGCCGGAAAGGGCATATCCATCCCTGGTGACGGCAGTGAGACGGATGGGCTTGTGACAAACGTCCCTGGGCTTACGCTGACTGTCGTCGTTGCTGACTGTGTGCCCATCTATTTTGCTGACCCGGTAAAGAGGGCCATAGGCCTCTGCCACAGCGGCTGGAGAGGGACCGTGGCAGGAATCGGGGCCCTGACCCTAAGAAAGCTCAATGAGCTTTACGGCAGCAGGCCCGAGGATGTCATATGCTGTATCGGTCCAAGCATATGCAGAGACTGCTTCGAGGTAGGCGAGGAGGTGGCAGAGGAGTTTCGGGCTGCCTTTCCTGAAAGCTCCCATACAAAGGTCATCTTTGGCCCCTGCAAAGATGCTGAGAGAAGGGACAAGTATCATATAGATCTTTGGAAGGCAAATGAGCTTCTGCTCCTTTCAGAGGGCGTCAGAAGTGAGCATATACAGGTCACAAATCTATGCACTCACTGTGAGCCTGAGGCCTTTTGGTCACATCGCAGGCTTGGGCCAAGGCGTGGCAATATGGCTGCCTTTCTGATGATAAAGGAATCTCAATAATCACGATACAGGAGATGATATATCATGGCTGAAACACAAAGGAACATTATTCTTACCGGAGACAGGCCTACTGGCTCCCTGCACATAGGGCATTATGTGGGCTCCCTTAAAAGGAGGGTGGCCCTCCAGGACAGCGGACGCTTTGACGAGATATACATACTCATTGCCGATGCCCAGGCCCTTACGGACAATGCCGATGATCCTCAAAAGATCAGGGACAATATCATCCAGGTCACTCTGGATTATCTGAGCGCAGGCATAGACCCGGAAAAGACTGTCATATGTATACAGTCTCAGCTGCCTGCCCTTTATGAGCTGACGGCCTATTATATGAATCTCGTGACCACTGCCAGGCTGGAGCGCAACCCTACTGTCAAGGCCGAGATAAAGATGAGGGGCTTCAATGAAGGAGGAGTAGGCCTGCCGGTGGGCTTTTATACCTATCCTATTTCCCAGGCTGCTGACATAACCGCCTTCAAGGCCAACTGTGTCCCCGTGGGAGAGGATCAGATGCCGATGCTGGAGCAGTGCAAGGAGATCGTACACAAGTTCAATTCCACCTATGGAGAGGTGCTGGTAGATCCCCAGATCCTGCTGAATGAAAATTCTGCCTGCCGAAGGCTTCCAGGAACTGATGGCAAGGCAAAGATGTCCAAGTCCCTGGGCAACTGCATATATCTCAATGCTTCCAGGGAGGAGCTGCATCAGAAGGTCATGTCCATGTTTACGGATCCTGACCATATAAACATATCTGATCCCGGAAAGATAGAGGGCAACTGTGTGTTCACATATCTAGATGCCTTTGCCACAGACGAGGACTTTGCAGAGTTCTGCCCGGATTTCCGTAACCTGGAAGAGATGAAGGCCCAGTATATGAAGGGCGGCCTGGGAGACGTAAAGTGTAAAAAGCTGCTGGAAAGGGTCCTTGACAAGGAGCTTGAGCCCATCAGGAAAAGAAGGGCAAAATGGGAGGCTGACATACCTGCAGTTTATGAGATATTGAAGAAGGGCACCATGAAGGCCAGGGAGACCACGGAGCGTACTCTTTCCGAGGTCAAGGAGGCCATGAAGATAAATTATTTTGCCGATGATGCCCTGATCTCTGAATGGGAGCATCGCTGATCCATGGGAAGCTTCAATGCCCACGGGCTCAGGGGCTCTCTGCTGGAGGATATGCTGAACCGTACCAATGAATGCTACAGGAGGAAGGGCCTGGGTCTGATACAGAAGATACCTACGCCCATCACTCCCGTGGAGATGAATGACAAAAAGCAGATCACACTTGCCTACTTTGAGCAGAAATCTACAGTAGACTACATAGGTGCAGTCCAGGGCATACCGGTCTGCTTTGATGCAAAGGAGTGTGCATCTGATACCGTGCCGCTTCAGAACATACATGAGCATCAGATAGAGTTCATGAGGGATTTTGAAGCCCAGGGCGGCATTGCCTTCATCATACTTATGTATACCTCCAGGGACGAGCTCTATTATATCCCCTTCAGGGATATACTTGGATTTTGGGACAGGATGAGATCCGGCGGCAGAAAGTCCTTTA
>CALWET010000086.1 GCA_944377385.1 uncultured Lachnospiraceae bacterium | reverse complement strand
TGTCTTTATTATATCATCTATTTTTTGCCTATTCAAGCCCCCCTATTTCAACAGGTTGATCTCATCCTGTAGATTTTTCAGAAATGCACCTGCATGGGCTCCGTCCATCTGGGTATGATGGAACTGGAACGAAAGTGGCAGGTAATATCTGAACAATCTCTTTCTATATCTTCCCCAAATGATAAACGGATTATTGAAAATGCCGCTGTTCATACCGACAGCTCCGTCAATGTACGTGTCTATGATGGCAGAAGTGCCGATGACCATACTGTTTTCGGATAGGTCCCTGTCCTGACAGGTTTTTGCGACCTGCGTCGTATATTTCAGATATTCTTCATTAAATTTATTTAGCTCAGCGTTATAGGAAAGGTCGCAGGAGCTTACTTCGCCATCTTTGTTTTTTACGATAGTATTGACTGCTATTGTGTCATACTGAATGAGCTTATCACCGACAGGAAGGATAAAAAACTCCTTTACCTTTATGGCAGCTCTACCTATGCAATAATCCATCAGCATGTTGAATTTAAGGTGTCTTTTTCTGTTGACTTTTATAAGATTTGTAACATCAAAGGTCTTAAAAAAGGTCACCATGGGATTGGGTGCTTTCATCCAAAGCTCATATGTTACAGCTCTTGATGTGTTTTTAGGTTCAACTTCTGTTGGCATAGTATTCTCCTGTACTTAAATAATTCACTCAATTTAACGAGCCATTAGATTACAGGTGATCTGTTTGAAAAAGTCTGAATTCCACACTTCGAGACTCTGCGGATCCTTCATGAATGGCATTACATCTTTTTTGGCCTGTAAAAAATCAATAGCACCAAATCTATTATTAAGCATTGATCTTACTTCATCTATATCGAATTTATCTTCAGTTGAAATATACCCTGACTCAATAAGACGATGCCTGAGGTGAGACATATTTACTTTCGTGTTGTGCGATAAATAAAATATATAATCGTAAAGATCTCTTCCTTTTATACGGTCCTTCCATCCCCTACATAAAACTGCATGTATTTTTCCTGCAAATAATGATGGACCGTCATAAAGATTTATTTCATAAGGGCTGGGAAGAAGTCGATACCTTCTTTCATACGTTGCACCTTCCGGAGGATCGGTATCTATTTCAAATTTTACCTTCAAAACCTCATTTTTAGGTATCTGGTCTCCTCCATGGTATATTTTTAGCCAATGCTCCTTTGTATTTCCTTTTATAAATGCAGATCTTATGGCTGAATCCACGGTCTTTTCTTTTAATTCAATTTTAAGATCAAATCCGTATGCCTGAAATTCATTCTCTAGATAAGGGAAAAAGCCTTTCAAATCAAATTTATCGTCTGGTTTCATCAATGAAAAGTCAAGATCTTCAGAGAAACGGTCTAGTCCATAAAATATCCTCAAAGCCGTACCCCCATAGAATGCAGTTTTGTGAAAAAAACCTCCTCGACTAAGCCCACACAATGCAATCTCTTGGATAACTTCTTTCAGAGCATTTTTCTTTTCTTCATTACTTTCCGGATGTAAAGAATTAAGCATTTCTTCAATGATCTTATTCATGACGATATCACTCTCTTCAAAAATTTTGACAAAAGCTGCACATTTGTAGATGGATAAGCTGCTGCAATTTCCTTAATAATATCTATGTCCATTTTCTTCAGATCATCAACATCTATACGAAGATCTTTTGTCAACAAACTTTCCATTTCTCTGATATTTGAAACAGTCTTCATATCATAGACCTTGTCACAAAGTGCCTTTTCTGGAGATGCGATCTGAAAATACTTTCCATTCTCATTTTTGAATCTGATTTCAATAGGATATGCTGATGCCGGCACATCCCTGTAGGAAAACATACCCAGTTCTGTAGTGAAAAATTTCTTTTTCTTTTTGTTATATGTGGCCGATGTATAAACAGTTACCTGTTCAGGGATCAAACCATAATAAGAAAGAGCATAATCAAAGGACAGATAGGAAGGACCATAGATCGCGCCTGCAAGCAGATATCCCGGCGTCTTTCTATCTGTTTCATAGAGCCCTCTTTTTAATTGAATGAGCTTTCCATCTCTGACTGTTCTTCTGAGCTTAGCTTCAGGGTCAGCATAGTCGGCATACTCCTGAAGTAGTATACCTGTCGTTTTTAACATATTTTCACCTCTAAGTTGAATTATATTCATTTTACTGGTGAAAATCAATGAAAACATGCATACAAAAATGCAGGCCCATCGACCTGCATTTCACGTCCCAGAGAGGATTCGAACCTCCGACCTTTCGCTTAGGAGGCGAACGCTCTATCCTGCTGAGCTACTGAGACATCCTCCCGTATGTCAGGGCTGATACAGTCAAATATAACTGTTTTATGCGTGCCCTTTCATAAAGCCATACTATAATAACACAAAATATCTATTTTGCCAAGAAAAATATGGCCATATTATTGCATTCGCATATGGCCATATTTTCAGTTCCGTTATTGAAGTTTCGCTATCAGAGCTTAAAGCGAGGCCCATTAGTCCATATCAAAGTCCTTCTGTCCATTTCCTGAGATCTTCCTCGGAAAGCCTGCCGTTCAGGAGCCTGCCGTTTATGATGGTGGCAGAGATATTCTTGTTTTGCAGGAGCTTTTGCAGCTCAGAATCAGTTTTTCCAAGTCCGCTGCCTCCGGAGGTGGCAAACAGCACTATCTTTTTGCCTGCAAGCTCAGGAGCATAGCTCTCTATAAAGGTATCAATGATCCTTGGTGCAGTATACCACCAGATGGGAAAGCCCAGCAGTATGAGATCATGGCCTGACAGAGGAGCGTCATGGTCGGCGAGCTCAGGCCTGGAGGAGGGATCCTTCATTTCCAGGGAGCTGCGGGAGCTCTGATCTCTCCAGTCGAGGTCTGAGGTGTTATAAGGGACAGCTGGCCTGATCTCATAAATATCGGCTTTGACAGCCTGCGCCAGTGCCCTGGCTGCTTTTTCGGTCACTCCGCTTGCAGAAAAATACGCTACAAGTATCCTGCTCATTTAAGGTTCCTCCTTTATTGTTTTATAAGACCATTCAGCAGATTTAACGTAAAGGGCTTTACGATATCATGGATCGAATAGTCGGGTGCGCTTATCCCGGCCAGCTTCATGGCCTCAAGCTGCTTTTTTGTTGCCGTAGTATATGGATAGATCCCAAAAAGAAAGGGGAAAAGCGCATAAAGAAAATCCTTTGTTGCGGCCTCGGATATTTTCGGGTACAGCTTGTAAAGACAGAGCCTGAGAGTATCCATTGCCCTGGCATATACCTTTTTGAAGGCTACGAGATTTTCCGTACGGCTGTTTCCTTCCATGTCATACAGATTCATGCACAGCAGCTTCAGCATGCATCCCCGGGCATCAAGGCTGCATGCAAGCTCTTCTGAAAAAGCCTCTACCGCAGATCGCCTTGTGCTTTCGGCTATCTTTACTAGATCGCAGATCCAATATTCATATTCTCGCTGAAGCAGCCCGAGAAAGATCTCCTCCTTTGTTTGGAAATAATTGTATATGGAGGTGCGGGTAAAAGAGGTCTGTGCTCCGATGTCCCTGATGGTAATGTCTCTGAACCCTTTAGTCTCATAAAGCCTGGCACAGGCATTCAGTATCTCGTCCTTTCTTGAGCTTATAAGTTCTTCTGAAGACCTTGGCATATACTGCCTCCTTTCAGCTTACATCAGGGATCACAGGCTTTCTCTGAATATTTCTATGATCTCGGCACGGTCAAGCTGCTTATAGCCTCCTGGCATAGGCAGAGTGACATCGGCAAGGCCCTCCAGCATGCTATCATCTGCGCCAAGCTCAGAGATATTCATGACAAGCTTCAGCTCCTTCATCCAGGACTCCAAAGCTGCAAGGCCCTCCTCTGCGATCTGAGTATCATCCTTTCCGCTGGGATCCACATTCCATACATTTATGGCAAAGCGTTTGAACTTTGCAAGCCCATAGGGCAGGATATGACGATAATAGGGCAGGGATACGGCTGCCAGTGTCATACCGTGGGTGGCATTTGTATATCCGCCTACAGCCTGGCCCAGCATGTGTACCATCCAGTCCGTCGTTTTTCCTCTGTCTATGAGGGTGTTCAGGGCCCAGGTGGCAGCCCACATGATATTGCTGCGGGCCTCATAGTCCTGAGGATCCTTGATGGCTATCCTGGAGGAATGGACCACGGAGCGCATCAGAGCTTCGCTTATGTAATCGCTGACATTGTCGTCCTCTCCGGAAAAATACTGCTCACAGATATGGTTGAATATGTCATATATACCCGATACCATCTGATAGTAGGGCAACGTCATGGTGTATCTGGGGTTAAGGATGGAAAATCTGGGCATGACATCACTGCTTTTGAACACATGTCCGATCTTCTGCTTTGTTGCCGTGTTGGTGATGACAGAACCGGCATTCATCTCAGATCCGGTCCCCACCATGGTCAGCACACAGGCGACAGGTACGATCTCGCAGTTAGGCTCCTCAAAGCGAATGAAATATTTGTCCCAGGGATCCTCGTCACAGTTTATGGAAACGGCTACGGCCTTTGCATAATCACAGACAGAGCCTCCGCCTACTGCAAGCAGCAGGTCGGTACTGTGCTTCCTGGCTATGTCTATGCCCTCATAAAGCTTATCCAGCGAGGGATTCGGCATAACGCCCGATATCTCGGCGACATCCTTGTTGTTTTTCTTGAGTATGTCCATGACAGCATCATATATGCCGTTTTTCTTTATTGATCCACTTCCGTAGATCAGGACGATATTTTTGCCGTATTTAGGGAGCTCATCATTGAGAAAGTTCAGAGAATCCTCGCCAAAATATAGTCTTGTGGGATTGCAGTATGAAAAATTACCAAGCATGTGCTATACTCCTTTCTGTAAGCAGCGGCAGGATCAATAAGATAATTTAAAGGAACTGCTCGCGCAGATCGTTTTGCCGCAGGAAATACATTCTGACACAGTGTCAGCATAATGATGATACAACTATTCTGACACTGTGTCAATATGCTTCCAAAAAATTCAGGAGGGTCATATGAAAAATTATCCTTTTACGATAGAGCAGGAGTCCATGCGTAATCCCTTTGTAGGTATACCCAGCTTCCTCATGGCACCTATGTGCTTTGATCTTGACCAGCTGGAGGCGGATATAGCCGTCATAGGTATGCCATATGATATGGGCACTTCAGTAAATACAGGAGCTCGTTTTGGCCCCAGAGGGGTAAGAGAGGCCTCCACCTATAATTGCTATGCCCACGAGGGCTGGTATGACCCGATACGAAGGGAGCATTTCCTCGGAGAGCCTTGGCGTATCGTAGACTGCGGAGATATTGACGTGCTGCATACGGAGCAAAAAAGGAGCTTTGAAAACTGTGAGGCGGCAGTCAGGAAGATACTTTCAAAGGGAGCTGTACCCTTTGTGATAGGGGGAGATCATGCCATAACGACACCTGTCATGAAGGCCTTTGACAGCTTCAGTGATATATGCATCATCCATTTCGATGCGCACCTTGATTTTACAAAATGTCCACATGGCATACCTTACGGCCCGGGAAGTCCTATGAGACGTGCATCAGAGATGGAGCATGTGGGAAAGATCGTACACATAGGCATAAGGGGCATAGGCAGTGCCCAGTATCAGGATTTCCTGGATGACGAGGTCTATGGCAACCTGCTCTTTACCTCCAGAGATGTGCGTATGAAGGGGGTGCAGTATGTCATAGAGCGTATACCTGAGGCAAAGCATTATTACATCAGCTTTGACATAGACGGGCTGGATCCGTCCATAGCCATAGGTACGGGTTCGCCAGTGCCCTTTGGACTGCTTTATGAAGAGGCGTCTGCCATCATTGAGGCCGTGGCCCACAAGGGTGAGATCATAGGCATGGATATGGTGGAGGTCTCTCCGCCCTGCGATATACAGAACATGACCTCCATGTATGCGGCTCAGCTTATGCTGGATGCCATGAGCTTTCTGACCAAAGAAAGGGAGAAAAGGAAATAAGGGATCAAAGGGTTAAGAATAAGTTTTTCCTGGAGAGAAAAAACCTCCTTTGCGTTTTGCGCAGAGGAGGTTTTTGGATCATATGGAACATATTGTTTGATTTATAGAAAGAGCTTCCGCACTTACAGCACCTTGCTCAGGAAGCTTTTGGTCCTGTCGGCCTTAGGATGATTGAATATCTCGTCAGGAGTCCCCTGCTCGATGATATAGCCCTCATCCATAAAGAGCACACGGTCAGCCACCTCTTTGGCAAAGCCCATCTCGTGAGTAACGATGACCAGGGTCATACCGCTGTGGGCAAGGCCCTTCATGACATCCAGGACCTCACCTACCATCTCAGGGTCCAGAGCACTGGTGGGCTCATCAAAAAGTATGATCTTGGGGTTCATGGCCAGGGTCCTGGCTATGGCAGCTCTTTGCTTCTGGCCGCCGGACAGAGATGAGGGGTAGGCGTCGGCCTTGTCTGCCAGTCCAACACGCTCAAGCAGCGACATGGCAGTTTTTTTTGCAGTTTCCTTGTCCACTCCCTTTACCTCGATAGGCCCGATAGTGATATTGTCAAGGACGCTCATGTGAGGGAAGAGGTTGAACTGCTGAAATACCATTCCCATCTCCATGCGGATCTCATTTTCATTTTTCTCGGAAAGGACTGCCCCGTCGACTATGATCTCGCCCTCAGTGGGGATCTCAAGCCTGTTAAGGCAGCGGAGAAAGGTGCTTTTCCCGGATCCAGAGGGGCCTATGATACAGACCACTTCCTTTTCGGCAATGGCTTCATCTATGCCCTTTAATACATGAAGATGGCCAAAATCCTTTTTGAGCCCTTTTACTTCTATGATATTGCTCATGCGTTTGCAGCCTCCTTCTCCAGATACTTGGCTTCCTTTTCTGTCAGGTCCTTGTCTGTGGCCATGCGGCCCTCAAAGTATTTTATAAGCTTTGAAAGAGGGATGGTCAGCAGCATGTAGACCAGGGCTACCCCTATATATGCCTGGAAGGTGTTGAAGGTGGCGGCATTCCAGAGAGCACCCTTTCTCAGTATCTCGACTACACCTACATAGGAAAGGAGAGAGGTCTCCTTTATCAGGGAAACGAACTCATTACCAAAGGCGGGAAGCACTATCTTCAAAGCCTGAGGGATGATAATGAGCCTCATGGCCTTTGATTTAGTCATTCCAAGAGAGCGTGCTGCCTCCATCTGTCCCTTGTCAACGGCCTGTATGCCGCTTCTGATGACCTCAGCCACATAGGCGCCGCTGTTGCAGCCGCAGACGATGACAGCAGGGATTATCAGATAGGGCCAGCGGAATTCTATCCCGTTGGACTGGAGGAGCTGAGGCAGGCCATAGGCCAGTATCAGCGCCTGTACCACCATGGGCGTGCCTCTGATGATCTCGATATAACAGGTCGAGACAGCCCTAAGGGGCTTACTTCCTGACAGCTTCATAAGTGCCAGGATAAGCCCCAGTATAACTCCGGCTATGATGGCGATAAGGCTTACGCCTATCGTCATTGGTGCGCCCTGAAGGGCGACTAAAAATCCTTCAAAATATAGATCCATTATAAAACTCCGTTAAATCAGTCTACTGCAAGTCCCCATTTTACAAGGAGCTCATCATAAACTCCATTTTCCATAACATTTGCAAGGCCTGCATTGATCTTTTCAAGCAGCTCGGTATTACCCTTCTGAACTGCAAAACCAAGGTCCTCATAGGTATCTTCGTCACCAACTACCTTGAGGGTATCGGGATTACGCTGCATGTAAGCGTTTACAATAGAAAGGCCAGCCATCATGGCATCCACGTCACCGTTCTGGACCTGAAGCACGCAGGTGTCAAAGCCATCGAGGATGACTACCTCGCCAAGCTTGCCCTCATCGACCATGGCCTGCAGATCATCGGCATAGTTAGTTGCTATCTGAGTAGCTACCTTCATATCCGTGGTCAATGAATCCATGCTTGTTATGGATTCGTTGTCAGCCTTTACAAGAAGAGCTGATCCATCCGTATAATAAATATCAGAGAAGTCTACCTGGGCTTGACGCTCGGGGTCTCCAGCCCACATACC
The DNA here is from genome assembly GCA_944377385.1 of uncultured Lachnospiraceae bacterium. Taxonomy (GTDB): domain Bacteria; phylum Bacillota; class Clostridia; order Lachnospirales; family Lachnospiraceae; genus Avilachnospira. The sequence continues at coordinate 22,973 of CALWET010000086.1, read as the reverse complement.
TGCTGCGATTATGTCTCCGCTGCCGGTCTGTACTGCGGGTATAAGGGATTCAAAGGCCATATCCACAAACTCTACATCAAAGCCCTGGTCCTCGCCGATGGCAGCGATCAGATCCATATCAAATCCAGTGATAGCTCCAGTCTCTGCATCCAGAGTGTCAAAAGGAGGGAATGTAGCATTTGTAACTACAGTATAGACCGGAGTTTCTCCGCTTTCTTCTGCAGCAGCTTCAGTTTCAGCAGCAGCCTCAGTCTCAGCGCCCTCAGCGGCAGCCTCTGTCTCGGCAGCAGCCGTTGTTTCTGAGCTTGAGCTTCCGCATGCGGCAAGTGAAAGAGCGGTAAGTCCTGCCAAAAGAATTAGTGTAGATTTTTTCATAATGTTCTCCTTTTCTGCCGTATATGCGGCCATAGATAGTTTCTATTTTACAAGTACCATAAAACTGTTAAAACATATTAGCTCATCATCTTTATCATTGTGCTCATATATACTTTTATACAGTTAAGGTAGTTATCTATACATACATGTTCATCTGTAGCTGCTGTGCTTTCCAGGCTGCCGGGCCCAAACCAGGGATAATCGCCTCCTATAGCGGCCTTGATATAAGCAGGATCACAACCTCCTACAGTGGTTATATGCTCGGGCTTCCTGCCGAGTAACTCTTCGCTGGAAGCGTCTATGGCTTTAACGATGTCGCTGTTTTCATCGATCACATAAACAGGCGTGTCTGGCTCATAATGATTATGAAACTCGTAACAGAAGGTAGGATCCTCTTTTTTGACCTCTTCCAGAGCAGCTATGATCTCTGCATCTACTGTTTCTGGAGTTTCTCCGGGCATATATCTGCGGTCTATGCAGATCTCACAGCGCCTCGGGTAATTATTTACCGCTATGCCAGCATTTATTTTTGTTACTGAAAGGCGTGTTTTGCCGTAAGGTGTTGCCGGCTTTTTATCCAGCTCATCTGAAAGCTTGTATAAAGCTTTCAGAGCCTTTACGGCTTTTTTAATGGCATCTTCACCGCCGTATTTGTTTGCTGGATCATCTGGGCTTATAGCGCTCCCTGTATGTCCGCCATCTCCGTAAACGATGACCTGACAAGGATAAGTACCTCCATGTCCAACCAGTAGATCCGTCTTTCCATCTCTGGTACTGGGCTCCATGCTTATTCCAAAGTCCGCATGGATCAGGTTGTCCTTTAGCAGGGAAAGTATTCCGTATTTGCCGCCGCTCTCCTCATCAGAGACGAAGTTGAGCACCACGCTTCCCTTGGGATCAAAGCCCAGCTCCTTCAGGAATTTGACAGCCATGAGAGCTGCGCAGTCGCCGCCCTTCATATCGCTGGCTCCTCTGCCGTAGACCTTGCCATCCTTTATCTCTCCTGACCAGGCGTTGTAGTTGGGATCCGTGGTCTCAGAGGCCGGGAACACATCCATATGCCCATTGAAAAGGAAGGTCTTGCCTGAGTTCGTACCCTTCCACTCTGCTATGTAGTTGGGACGATCCTTCATATATTCATATTTCTTTACATCTATGTCCAGCTTGTCGAGCCATTTCTCAACCGTTTTTGCCATCGGTAGCTCGCTGCCTGTGGGGCTGGGAGACTGGAGCGCCTCCACCAGAAGGGCCAGTGCCTCTTCCTTTCCTGCCTCGACCTTTTTCTGTATATCATCTGCTGTGATCATGCTATCCCTCCAGTATCAATTCAAGGTATGTGCTATCATACATCGGTCGGGAAGAACTGTCAATATAAAAATGCAAAAATTACGAATATTTATGCAAAATCAAATTTGAATAGAGCTGAAAGGGCCGAGCAGGACTGAAGCCATTTTAGATTTTTAACAAATTTTATAAAAATCTAAAATCAAAACGTTGAGATATATTTATATTTGCCTTATAATTTTAGAAAAAATGTAATTTACAATGAGCTTCGATTCAGGGGGTTTAACGTAGATGTAGGTATAGTAAAGACCACTGAAAAAAAGGCTGACAGATATATAAACAAACAGCTGGAGGTGGATTTTATAGCAGAGCTCGGAAGCCTGAGATATTATATACAGTCAGCCTTATCCTTACCGGATAAGGAAAAGATAGAGCAGGAATCGGCATCCCTGATCCGCATCCCGGATTCCTTTAAAAAGATCATTATAGTTAAGGATAGGATAAGGACCTGGAGGACGGAGCAGGGCATTGCCGTCATGAATATTTTTGATTTCCTGCTGGAGGAGCATAGTCTGGAGCTTTGATCAAACAGCCCTGCTTTTATTATCCAGTATATCCATTATGGTCTTTTCTGTTCCCACCATGCCGGGAGAGGCTATGAGCCCCATGTTTTTCATGGTCTCCTCCGGAGAGGGCCCGTTTATACCGTGGCGGCTGTCGATGTATACTCCCATCATGGCCATTTCCACTGAGGCAAAGGCTGCATCTACTGCTACCACGCCCTTCATGGTACAGCCCTGATTGCCGCCGTCGCATATCATGCCCGTGATGCTGGAGGCCATATTGTTTATGGCTCTCTGCATGGCCGCTTCATTTCCGCCTCTGAGCATCACAAGGCCGCAGGCCATGCCTGTGCCTGCTGCTATGGCACAGCCACAAAAGGCTGAAAGCTTGCCGGAATATTCCTTAATATACATGCATACAAGATAGCTCAGGGCCGTGGCACGCAGCAGCTCTTCCTCAGTATAGCCCCGTACCTTATAGGAAGCATAGAGGGGCATGGTGGCTATTATACCGTGGGAACCGGAGCCGGTTATGCTCATTGCGGGCCTGGAAAGGCCAAGCACTCTGGCTTCTATGGCCCCGTTGCAGAAAAGAGATGCCGTGCGCTGCTCATCGTCGGATACGAGCTGACCACCGTTGACCTTAAAAAGATAAGGGGCAAAGGTGGTCCTGTCACTTTCAAGGCCTTCAAGCAGCAGCTCATAATTCATTTCAAAGGCCTGGCGTATAAAGCCTATCTCCGAGATCGGGACCGTCCTTGCATAGTCTAAAAGCTCTGAAAAGCTATAGCCGTGTATCTCTGCCGGAAGCTCCTTTTCCGAAGAAGAGGTGTCTGTGCCCAAGGAGCTGCTCGTATCAGTTTCTGTCTTAGCTTCCTTAATATATACGGGTATGCCGTTTTCCTTTATTTCTACTATATTTATATGCGAGTCTTTTATGGTCACGCTTGCTTCCGAGCCTGATCCCGTGACTCTTGCCTCAATGGATATGCGGCTCGTTATCTCCCCAAGCTCAACGCTGATGCAGCCCCTTTCCACCATATCCCGGGCCAGCTTTTCTGCCTCTAGGCCTATGCCCTCCAGACACTCAAGGCCTTTTTTTGGATCGGCTGCAACGGCTCCCAGAGCGGCAGCATAATAATTTCCGGTCTCATGGCTTCCGGGGATGCCGCAGGTATAGGCGTTTTTGTACATACCGCTGTTGAGCCTCAGATATACGTGCTCGACTGGACCATGAAGATGTTCGGCGGCCGTGGCTACCGCAAAGGCAATGGCACCGGGCTCCGTTACGCCAAGAGCAGGCTTCATATCATTTTTAATAAGCTTTGTAAGGGGATGCATATTACCTCCTTCATATTTCAGGTCGTTTTCGTATGTTCATAAAAAGGCGGATGCACCCGCCTGAGGCCTACTTTGACGTTTTTTTGGAGATTTGTCAATAAAAATGCATTATTTCTCTTTACATTATCATGTTAGCATGCTAAACTACGAAATCATGAATATAGATTTATACATGATGACATCCAGGAATTTACGAAAACAGATATAGACCATTGGGAGGAGAAACAATATGAAAAAGAGGATGATATGTGCACTTGTTTTGGCAGCAGCCGTGGCTCTTTCTGCCTGCGGAAGCAGTAGTGAGGAGAGCAGCGCTTCGCAGACCGAGGCCGCAAGCGAAACAGTGGCCGAGGCTCAGGAGACCGAGGCTTCAGCAGAGGCAGATACCTCTGCAGAATCAGCAGCCGAAGCTGAGGGAAGCGGTGAAAGTGATGTGGCATATGTTCAGGACAAGGGCAGCCTGGTAGTAGGCATAACCAATTTTGAACCCATGGATTATCCTGATGCCGATGGCAACTGGATCGGCTTTGATGCAGATATGGCAAAGGCCTTTGCCGAGAGCCTGGGCGTCGAGGCTGAGTTTATTGAGATAAACTGGGACTATAAGGTGATGGAGCTTGACGGCAGGAACATTGACTGTGTATGGAACGGCATGACCCTTACCGATGAGGTGACGGCCTCCATGGATACCTCGGTCCCCTATTGTGAAAATGCCCAGGTGCTGGTGGTTCCCGCTGACAAGGCTTCAGAGTACGAAGGCCTTACATCCCTCGAAGGATTGAATGTGGCTGTAGAATCCGGATCTGCCGGAGAGGATGCGGCAGAGGCTTTGGGTGCAGCTACGGTACCAGTGCTGACCCAGGCAGATACGCTTATGGAAGTATCGGCAGGTACCTCGGATGCAGCGGTCATAGACCTTTTGATGGCAGGGGCCATGATCGGCGAGGGCACCTCCTATGAGGATCTTACATTCACTCTTAATCTGAACGAGGCCCAGGGACTTCCTTCTGAGCAGTACGGGGTGGGCTTCCGCCAGGGCTCGGATCTGGTAGATGCCTTCAATGAATTCTGGGCTCAGAAGGTCGAGGATGGAACAGTCCTTGAGACAGCCACGGTGTACGGCCTGCAGGATGCAGTCATATTGGAGTAAGTAAGGGCACTGCACATAGTGGGTATTTCAGACAAATGACATAGAAGCAGCTGCTGCAGAGACCTCTGCGGCAGCGCTTTTTGAGGATAGAAAGATGTTTTTTGTTTCGGACGAATTTTTAACAGTGGTAAATGCGCTGAATACTGGATTTGTAAAGACCCTGCAGCTGTTTTTTGTGACACTGATAGGCGCTCTGCCCCTGGGACTTGTGATCTCCTTTGGCTCCATGAGCAGATTTACGCCTTTAAGGCTCCTTTGCAGGGCAATGGTCTGGATCATCAGAGGCACTCCGCTTATATTACAGATCATTATCATTTATTACGTTCCGGGCCTTATGAAGATATTTACCTGGGGAGGCGGCGAGACTGGCAGATTTACTGCCGTATCCGTGGCTTTTATAATAAACTATGCTTTTTATTTTTCGGAGATATACCGCGGCGGCATACAGGGTGTCCCCGTCGGGCAGCAGGAGGCCGGCGAGGTGCTTGGCATGACTGGCTGGCAGATATTTTTCCATATCAAGCTCCTGCAGATGATAAAGCGCATAGTCCCGCCCATGTCCAATGAGGTCATCACGTTGGTCAAGGACACCTCTCTGGCCAGAGTCATAGCTCTGCAGGAGATCATATGGATGGGTGAATCCTTTATGAAGGGCAATCAGGGCTATGCCGGGCTTATATGGCCCCTGTTCTTTACTGCCGTGTACTATCTTTTCTTCAGTGGCATAGTGACGTTGCTCCTTGGGATGCTGGAGAGAAAGCTGGAGTATTTCAGATAAGAGGTTTGGAAAATGTCTGTTTTGGAAGTAAAAAACATAGAAAAAGATTTCGGAAGTCTAAAGGTACTCAGGGACATAAGCTTTGACATGGAAAAGGGAGAGGACCTGGCCATAATTGGATCCTCAGGCAGCGGAAAGACCACCCTCCTTCGTTGTCTTAATTTCCTTGAAACTCCCGACAGGGGCAGCATAGCGGTAAACGGGGAATGTCTTTTTGATGCAGCAGATCCGTCCTCTGTAAGGGAATCTGATATCAGGCGAAAAAGACTGCACTTTGGTCTGGTATTTCAGTCCTTCAATCTGTTTCCCCAGTATACAGCCCTGGAAAATGTGACCCTGGCCAGGAAGCTCCTATGCAGGGAGGATCCGGGGTTCAAGCAGCATAAAAAGGAGATATTTGAACAGATAGATGAGGAGGGCATGGAGCTCCTTCGCCGTATGGGACTTTCGGAAAGGGCCGGACATTATCCCCATCAGCTTTCAGGAGGACAGCAGCAGAGAGTGGCCATAGCCAGGGCCCTGGAGCTGCATCCGGATATAGTTTGCTTTGACGAGCCCACCTCGGCCCTTGATCCCGAGCTTACCGGAGAGGTGCTGAAGGTCATACGATCCCTTGCAGAGCAAAAGACCACCATGATCATAGTTACCCACGAAATGGCTTTTGCCAGGGATGTGGCGGACAGAGTCATTTTCATGGATGAGGGCCTGATCGTAGAGCAGGGGCCGGCAAGAGAGGTCATAGAGGCACCGAGAGAGGAGCGTACGAGACAGTTCCTGTCAAGGTACGGCGGAAAGGGCTGAATAAGTAACAGGGGCCCGGCCGGGGCCTGAGATATCCGTATCGACCATAAAATCAGCAGTTTCTTAAATCCCGGGTTTAGTATATAATAGCTGTGGCAAAACAATTAGTTGTTGACAGTATGGATCCGGGAGGATGGATCATGAGCAAGATAGCGATCATATATGTTTCCAGGCATCATGGAAATACTGAGAGGCTGCTTTCTGAGGCGGCAGCGGGAATGGATATAGAGCTGATCCCACTCTCCATTTTAGGAGAGCGGGATCTTTGTGTTTACGAGGCGGTGGGACTGGCCTCTGGGATATACGGCTTTGAGCTGGATCAGGGGCTTACTGGCTTTGCCTTGGGCGGGGCTGCGCTTCCTAAAAAGCTTTTTGTGATATATACCAGCGGCATGGGTAGAGACAGCTTTGGCACTTCCTTTATAAAAAAGCTGGAAGCCTCAGGCCATGAGGTACTTGGACATTATCAGTGCAAGGGCTTTGATACCTTTGGCCCCTTTAAGCTCATAGGCGGACTGGCAAAGGGGCACCCGGATCAGGCCGACATAGAGGGCTGCAGGAGCTTCCTTTGCGGGATCCTTTCCCAGGCCAAAACAGGGACCAAGGAAAAAAGGATCAATAATGTGATATTTGACGTGGACGGGACGCTTTGGGATTCCTCAGAGATAGTAGCAAGCTCCTGGACCCGGGCCATACGTGAAAATACCGACCTTGACATAAGCTATACTGCCCAGTTCCTGAAGGACAGGGCCTTTGGGAGGACTATGGAGGAGATCGGCCGAGTGTTGCTTCCGAACTGCACCGATGAGGAAAGGAAACAGCTGGCAAAGCTCTGCTTTGAATACGAGGACAGGGATATACTTGTTGAAAAGGCTTATATATATGAAGGAGTTTATGAGTCTCTGAAGGTTCTCAGGGAGCTGGGCTATGAGCTTTTCATAGTCAGCAACTGCCAAAAGGGCTATGTGGAGGTATGCATGGACCAGTGCGGTATAACCGGGCTCATAAAGGACCATCTATGCTATGGAGATACCCTTGCGGAAAAGGATGTGACCATCCGACAGCTCATGGATAAAAACAGCATTGATGCTTCCGAGGCTATATATGTGGGAGACACAGCGGGTGACCAAAATGCCAGCAAAAAGGCCGGCATCCCTTTCATACATGCTGCCTATGGCTTTGGAAAGGCAGAAGCCCCTGAATATGTCATCAGTGACATAAGGGAGCTTCCAGGGCTTCTTGAAGAGATAAATGGAGGTAAGAGATGAGCACACGGATCGTAAAATATGACAATGATATATTGGGGCTGGATCAGGGAATGGTCAGGGCCTTTCTGATCCTTGGAAAGGAACAGGCTCTTTTGCTGGATGCCGGAGTGGAAAGAGATCCAGGCTTTCCAGAGCTGATCAGACAGGCGACGGATCTGCCAGTCAGCCTTTGTCTCAGCCACAGCGACATGGACCATATCGCAAACGCAGGAGATTTTGACAGGATATTTATCCTCAGTTCTGAAAAGAAACGTCTGTTAGCCCAGAAGCCTGAGCTTTCAGACAGGCTTATAGAGATAGATGAGGGCTATGAATTTGATCTTGGGGGCAGGAAGCTCAGCTCAATTCACTGCCCCGGACACACACCGGGTTCCCTGGCTCTGCTGGAGGAAGAAAGGTCTCTCTTGCTTTCCGGAGACACGGTATCCTATGGACCTGTGTATATGTTTGGAAAGGGACGGGATGACAAGGCATATCTGGAGACACTGGTTAGACTTGAGGAAATGTATGAATCAGGTGCCTTCCAAAGCATCTATCCCTGTCATAATAGCTGCCCCATAGATTGCCAGGCCATAACAGAGCTTATCGAATGCATAAAGGGCATAATGGATGGCAGCCTGAGCGGTGTCCCCACCTCCATGAGAGATCAGGAGGGCCGCAGAGTGCTTGAATATCATGTGGGAAAAAGCGGGATATATCATATCTAAGATCTAAACAAAAAGAGGTAAAGATGAACCATCCCATAGGAATCATAGGCGGCATGGGGCCGCTGGCAACACAGCTTTTTTATAAGCTGATAACTGAACATACAAGGGCGGAAAAGGATCAGGACCATGTGGAAATGATCATACTCAGTGATACCTCCATGCCTGATCGCACGGAGGCCATATTGAGCGGGGATACGGAGACTGTACGCAGACAGCTGCTTTCTGATGCCCAGATGCTGGAAGGGCTTGGGTGCTCTGCCATAGGCATCACCTGCAATACGGCCCATTACTTTGCTGATATGATCAGGGACGAGCTCAGGATACCGCTCCTTCATATGCTGGACATGACAGTGGCTGAAGCAAGGGAAAAGCTGGGTATGACCGGGGAAAAGGCTCCCTTGGTGGGGATCATGGCCACAGATGGGACCATCAGGACAGGGCTTTATCAGCAGAGGCTGAGAGCAGCAGGCCTTGAGCCCTGGTGCCCGGATAGAGATATTCAAGGAGAGGTCATGCATCAGATATACGACTGTATAAAGGCAGGGATAAGCTGCGACAAAGACAGCTTTTCCCGTATAGATCGGGCCTTTCGGGATGCAGGCTGTGACAGAGTCATACTCGGCTGCACAGAGCTTTCCGTGATCAAGGAAGAGGAAAGGCTTCCGGAATATTACATAGATCCCATGCTGGTGCTTGCAAAGGGAGTGATAGAGTTTTCAGGGCGCAGCTATAAGTAAAGCCTTAAAGCAGATGAGTATTTCATATAAAGGATCGGAGGATAGATATGGGACTTCCAAGGGAGAGCGGCTTTGAGCTTCATTCAAAATGGAGCCAGGGAGCCAAAAATCTGATAACTGATGTGCCGGGCGTAAAGGTCGGGCAGGTCAGACTCATAGACCAGGAAAGGGATATACATACTGGAGTGACGGCAGTGCTGCCCCATGAAGGAGACATCTTCCATGACAAGGTAATGGCTGGAGCGGCAGTGATAAATGGCTTTGGAAAGAGTACCGGACTTGTACAGATAGAGGAGCTTGGATCCATAGAGACTCCCATCATCATGACCAATACCCTGAATGTGGGTACTGCTTATGAAGCTCTCACGGAATACATGCTTGAAAAAAACAGTGACATAGGCAGGGAGACGGGTACTGTCAATTGCGTCATAACGGAATGCAATGACGGACGGGTCAATGACATCAGAGGCATGCATGTAAGGAAGGAGCATGTAAGGCAGGCTCTTGAAGGAGCTGCTGACAGCTTTGAGGAGGGCTGTGTGGGCGCAGGCACAGGCATGGTCTGCCTTGGCCTCAAGGGAGGTATAGGATCTGCATCGAGGATAATATCGACGGACGGGACCGACTACACGATAGGGGCCCTGGTCATGTCAAATTTCGGATCCGCCGGAAATCTGGTCATAGGTGGCAGGCATTATGATACCTCCGTGTATGACAGCAAGCCAGGAAGCGGATCTGAAAGTAAGCTGTCCGGTGATGAGGTCAGAGGCTCGGCTTCGTATGATATGGGAGCTGCTTCAGGGGGCTTTGATGGCAGCAAAAAGGACAAGGGCTCCATCATCATGCTCATTGCCACTGATGTGCCCCTTAATGAAAGGCAGCTAAAGCGCACCGCAAAGAGGGCCATGATAGCTCTTGGCAGAGTGGGCTCCTACAGTGGAAACGGCAGCGGAGATATAGCCATGGCCTTTACTACGGCAAACAGGCTGAGTCATTACAGTGACAGAAACATCCTTGAGACCAGGATGTTCTATGATGAAAATATAGATATGGTATTTGAGGCTGCGGTAGAGGCCGTGGAGGAGGCCATCATCAGCTCTCTTTACCATGCCGAGACCACAAGGGGCATAGGCGGAAGCTTCTACATGGGCCTCAGAGATTTTGTGGATAAGTTTGGAGATGGTCATAAAAAATGTTGACAGCTTTGCTGAAAGGAAGAGAAAAATGGACAAAAGGCTATATTTCATCAGTGCTGATATAGAGGGCGTTACGGATGTTACCTCCTGGAGCGAGACGGAAAAGGGGCAGGATGGCTACGAGGCAGCCTGCCTGCAAATGACAAAGGAGGTGGCTGCCGCCTGTGAGGCCATCCTTGAAGCAGGCCATGAGGCGGTGGTCAGGGACGGACACGGCACTGCCAGGAATCTGATACACGACATGCTGCCCCAGGGCGTAAGGCTCATGAGGGGTTGGGCCTGTCATCCTGCTTCCATGATGGCGGGAATAGATGAAAAATATGCGGGGGCGCTGTACATAGGCTACCATTCCCCTGCGGGCTCAGACGAGAGCCCTCTGGCCCATACCACAAAATATGAGAATGTGGCCAGTCTGGAGATAAACGGAAGGCTGGCATCGGAATTTACCCTAAATTCTCTTTATGCAGCTCAGCAGGGGGTGCCTTCCATATTTATAAGCGGAGACGCAGGCATATGCAGGAGGGCAAAGGAAGAGATACCGGATATAGTCACGGTGCCGGTAAAGGAATGTCGGGGAAATTCTACCTTTAACATACATCCAAGAGATGCAGTCATACGTATAAAGGAGGGCGTGGCAGAGGCGCTGGCGGCTCCGGCTGCTCTTTTGGAGCTCCCTGACACCTTTGAGATGAGGGTAAGGCTTAAGAAGCATCAGCTGGCAAGAGCAGCCCTTGGGCATCCCGGAGTAAGGCGTATATCCGAGGACACGGTGGCCTGTACAGTCCATAGCCCTGCAGAGCTTTCATTCATGTTTGGCTTTATAATAGGCTGAGTTATGGCCGTCGGGCGGAAGCTGAGTCATGGCTGTCAGGCGGAGGCTGAGCCATGGCCGTCAGGCGGGACAGGAGATAAAGAGGCTTTTGCAGGCGAGGTTTTTAAAGGGATTCACATTTTCGAGGGACTCATATGATAAGATATGTACTTTTTGATCTGGATGACACGCTGCTTGATTTTAAGGCGGGAGAGGCCATAGCTTTCAGTTCTGCGCTTGAAAAATTCGGGATAACTCCCAATGAGCAGATGGTAGAACGCTATCACGAGATAAACAGCATGCTCTGGAAAAGGCTTGAGCTTCAGGAGATAGGCAGAGAGGAGCTTATGTCACGGCGCTTTGGCATGCTTTTTCAGGAATTTTCCATAGACCTTGATGGGATCGAGGTGGAAAAATGCTATGAGCATGAGCTTTCTCTTCAGCACATATTCATGCCTGGAGCCCTCAGCATCCTTGAGGAGCTTTATGGAAGCTACGAGCTCTACATGGTTTCAAACGGCAGCACTGACATACAAAACCGCAGGCTGGACGATTCAGGGCTCAGAAGATATTTCAGGTCGATATTTATTTCTCAGGAGCTGGGAGCGGAAAAGCCCTCGGCACGTTTCTTTGATATAGTCTTTTCAGAGATAACGGGCTTTCGCAGGGACCAGGCCATCATAGTCGGCGACAGCCTGAGCTCTGATATAAGGGGCGGTAAAAACGCAGGCATACTCACCTGCCATTTTGCCTCGCGGGGCGCAGTCAGCTACGACGAGGTAGTACCGGATCATGTCATATACAGCCTTTCGGAGCTGTCGGCTCTTCTTAAAAGGCTCTAACTGTATTTTAATATTTTTCTGTTAATATAATAAACGTAGGACGATAAAAGGAAAATAACATTCCGCAGGCTTTTTCTCCGGAGGCTCAGACTGATATTTGCCCGGGGATTTCCTGCGGGATTTGAGATCGCTTTTGCAGAAAGGTTTGATATGAGGATCTTAATAGCCGAGGACGAGCGGGACATGAACAGGCTCATCTCAAAGGCCCTTGAAAAAGAGGGCTACAGCGTGGATTCCTGCTTTGATGGGGCCGAGGCCCTGGAATATCTCAGGAGCGCCGAATATGACGGAGCTGTGCTGGATGTCATGATGCCGAAAAAGGACGGATACCAAGTGGTAAAGGAGCTCAGAGAGAGCGGCAGCAGCCTGCCTGTGCTTTTTCTTACAGCCCGGGACAGCATATCTGACAGGGTAAAGGGGCTGGATCTCGGAGCGGATGATTACCTGATCAAGCCCTTTGACTTTGATGAGCTCCTGGCCCGTATCAGGGTCATGACCAGACGCAGGACCGGCCAGGGAACCAGTGTCATAACCATAGGCGATCTGAGCATAGATACTGCCAGTCACGAGGTCCGCAGAGGCCAAAGGACGGTAGAGCTTTCAGCCAGGGAATATTCCATATTGAAATACATGGCTGCAAACAAGGGCCGTGTGCTGTCCCGGGATCAGATAGAGGAGCACGTATGGAATTTCGACTATGAGGGCGGCACCAATGTGGTAGACGTATACATCAGCTATCTCAGGAAAAAGATAGACAAGCCCGGAGAGGAAAAGCTTATCCATACTGTATGGGGCTCCGGCTGGGTATTGAGGGACGGAAAATGAAGCATAAAATGTCCATAAAACTCAGACTGACGCTGTGGTTCACGGCCTTCATGGCCTTGATAGCAGTGCTGTGCCTGGGGCTTATACTGGTCATTGGCAGCAGCGTGGCAGAAAATGATGCCAGGAATCTGCTGTCACGGATAGTGCGGCAGGACATAGAGGGCATAAGCTATGAAAACGGACGTCTTTCCTTTGAGACCGGCTTCAGCTTCTATGAGGATGGAGTATATACGGTAGTATATAACAATGAGGGAGCGGTGCTGGCAGGAGAGGTGCCCCCGGGCTTTCCTGTGACGGAGGCTCTGGAAAACGGCATGACAAAGGAGATCGCCGGAGAAGGGGAGACCTATCTGATATTTGACCTCTATGTGCCATCCAGCTGGGAGGAAGGCATCTGGGTAAGAGGAGTTACCGAGGCCCCCTCCATGGATGATTCCGTTGGCAGGAGCATGACAGTATTTCTGATCATACTGCCTGTCATCATCCTGTTGGCAGCCGCAGGAGGCTATTTTATGATCCGAAGGGCCATGAAGCCCATAGCCTCGGTCACGGAGCTGGCCAGCAGCATAAGTGAGGGCAGGGATCTGAAAAAACGAATCTCTGAGGGTTATCAGAGCACGGATGAAGCCGGCCGGCTGGCCCTGGCCTTTGACCAGATGTTTGAAAGGCTGGAATCCTCCTTTGAGGCAGAAAAGCAGTTTGCCTCTGATGCCTCTCACGAGCTTCGCACTCCCACGGCGGTCATAACGGCCCAGTGCGCATATCTTGAAAAATATGCAGACAGTATGGATGAGTACAAAGAGGGCCTGTCTGTCATAAGCCGACAGGCGGCCAGGATGTCCGTGCTCATAGACAGGCTCCTGGACATTACCAGACTGGATTTCGGCACGAAAAAGCTGGATCTTGAGGATACGGATCTGAGCGAGCTCGTAGCCGTGCTCTGTGACGAGCAGGATACAGGAGAAAAGGGTATAAGCCTCAGCACTGACATAGAAAAGGACGTACATGCCCAGGTGGATGCCTACCTTTTTTCCAGGGTCATAAACAATCTTTTGGACAATGCAAGGAAATACGGAAAAGAGGGAGGGCATATAGCTGCTTCTCTGAAAAAAGATGCCGAGGGCAAGGTGATATTTTCCGTGGAGGATGATGGCATAGGCATAGCCTCTGAGGATCAGGACAGGATATGGAGACGCTTTTATCAGGTCAATCCCTCCAGACAGACCGGATCGGGCCTTGGTCTTGGGCTTTCCATGGTAAGGCAGATAGTGGAGCTACACGGAGGCAGCATAAGCGTAGAAAGCGAGCCTGGAAAGGGCAGCAGATTCAAGGTGATATTATGATCGACATGTGTGCTATGGGAGAGCTGCTTATAGACCTTGCAGCTACAGGAACAAATGAATATGGCTATCCTGAGCTTTCGGCAAATCCCGGAGGAGCCCCCTGCAATCTGCTTGCAGCCCTGAGCCGTTATGGCTCAAGCACAGCTTTTATAGGAAAGGTGGGCAGGGATCCCTTTGGCGAGCTGCTTACAGCCACACTGCAGGAGCTGGGGATAGAGACCAGAGGCATAGTAAGTACCGATGAGGCCTTTACTACCCTGGCCTTTGTCACCTTTGATAAAAATGGAGAAAGAAGGTTTGGCTTTGCCAGAAAGCCGGGGGCAGATATCTGCCTGAGCTTTGATGAATGTGATCTGAGCCTTGTGGATGAAGCAGGATGCTTTCATTTCGGCACCCTCTCATTGACGGATGAGCCCATCCGTACCACTACCCGCAGGCTTGTTGAATATGCAAGACAAAGGGGAAAGCTCATCACCTTTGATCCAAACCTGCGCAGACCGCTTTGGGACAGTATGGACAGGGCAGCAGAGGAGATAAAATGGGGGCTTTCTCAGGCTGACGTGATCAAGATAAGCGATGAAGAGGTGGACTTTCTCTGGGATATATCTCCGGAGGAGGGGGCAGACAGGATCATTAGTGAATATGGGGCCTCGCTGGTGTTCGTGACCATGGGAGCAAAGGGCGTTTTTTATTCCAACGGCAGGAACAAGGGCTTTGTCCAGGCTCCAAAGGTAAAGCCGCTTGATACCACGGGTGCGGGAGATATATTTTTCGGCAGCGCCCTGAGCAGATTTTTCAGGCTTGCAAAGGCGCCAGGAGAGCTTGTGCAGGAGGAGCTTTATCATATAGCTGAGTTTGGCGTGACGGCAGCCAGCCTTTCCACGGAGCACAGGGGCGGCATATACAGCATCAGGGATGAGACTGAGGTGCTCTCTCGGATGAGGGAGCTAAGATAGAGGGACCCTTAGCGACAAATTAGTAACAAATTAAAATAATGAAATGGAAAACCCCTTATTTTAAGCCATTAAAAAAATAAAAAATCTTCTTTTTCTAATAAATCTTTAAGAATCATTGTATAATATCTCTGGTGTAAGGCAAAACAAAGCGCCGCTGCTGGTGAGCATGACCTGTGGAGATGGAAAGAAAATGCAGGCATAAAAACAGGGCGGACAGAATATAGCACAACATCAGGAGGCAAGTATGAAGTTTTACAAAAGATTGGCGGCAGTAACGGTTTTAGCTGGAGCGATCCTGCTCTCGGGCTGTGCTTCAGGACAGAAGCAGCAGAGCATGGCAGATTACATAGGAATAGATGCAGCTCAGGAGGCTGCCCTTGAAGCGGCCGGAGTCAGCGCAGATCAGGCAGATTTCAGCGTATCCGGCCTTGACAGCCATGATGGAATTTTTTATTACGAGGTAAAGTTCACCTCCGGAGACAAGGAATATGAGTATGATATAGATGCTCTCACCGGAGTGGTCATAGAGGAGGCTATAACGCCCGCTGGTACTGTGGCAGCAGAGACCACTCAGGCAGCAGTGGACATAGCCATGAATGAAAGCCCTGAGGCCGGGGCCAGCGGAGCCGTAGGATCCGGTCCTGCAGCTGCCGGACAGAGCAATAACACTGCTCCTCAGTCCCAGGGACAGACAGCAGGGGTCCAGGGCCCTAACGGAAGCGGAGCCATCCTTGAGCCTGAGCTCACCGAGGAGGAGGCAAAGCAGATAGCCCTTGAAAATGCAGGCGTCAGCGATGCAGACATAGCTTACATCACGATCAAGCGTGACATAGAGCGCGGAGCTGTGGTATACGATGTGGAGTTTGTGACAAATGACTGGACCGAGTATGACTATACCATAGATGCCACATCCGGCGAGATAGTAGGCTTTGATCAGGAGATGGATGACCGTGCCTTTATGCAGAACAGAGGGGGACAGGGAAATGGAGCGGGAGCAGGCAGCACCCAGGGAGCTACCATATCCATAGACGATGCAAAGGCAAAGGTGCTGGAGAGAGTTCCGGGAGCCTCGGCTCAGGACATATGGATCAAGCTTGATTATGATGACGGCAGGCTTGAGTACGAGGGCGAGCTGTACCACGGAGGCATGGAGTATGAGTTTAAGATAGATGCCTACAGCGGAAGCGTCCTTGAATGGGAGTCAGAGAGGATGTGATCTCTGAACAGGAGATCTTTAATATAGATCACAAGGCCCGGAGCAGATTCCGGGCCTTTATTATAGGGCCGGATAGGCAAAAGCTTAGAGATTTCGCAGTATGCCCCACAGTACCAGCCATATGATCAGGATGATCCAGAGGATGCGGTCGATGCGGCTTTCAGGCCTGTTTCCATATCGAATGTATCTGTAGGCCTCGCGCAAGGTGAGGACCAGTATCAGGGGCAGGATGACAAAGAGCCCGGGGTTGCTGTGAAAGGCAGAGTTCAGATCAAGGCTGATAAGATAGAGACACATATGTGTGATGCCGCAGCCGGGACAGTACAGTCCGGTAAGGGCATGGAAAAAGCAGGGAAGACCAGGCCCGCCAAGCTGCAGATAAATGGCATATAAAATACCGCATATTACAACGAGGCAGCTCATAGCTATGAGCTGCCTTGATCTCTTTCTTATATCATTTTTATCACTGCTTTGCAAAAGATCTGTTCTCCTTAGTCAGTGCCTGTATCATCAGATATTGACCACATCTGCATCACGGTCGATGTATCTGTTTATCTCGGACTGCATCAGGGCCATGGTAACTATGCCAAGACCGAAGATGCCGAGCACAAGATAGAGGATGTGAAGGCTGCCTGAGGGATCGTTCCATTTCTGGTGAAGCCTGTTTATCCTTTCTCCAGTACGGTAGAACCAGTACAGCTCATATATTCCGCAGGTGATTATGGAAAACAGCAGTACGGCACCGCCTGAGGCACCCTTTGTCTCTCTGTCGATATAATTCATGTTCTCTGCTATCTGGTAAAGCCAGTACAGATAATAGATACCGCAGGTTATGATGCTGAAAACGATGCAAAGACCTACGCTTCTGCGCTTTAACATAGTAAATTCCCCCTTTTCATGCCTAAGGCAAGTTTATATGACAAAATTAGCACAAAGTGTCATGAATGTACAGAGCTTTTTGTGTAAATAATTTTAGAAGTGTGATAAAATCACTTATATATTTTATAATAGGTGTCAGAGCATACTGCCTGACGGATTTGTAAGGGAACAGCCACAGGGAGCTTTCTGTGCATACACAGAGCTCTGCAGGGCTCGTTATATCATATCAGGTACTGGAAAGGAGAGGCTATGCAGCTTTTGGAGGAACGGATACGCAGAGACGGTACAGTAAAAGAAGGTGATATACTTAAGGTGGATTCTTTTCTGAATCACCAGATAGATCCGGAGCTGATCACGGCCATAGCTGAGGAGTTCCACAGGCTGTTTGCAGACTGTGATGTGACCAAGGTGCTGACCATAGAGGCCTCGGGCATAGCCATAGCCATAGAGGTGGCCAGAGTGTTCGGTGTGCCCATGATATTTGCAAAGAAAAATCAGACCAAAAACATAGCCGGTGATGTCTATACTTCAAAGGTCACTTCCTATACCCATGGCAGGGTTTATGACATCATACTTTCAAAGAGCTTTCTGGGTCCGGAGGACAGGGTGCTGGTCATAGACGATTTCCTTGCAAATGGAGCAGCCATGGACGGACTGATCGAGATCATAAAACAGTCAGGTGCAAAGCTCTGCGGCTGCGGTGTTGCAGTGGAAAAGGGCTTTCAGCCGGGAGGCAAAGAGCTCAGGGAAAGGGGCGTGCGTCTCGAATCCCTTGCTATAGTGGACAGTATGGATGCTTCTACGGGAAAGATAGTCTTTCGCAGTGACCGTCCACAGGCAGGAGCAGGCCTTAGATAGCATTTGCATATAGATACAGGCCTGCCTGATAAATTGAAAACAAGGTGTTCTGCCAAAACGGATATAAGGCCTTAAGGCTCCGCGCTCCTGCGGAGCCTTTTTATGCACCAAAAGCAGCCAGGCAGCAGGAACATATCTGCCAGCAGCCAGGCAGCAGGAGAGGCAAAGCAGGCAGCAGGATAGCCAAAGATGGGGACCAGCAGGAAGGCTACGGCGCTGCGGCCTATCATCTCAAGTATACCTGCAAGTATGGCAAGCCCTGAAAAGCCCATGCCCTGCATGCAGAATCTGAACACATTGACACCGGTAAGGAGCATACCGAAGGCGGCATCAGCTACAAGATAAAACATGGTCATACTCATGATCTTTGTTTCTTCGGAATCAAGGAATAAAAGGGACAGAGGCCGCCCAAGGATCACCATGATCACAAGAGCTGCTATGGAATATATACAGCCTATGCGCATGGAGCTTATGACTCCGGAACGGACCCTGTCCATCCTGCCGGCCCCCACATTTTGTCCGGCAAAGGTAGCTATGGTGCCGCCGAGGGCATCATAGGGAGTGCAGAAAAAAGTGCGGATCTTGGTCCCCGCCGTGATGGCAGCCACGGACATATATCCGAGACCGTTTACGGCAGTCTGGAGTATGACGGAGCCTATGGCGGTAATGGTATACTGTATCCCCATGGGAACTCCTATGTAAAGCAGATGCTTTATATGACGAGGGCTTGGAGCAAGCTCGTCCCTGGAGCAATGTATGATCTCAAAATGCCTGTACATATATACAGCGCACAGTGCACCGGAAACAAACTGAGAGAAAATGGTTGCATAGGCTGCGCCCTTTACTCCCATGCCCCAGTATATGATGGATACAAGGTCAAGGACTATATTGAGGGCAGAGCTCAGCAGCAGAAAATATACGGGAGTTTTTGAATCTCCAAAAGCTCTGATCATGCTGGAGGTAAGGTTGTAAAGTATGGTGGCCGGTATGCCGGCGAATACGATAAAAATATAGTCATAGGCATACTGGTAGATATCAGGCTGGGTATTCATAAGATGGAGTATCCCTGCGGTAAGGGAGCATACCAGCAACGTCACAAAAACAGAAAAAATAAGGGATATCCAGATGCTGTTTGCAATGTATCGCCTCAGCTGACGGTGATCGCCGGCACCAAAGCTTTGCGAAACAGGTATGGAAAAGCCTGCGCATATGCCTGTACAGAAGCCTATGATCATAAAGCTGATGGCACTGGTGGAGCCAACGCCGGCCAGGGCGTGGACACCTACGAATTTTCCAACGATGACCGTATCTACCATGCTGTAGAATTGCTGGAAAATATATCCTATGAGCATGGGCAGGGCAAAACGCATTATATGGCCCGTAACGCTGCCCACTGTCATGTCGATCATGGTACCAGAGCTCTCTTTTACATTCTTTTCCATCTCATTTTCCTTTCCCTGCATTTTCCAGAAAATGAAAATACAACATTTTTCAGAATGATTCAAGTTAAAGCTATGTAAAATCTCCTGCATGGAGTAAAATATTAAAAAGAAGGATCGTTTTTATGGCCGGGCTGTGAGGTACAGCCCGTGCAGCTTTTGCCTAAATGCCGGCTTTTGGCAGAAAGGAGGAAGGATATGGATGTGAACAGCAATGCAGCAGACATAGATATAAGGAAGGTTGCGGTCATAGGCTGCGGCTTTGTAGGAGCGGCTACGGCCTTTGCCCTTATGCAGAGCAGGCTTTTTTCTGAGATGGTGCTGCTGGATGCCAACCATGACAAGGCAGAGGGCGAGGCCATGGACATAGCCCATGGAGTGCCGTTTTCAGGACAGATGAAGATATATGCTGGAGATTACGATGACATAATAGATGCAGGTATCATCGTCATTACTGCAGGGGCCAATCAAAAGCCTGGCGAGACAAGGATAGACCTGGTACACAAAAATGTAGGGATATTTAAGAGCATCATACCCGAGATAGCAAAAAGAGATTACAAGGGCATACTGCTTATAGTTTCAAATCCCGTGGACATACTGACCTATACTGCCGTAAAGCTGAGCGGGCTTCCGGAAAACAGAGTCATAGGCTCAGGGACAGTGCTTGATACTGCCAGATTCAAATATCTGCTGGGAGAGCACCTGTCGGTGGATTCCAGGAGCGTCCATGCCTTTATCATAGGAGAGCACGGGGACAGTGAGATAGCCGTATGGAGCAGTGCCAATGTTTCCGGTATCCCCATAGACGATTTCTGCGAGATGAGAGGGCATTTTGACCATGCCAGGGCCATGAAGGAGATAGCAGAAAGCGTAAAGAACAGCGCCTATGAGATCATTCAGAAAAAACAGGCCACCTATTATGGTATTGCCATGTCAGTAAAGCGCATATGCGAGGTCATAGTCAGGGATGAAAAGTCGATACTGCCCATATCCACAATGATTCATGGGGAGTATGGCATAGATGATATAGCTCTCAGCATGCCGGCAATACTCGGAAAAGACGGAGCAGAGACGCATGTGCCCATATCTCTTAATAAGCTGGAAACGGAAAAGCTCCTGAAATCTGCGGAGACCTTAAAGGATATAGCAAAGGGCCTTGAGCTGTAAAAGAGGATGGAGCCATAGATGAAGAAGCAGGAAAAAACAAATGTCATGAGGCTTCTTGAGCAGAAGAAGCTGAATTACAGGAGCTATGAGTACGAGGCCGGAGAGACGGCGCCAAGCGGAGGAGAAGTGGCTGCCATGCTGGGCCTTGATCCTGACAGGGTGTTTAAGACTTTGGTGACTGTGGGAGCCTCAAAGGAGCATTATGTGTTTATGGTACCTGTGCTCAGGGAACTGGATCTCAAAAAGGCTGCAAAAGCGGTTGGCGAAAAGAGCATAGCCATGATAAAATCCAAGGAGCTTCTGCCTCTTACTGGATATATACATGGCGGCTGCTCGCCCATAGGCATGAAAAAGCAGTTTGTGACCACGATCCATGAGAGCGCTGGGGACTTTGAAACCATATATTTCAGTGCCGGCAGGATCGGCTTTCAGGTGGAGCTTGCACCGGAGGATCTGCGCAGCCTGGTTGATTTCCGCCTGGCTGATATATGTGTGGATGACAGATAAGCTGCGCATAGGACCGATAAGACATAAAGAGTACAGATAAGCTGCGCAGAGGATAGCATCAACAAGGAGGAGACATATGCTTGAAAAAGGAACAAAGGCACCGGAGATAGAGCTTTCCGACAAGGATGGAAATACAGTCAGGCTTTCTGACTATCTCGGTAAAAAGGTGGTGCTTTACTTTTATCCAAAGGACAATACGCCGGGATGTACAAGGCAGGCCTGTGCCTTTGCCGCTCATTACCAGGGGTTCAGGGACAGGGACGTGGTGGTCATAGGCATAAGCAAGGACAGTACAGCTTCGCATCAGAGATTTGCGGACAAATATGAGCTGCCCTTTATACTGCTTTCAGATCCTGAGCTATCCGCCATAAAGGCCTATGATGTATGGAAGGAAAAGAAGATGTATGGCAAGGTGAGCTTTGGAGTGGTCCGTACCACATACATCATTGACGAAAACGGATACATAGAAAAGGCCATGCCCAGGGTAAAGCCCGATACAAACGCAGAGGAGATACTGGAGTATCTGGGTAAAGAGCAGGCGTGATCTAGTATGCGTAATAAGGAGAGGGGCTTGGAGAAAAAGAAGATAGTCATAATAGATGGGCAAGGAGGTCGCACCGGACAGCTTTTGATAAAGAGGATAAAGGAAGCGGGGCTTGACTGCGAGCTTTTGGCCATAGGAACGAATGCACTCGCCACCTCAGCCATGTTAAAGGCAGGTGCAGACAGCGGTGCCACAGGCGAAAATCCAGTGCTGGTGGCGTGCCGCAGAGCCGATATGATCATAGGGCCTGTAGGCATACTTGCCGCAGATTCGATGCAGGGCGAGATAACCCCTGCCATGGCGGTAGCCATAGGGCAAAGCGAAGCGGTCAAGCTGCTTCTGCCGGTAAACCTATGCAGAAATATCGTGGCAGGTACGAGATCGCTGCCCTTATCCGGGCTGATAGAGGATGCGGTAGATACGCTTAGCTCCTTATTATAACATTCCTTATTATAACAGGCTAAAGCAAAAAACAGCCGCCAAGCTGCTGCCCTATATGGCAGTGTAAACCAGCACGGCCAAATTTCATAAGTAAGACAGACAACAAGCTTAATCACGTCCCAAGGACGTGGCTCCCGTTCAAGACGGAAATTTTTTGAAAGGGAGAAATGAAATGAACAGAACAAATACTTACTCGGTAAGACAGCTGGTACTGGCAGCCATATGCCTTGGACTCTGTCTGGTGCTGCCCTTCCTTACAGGGCAGATACAGCAGATAGGCAATATGCTGAGTCCCATGCACATACCTGTGCTGCTGGCGGGTTTTATCTGTGGTCCGGTATGGGCCATGCTCGTAGGGGCTGTGGCGCCTCTTCTGCGCTTCGCCATGTTCGGGATGCCTCCGCTGTTTCCCACAGGCGCAGCCATGTGCTTTGAGCTTGCGGCCTATGGACTGATATCCGGGCTGCTTTATAAAAAGCTGCCCCAGGGGATCTTCAGCATATATATAGCCCTGATCGGGGCCATGCTTGGCGGACGTCTGATATGGGGAATTGTCATGGCGCTGCTTCTTGGCCTCAGCGGATCGGCTTTTACCTGGGCGGCCTTCCTTGCCGGCGCCTTTACAAATTCAATACCCGGGATCATCCTGCACATCGTGCTGATACCGATATTGGTAATAGCATTGAAAAAGGGTGGAGTGATGAGAGGGTAGCTGAAAAAGCATCAAATTGCTATAATATGTCAAAAGCTAAAATATGATTTTATAATATATAAGGACCTGCAAAATCATCAAATAATTGATGATGGAGCAACACTCCTTCTTCTTTTTCTTACAAAGAGAAGATAAAAGATATGTCTTATTCAGACTTCCCCAAATCCTGTATACTTTTTATGGTATTTTGAGTGTTTTGTCATACTTCAATTTTACCACAGCGGGCGGGCTCT
>CALWET010000085.1 GCA_944377385.1 uncultured Lachnospiraceae bacterium | reverse complement strand
CCATGATAGATTCCGGCAACAATTACCTTGGAACAGAGGCTGCAAACGTCCTCTTCGGCAGTGCGGGAGGCATAATAGTAGCCATAGCCATGGTACTGGCCATATTCAATTCTTTGAACGGCTGTGTAATGGTATTTCCACGTACCTACTATGCCATGGCAAAGGACAGGGCATTCTTTAAGAGCCTTGGAAAGCTTCATCCTGTATATAAGACTCCGGTGAATTCCCTGATAGTGTCAGCCATCGTTTCCATAGCCCTGATATGTACCAGGAATCTGAGCGAGCTGACCAGCCTTGTGGCCTTTTGCGGTATTATATTCAACAGCCTCGTATTCTATGCGGTAAAGATATTCAGGAAGAAGTATCCGGATATGAAGAGGCCCTACAAGGTATGGTTCTACCCTGCCCTTATATATATAATCATCGCAATCATGGCGGGGCTGGCCATCAATACCCTGGTGGAGGATCCCATGACCTCCATATTCGGACTTTGTGTACCCGTAGTGGGGCTCATACTTTATGAGGCCATATTTAAAAAGCAGATGATGGAGGACAAGTAAATGTCAGCGCTGGTCATATATAATGCAAAGGTCTATGTGGAAAAAGGACATTTTGAGGAAGCCGTGCTTTGTGAGGATGGTATCATAAGCGCTGTCGGAAAAAACAGCGAGATCCTTGACAGAGCTCCAAAGGATGCAAGGCTTTATGACGCAAAGGGACGTACGCTGGTGCCCGGCTTCAATGACAGCCACCAGCATATGTATAATGTGGGGCAAAATCTGGCAAATATCCAGCTACTCGGATCAGACAGCATAGCTGAGGTAAAGCGCAGGGTACAGGAGTTCATAGAAAAGCATCATCCGGCTCCAGGGACAGTGCTCTATGGCATAGGTTGGAACCAGGATTATTTTAAGGATGAAAAAAGGCTGCTTTATCGTCAGGACCTGGATGATATGGCCCCTGGTTATCCGATGATACTTGAAAGGGCCTGCGGACACATACTTACAGCCAGCACTCCTGCCATCAAGCTGGCGGGAGTCACCAGAGATACTGTGCCGAATCCGGGCGGAGCCATAGATCTTGACGAAAATGGCGAGCCAAACGGTATATTCAGAGAAAATGCCCTGTCTCAGGCAAGCTGCATCATCCCCAAGGAAACGGTTTCCGATATAGAGGAGGAGCTCAGGCTTGCCATGGCTCATGCGGCTGAGTGTGGAGTGACCTCGGTCCAGACCATGGATATAAGGAATGGCAAATGGCGCGACATGGTGGAGGCCTTTAAAAACATACAGGCAAATGAGCCTACAGTCCGGGTATATGAGCAGGCCAATTTCATGGAGCCAGAGGGCTTTAAGGAATTCCTGGCGGCAGGCTACAAAACAGGCGTGGGTGATTCCTTCTTTAAGATAGGGCCATTAAAAATGTTTGTGGACGGCAGTCTGGGCGCACGTACTGCCCTTATGAGAAAGCCTTATCATGACGATCCCTCCACCTGCGGTATACCCACCATGACGGAGGAAGGGCTGGATGAGATGATTCGCCTGGCTGATGAGAACGGGTGCAGTGTGATTGTGCATGCCATAGGAGATGGGGCTATAGATATGATGCTTACCGCCTATGAAAAGATCATCAGAGACGGCAGGAACCCGAGACGCCATGGTATAGTCCATTGTCAGATCACGGATATGCCCATGCTGGAAAGATTTGCCAAAAGCGATATACTGGCCCTGGTACAGCCAATATTCCTGCATTACGACATGACGGTACTGGAGGACAGGGTAGGCAGCGAGCTGGCCGCTACCAGCTATGCCTTTGATACTCTGAGAAGGCTTGGCGTGCATGAGAGCTTTGGCACCGACAGTCCGGTAGAGGACATGGATCCCATAGCAAATCTTTACTGTGCAGTCACAAGAAAGAACCTAAAAGGAGAGCCAGCGGGCGGATTTTATCCTGCTGAGTGCATGGACATCTATGATGCTGTTGATGCCTATACATATGAATCTGCCTATGTGAGCTTTGAGGAAAATGTAAAGGGGCGCATAAAGCCGGGCTATTATGCTGATATGGTGGTGCTCAGCCAGGACATCTTTACCATCCCTGCCGATGACATATTAGGCACAAAGGTGGATGCCACCATCGTAGATGGAAGATTCGTTTACGAGAGATAAGTAAGCCGATAGGATATAAAAGGGGCTGCCAGTCAAAATAAATGGACCGGCAGCCTTTATCATATGTTGCAAAAGCTGATTCTATAGAGGACAGTTCTGCCATACATCCTAAAAGCTGCACAAAAACAAGAGCTTATTTTCTACATATCGAGCAACTGTAGAAAAAAACAGGTGATCATTGTTGAATATCCCAGTGGACAGTACTTTATTATTTCGCTATACTTTAACCACTTCTGAATATCTGAAATGTCTGAAATATCTGAGCTGAAAGAATAAAGGCGTCATAATATCAAGTCAAAGAAGAAACAACAGTCCAAGATCTATTTCTAAGAAGAAACAATAGTCTAAGATCCATTTCAAGAAGAAACTGCAGTCTAAGTTCCATTAAGCTAAGTGTACATCTATTCAGCATATCTGCAGTGCATCAGACATATACATCCCAGAGGAAAAATGATAAAATAAGAAAGGAAACAAGCACATGGGAGGAAACAGACAATACAAGGATACTGTATTTACTGACCTGTTTTATTCGGATCAGGATGCAGAAAGGAACCTGCTGAGTCTCTATAATGCCCTCTATGGTACAGATTTTAAGGATGAGGGGGCAGTGGAAAAGGTAAGGCTGGATGACGTCATCTTCATGAAGATGAAAAATGATCTGGCGGCAGTGATAGGAGGAAAACGCCTATTTCTGTGTGAGCACCAGAGCACGATAAACAAAAATATGCCCCTTCGTATGCTGATGTATGCAGGGAGGGAATATGAAAAGCTCATAAAAACGGAGCTCAGGTATCATAAAAAGCTTGAACTTATCCCCACACCACAGTTTGTGACTTTTTACAATGGCAGTGCACCGTATCCGCTGGAAAGCGAATTAAGACTGACTGATGCCTTTAAGGATAAGGAAGCAGACAAGGAGCTTGAGCTCAAAGTAAAGGTCATAAACATAAATGCGGGAAGTGGACACAGGATCCTTGAGAGCTGTGAGGTGCTGAGGGAGTATAGCGAGTTTATAGGTATAACGAGAGAAAGATTCAAAGAGGACCCTGAGCATGGGATCATGGATGCAGTGAGAGAATGCATCAGGAAAGACATCCTCAGAGAATACCTGAGCAGGAGAGGGGAGGAAGTCGTGGGATACTTTACGGATGAATATGACTATGACTTGGATGTAAAGATACAGGCTGAGGAGCTGGCAGAGGACATGGCCAAAGAAATGGCCGAAAACATGGCTAAAGATATGGCCGAAAACATGGCCAAGAGCATGGCTCAGGGTATAGCCCAGAACATGGCCAAAGATATGGCCAAGGATATGGCTCAAAACATGGCACGAGAGAGTGAAGCCAGGCTATTAAGGCTCAATGGTATATTGATCGATGAAGGCCGCTATGATGACCTAAAGCGTATCACTACAGATTCTGCGTTCAGAGAAAAGCTTATGAAGGAATATGCGCTGTAAGAAAATGTGTTAGAGGCTACTGAAGTCAATATACAGGATATAAAAGTCTTTTTGACACGATCAAGGCCCCTGTGATGAATAAAACACAGGAGGCCTTGTTTGACCTTTAATTTACACAAATTGTAACAACGAAAGCCAGTACAGGAGATGTTTTTCAGCCATTACCATTTTCGCCGAAATAGCCTACTGTAGCATAAGGATAGATCGCTACAGAAAGGGGTCCATCTCCCAGTTCTTCCAGGATCTCGTGCCAGTGCTGTACCCAGCGCATTTTGGGACCACTGCAGTGCCATGCACGGCCATAACCTTTATCTGGGTATGTAGAAAAGGCAAAATAGCGTTGTATATGCTCAGGAACGGGATCGTCATTATCATACATGAGGCCAGACAATCCGTGCTCGCCCCAGCTTCCGAAAATATAGGTGATGCTTTGGGAGTCTTATAAAAGGCTTTTATTTCTTCGTAATTATCATCGATAATCTGGCCTGGATCCCCAGCAAATATTTGAGCTATATCTCCTTTGCCGTTCAAGAGGGCATCTATTTTCATATTTAATTTGAAAATGTGGGTTGCTTCTAACGCATTCTGACGGCCAGGCGCTTCCTTATTCCAGCGGCCACGTTGCAGTAGATGGCTTCTTCGTATCGTTTCTATCGAAGCGATTCCAGGCAATATCGTTTTAGCTCCGCCTGCCAGCCCTACGGCACCATGAGGTGCGATAGAGCCAATAGCAACCTTGAAATCAGCAGCTACAGCATCGGCGTTTAATTCTATGGGTATGCCATAGGAGGTCTTTCCCAGATAAACGTTATTGAAAAAAGGATTGTGACTGTATGTGGGGAATTCGCTTACAAGCTCCTCATCTAACTTACGAACAAAATCCTCTCGATACATGGCGCGATGAGTACCTACTGCTGCTAAAAAACGAATTTTATTTCGTGGCATCCCGGCTTCTTCCAATTCATGGA
The DNA here is from genome assembly GCA_944377385.1 of uncultured Lachnospiraceae bacterium. Lineage (GTDB taxonomy): Bacteria > Bacillota > Clostridia > Lachnospirales > Lachnospiraceae > Avilachnospira. Next base: position 664 of record CALWET010000085.1, on the reverse strand, counting down.
TCACAGCACGTGCAATAGAACCTATAGGTGTCGCTCTGGTAATGTCATCCAAAATAATGACAGCGTCCCGGCAGCCTTTTGCCTGTTCGTGGATAGGAGGAACTCCAGAGGGGGTGTTTATCTTTGCTGCAATTTCCTCAAATGTCAATGACGGAGAATGTTCTCCAGCAAAAGAGCAAACAGTCATTTCCCAGGAATCCGGTATTGTGATCTCCACAGGGCAGTTGCCGTATAGATTATTAGCTGGCAGCAAATATGTTTGCATGCAGCGGCTCTCCTTTCTATTTCAGCCTATCCTCTGCAGCGGCCTTCATGCGTTTCAGAGCCTCCTCAAGTACAGCGGTCTGAGTGGCTATGTTCATGCGTATGAAGCCCTTGCCGCATTGTCCATAGTTGGTACCGCTGTTCAGGGCTACGCCATGATCCTTGAAGAGCTGTATCAGCTTATCCTGATCCATATCCCAGGCACGGAAGTCTATCCAAAGCAGATAGGTGCCTTCAGGCTCTATGAGCTTTACCTCTGGCATGTTGTCCTTCAGGAAATCCCTGACCAGGCAGATGTTTTTCCAGAAGTATTCATTCTGCTGATCCACATAATAATCACACTCATTATATGCGGCCATCAAGGCTTCGATACCAAGATAGTTATAATCAAAATGGTAAT
>CALWET010000084.1 GCA_944377385.1 uncultured Lachnospiraceae bacterium | reverse complement strand
GTATCTCAACGGGAGTGGAAGGCCCTGCCTTTTTTTTTTTTTTTCCCTCGTCGTCTATCATGGCCCTTACCTTGCCGTGGCGGGATCCGGCGGCTATGTTGTCGCCTATCCTGAGGGTACCCTTCTGTACAAGCACGGTGGCCACAGGTCCGCGGCCCTTGTCCAGCTCGGCCTCGATCACTATGCCTCTGGCCATACGATTGGGGTTGGCCTTGAGCTCAAGCACATCTGCCTCCAGCAGTATCATCTCCAGCAGATCCCTGATGCCCTCTCCGGTCTTTGCGGATACAGGCACCATGGTGGTGGAGCCACCCCATTCCTCGGCAATGAGGCCGTACTCGGTGAGCTCCTGCTTTACCCTGTCCACATCAGCGCCAGGCTTGTCTATCTTGTTGATGGCAACTACTATCTCTACCTCTGCGCTCTTTGCGTGGTTTATCGCCTCCACGGTCTGGGGCTTTACGCCGTCATCTGCGGCTACCACCAGCACTGCAATATCCGTGGCCTGGGCACCTCTCAGCCTCATGGCTGTAAAGGCCTCATGTCCGGGAGTATCCAGGAAGGTTATCTTTCTGTCTCCCACTCTGACTACGGAAGCTCCTATATGCTGGGTGATGCCTCCGGCCTCGTGGCTGGTCACATTTGTATTTCGTATGGCGTCCAAAAGCGAGGTCTTTCCATGGTCTACATGTCCCATGACACAGACTACAGGGCTTCTGGGAACCATATCCTTTTCATCCTCCTCAGCCTCTTTAAGGAGCTCGGCGATGACATCGACCTTTTCCTCCTTTTCACAGAGGATGTCATATTCCATGGCGATCTCTTCGGCTTCCTCATAGCTGAGGTCTGTGTTGGGAGTCACCATCTTTCCTTCAAGGAAAAGCTTCTTTATGATCACAGAAGGCTGAAGCTTGAGCTTGTCAGCCAGGTCCCTGATGGTCAGGTTCTCGGGAAGTATTATGACCTTTATATCATCCTCAGGCTTTTCCTTCTTGGGCTCAGGCCTGATAAAGGCTCCCTTTCCTGTCTTTTGGACAACATTATCGTCTCTGTACTTGTCCCTCTTGTCAAACCTGTCTCTCTGATGGGCATTTTTGTTCCTGCTTCCCGTATTCTTTGTGTTGGGAGCATCAAAAGCCGGAGCAGATGCTCTCTGCCCATCCTTTGAGCCGCGTCCAGCAGGACCTCTTGATTGGCCCGGCCTCTGATCAGGCCTGCGGCTGTCTCCCATGCCACGCTCAGGTCTCTGTCCGTCCCTCTGCCTTGACTGGCCCGCAGACTGCTGAGGCTGAGCTCCGCTCCGCTGTCTGCGGTCACCGCTCCTCTGAGCCTTCTTTTCTGCTGCCTGCTTTGCCTTGTTTGCAGCCGTCGCCTTGGCAATGATGGAAGCAACGTCATAGTCTGCATAGGATTTTACTATCCTGATCTGGGGTGTTGCAGAGGGCACCTTGCCTACATCACTGTTTACCGGCTTTGAGGCCACACTGTCTGCTGTCTTTGCAGTTTTTTCCGTATCCTGCTTTGCGGCCTTTTCCTTAGCAGGCTTCTGCTCCTCTGCGGCAGGCTTTTTCACCTCTGCTTCCCTGGCTGCGTCAGCTTTCTTTGCCTCTTCAGGAACTGAAGCCAAAGCGCTGTTTACGGAAGCCTCTGTCTTTGCGGGCTCCTCTGTCCTCTGAGCCTCCGAAGCGGTCTTGGCCTCTGCTGAAGCTTTGGTCTCAGGCTTTGCGGCAGCAAGCTTTTCTGCCGCCTCCTTATCCGCAGTCTTGATCTCCTGCTTACTGTCTGTTCCGAATACGGCAGGCTTTACTGGCTTTGTGCCTGCGGGAAGGGGTCTCGGCCCCTTTTTCTGAGGCTTAGGCTGGAGCGTTTCCGTACCCTGCTTTTCAGCCTGTTCCTTTTCTCTCCTGACAGCTGTCTGATAAGCGGCGCCCTTGAGCCCCCTGGGAAGATCCTTCAGGCCCTGGGCATTCTGCTGTCTGAATACAACACTGACCTTTTTTCTGCGTACGGGTGCGGACTGCTCCCCAGAAGCCGTTCCCTCTCCTCCCTGCAGCTTTTTTTCATTATTGTCATTACTCATTCACATTCCCTCCGTTTATCAGCTCTGCGATCCTGCTGCCAAAGCCCTCATCACAGATCGCAACAACAGCCCTTTCCTTTTTTCCTATCGCTCTGCCAAGAGCTTCCTTGTCCATGTCCGCACACAGTAGCCTGACAGCCCTGTATGCACACATATCCGAAAATTTCTTTTTCGTATTCTCTGAAGCATCCGATGCCAGGATGCACAGCCTGCACTTTCTGTCCTTTATTGAGGCCTCTGCGGAAAATTCTCCGCTTTTCAGTCTGCCTGCCCTCTGACAAAGTCCAAGCATGAGAGGCAGCCTGCCGTCATGATCATTTTCAGCCATCTGTTTCGTCTGAAGGCTCTCCTTCCTCAGCATATGCTTCATCCTCCGAAGGGACGTCTGCTGCTTCATCTGCCTCAACCTCTATGGACTCATAGTCCTCATATCCCTGTCCGGCCTCATCCTCGTAGGACTCATACTCATCATACTCATCCTCCTCGGCCTCAGGATATATGATATTGCCCTCCTCATCATAGGTGGGGGCCGTTATTCCAAATTCATCGAAAAGTCCAAGCTCCTGGGCCTGAGTCTCTGATTTTATGTCGATCTTGAAGCCGGTCAGCTTTGCAGCAAGCCTGGCATTTTGGCCTTCCTTTCCTATGGCCAGAGAAAGCTGATTGTCCGGTACTATGACCTCTGCCTCCCTCATGTCCTCATCGGCAACGACCACTATGACCTTTGCCGGGCTCAGGGCATTTTCTATGAGATAAGCCGGATTGTCGTCCCAGTTTATGATGTCTATCTTTTCTCCGCCAAGCTCGTCCACCACTGAATTGACTCTGGTGCCGTTGACGCCTACGCAGGCTCCCACGGGATCTACGTTTTCATCATGGGAAAGCACGGCCATCTTCGTCCTTGAGCCTGCCTCCCTGGCTATGGCCTTGATCTCAACTATGCCATCCCTGACCTCGCCGGCCTCCTGCTCAAAAAGCTTTTTGACCAGATCCGGATGGGTACGGGAAACAGAGATCCTGGGGCCTCTGGGATTGTTCTTTACCTCAAGCACATAGACCTTTATCCTCTGATTTGGCTTGAGTACCTCGGTCTTTATCTGCTCATTTTCAGAGAGTATGGCATCTGCCTTTCCAAGGTTTATGGAAATGTTCTTTCCAAAAAATCTTTGGACCACTCCGGACATGATGTCATGCTCATGCTCAAAGAAATCGCGGTAAAGGGAATTTCGCTCCTCCTCACGGATCTTCTGGACTATGACTCCCTTTGCGTTCTGTGTGGCTATGCGCCCGAACTTCTGGGAATCTATGCTTATGTCTATCACATCTCCAAGAGCAGCGTTTCTGTCATAGCTCATGGCATCCGGCAGGCTGATCTCCGTCACGGGATCCGTAACATTCTCCACCACGGTCTTTCTCTGGATGATGCTGTACTCGTAGGTGTCCCTGTCTATATTAACGATACAGTTATCTGCCTTTCCAAAATGATTCTTGCAGGCCGTAAGCAGAGAATCCTCTATGGCCTTGAGCAGAGCCTCTTTTGGTATGTTCCTTTCCTTTCCCAAAAGCTCCAGTGCATCCCTTAATTCGTTGTTCATCCTTATCTCTCCTTCCGGAACCTGTTAAAGTTCGTCCTCTTCCTTCAGAAATCCCTTTGAGCATACCTCAAGGGTATAAGCCTCGCTGATAAAGTCCTCCTTGTCCAGCCACTTGCTGAGCCTTCTGGAGACCTTTGCGCAGTCGTTTATGCCTACTGCGTGCTCCTCGCCTTCACTGTCGGCACCATCCAGCAGATCTATATAGACCCTCAGATAATGATTGCCATCCTCAAGGACAAACTCCGTCCTGAGTACCTTGTACCCCTCCTTTTCGATGAAGGTATCAAGATATCCGTTCACCCGTTCAACATATCTGTCCATCCCGACCTCATGATTTCCTTGCTTTACAAACGTTTAGGAGTGGACCCGCAGGCCCACTCCTTTTATCTTTGGTTATAGTATCATTCTTTTTTGGTATTTGCAAGTTTTTTTTCTATGGCTACGCCATTTTTATCAGCCTTTGGCCTGACGAAGCTCACATACTCACATTCTGCGTTTTCACAGGCGTAAAAGATGCGTCCCTTCTTGGATCGTCTGATGATGATATCCCCTCCGCATCTGGGACACTTCATGCCGAGTTTTTCTATAAAAGGTTTTGTATTGCGGCATTCCGGGAAACCGGGACAGGCCAGGAACTTTCCGTGGGGCCCGTATTTTATGACCATGTTGCGTCCGCATTTGTCACAGATCACATCCGTGACCTGATCCGCCACCTTGATGCGCCCCAGATTTTTTTCCGCAGCGTCCACAGCCTCCCTAAGATCAGGATAAAAGTTGCGTATAAGCTCCTTCCAGTTCATCTGACCCTCTGCCACGGAATCCAGCATGTACTCCATGTTTGCCGTGAATTTCTCATCCACGATGGATGGGAAGGATGACTTCATCATGTCATTTACGGCAGTGCCAAGCTCCGTAATGAACAGGCTCCTTTTCTCTTTTGTTATATATCGCCTCTGCATGAGGGTGGTGATGGTGGGAGCATAGGTAGAGGGCCTGCCTATGCCATCCTCCTCCATCTTCCTGACCAAAGTCGCCTCGGTATAGTGTGCCGGAGGCTCGGTCTGATGCCTTACGGCCTCAAGACTGCTGAAGGCCACCTGGTCTCCCTCGGAAAGGAAGCTCAGATCCTGCTTGTTTTCCTCTTCTTCGGAATTCTTGTATACAGCCAGGAAACCGTCAAATTTGAGCTTGGAGCCTGATGCTGCAAAGGTATGGGTGCCGCACTGCAGTCTGACATTGGTCTGGTCGTATTTTGCAGCCGTCATCCTGCTTGCTGCATACCTGTTCCATATGAGCTGATACAGCCTGAACTCATCCCTTGAAAGCTGTTCCTTGAGCTCCGTCGGGGTGATATCTATATAGGTAGGCCTGATAGCCTCATGGGCATCCTGCACGTTCTGGCTGTTCTTGCCCTGGGGCCTCTGATAGGACACATATTCCCTGCCATATCGCTGTGCTATAAAGCCCTTTGCTGCCTCAAAGGCCTCATCGGAGATCCTGACGGAATCAGTCCTGAGATAGGTTATCAGACCTATACTGCCATGGCCCTCCACGTCAACGCCCTCGTAAAGCTTCTGGGCTATCCTCATGGTCTTTTGGGGCGGCATGTTGAGCACTCTGGAGGCCTCCTGCTGCATGGTGGAGGTAGTGAATGGCAAAGGTGCGCTCCTCTGTCTCTCCGAGGTCCTGCACTCGGTCACTTCAAGCTTTTGATCCTTGACCTCTGAAACTATGCGATCGGCCTCGGCTCTGTCCTCTATGTCAGTCTTTTTCCCATTTTCCCCGTAATACTGGGCCTTTACGCTCTTTGACCCCTTTTTGATCACTCCTTCGATGGTAAAGTATTCCCTGGGAACAAAGGCAGCTATCTCTTCCTCGCGCTTTGATATGATGTTCAGAGTCGCTGACTGTACCCTTCCTGCAGAAAGACCCTTTCTGATCTTTTTCCACAGCAGGGGGCTGATGGTATATCCCACCAGTCTGTCCATCACCCTCCTGGCCTGCTGGGCATCCACAAGGTTCTGGTCTATATCCCTCGGAGCCTTTATGGCATTTTTGACTGCCGTTTTCGTGATCTCGTTGAAGGTGATCCTGTATACCTTTTTATCCTTTGCTCCCTCAAGCCCCAGAGCAGTGATCAGATGCCAGCTTATGGCCTCTCCCTCACGGTCCGGGTCAGTGGCCAGATATATCCTGTCGGCCTTTTTCACCTCTTTTTTCAGGGAAGCGATCAGGTCGCCCTTGCCTCGGATGGAGATATACCTTGGTTCAAAGTCATTTTCTATGTCTATCCCCATGGTGGATTTGGGCAGATCCCTCACATGTCCCATGGAAGCCGCCACGGTATAGGAGCTTCCAAGAAATTTTTTGATTGTCCGCATCTTTGCGGGCGATTCTACTATGACCAGATTCTGTGCCATCTATCAACTGACCTTTCTGTAATAGAAAGATGATACCGAGCATGCAAGTCTGCGTTTTTCAAGACAGAGCAGGGCCCTGAGTACGGTTGCCATGCCAAGTCCCGTCTGCGCGGCTATATCCTCTATGTGTTTTGGGTTAAAATCGAGGCAACTATACACTATTTTTTCTGAACTTGCAAGAGACGTCACAGTTTTTTCCTCCTTTTTGCCTGCTCTTTCCTTTATCCTGATGCCGCCGTCCCCTGCGGAAAGCCTTTTAGCTATGACACCGCTTGAAAGCACGTCCTCTGTGCAGGTGAATATGGAGGCACCGTCTCTGATCAGCAGATTGCAGCCCTCGCCCAGCTCATCTCCAAGCCTGTGAGGAACTGAAAATATCTCTCTTCCGCAGGAAAGGGCATAATCCACTGTTATTGAGGTTCCGCTCCGCTTCCTTGCTTCTGCAACGATGACCACATCCGAAAGCGCAGCTATGATACGATTCCTCTGCACGAACCTCCAGGGCTCAGGAGCAGAGCGCACCGGACACTCGGATATGACCCCTCCCTGGCCTGCGCACATCAGCTCATATATATCGTAGCTTTCCATGGGATAGCAATGATTTACCCCGCTGCCAAGTATGGCAAAGCTGTCATGCCCCTTTCTGAGTGCTGCTCTCTGAGCTGCGGAATCTATGCCCTCAGCCATCCCGCTTATAAGACATACCCCTGCATCACAAAGCTCCTCTGCTATCCTGGCTGCGATACCGGCTCCATATCCGCTGCATGCCCTGCTGCCGATCACCGAAGCTGAGGGTAGCCCATCCCTTGGCAGCCCGCCTCTGTAAAACAAAAGGGGCGGCGGATCCTCCAGATCCATAAGGCGGACCGGATAGTCCATGTCAAATTCAGCCACAAGGCCTATCCCAAGACTTTTTAACTCCTCGTATTCCCTTATGAGCCTCTCCTGATCTTTATGCCGTTCCCTGTAGCCATAGCATCGTCCCCGACCGGAAAATATCCCCTGTTTTAAATATTCATCCATATCGAGCTCATAGGCCGCTTTGTAGGAGCCGGCAAACTGCCTCATTGCTCTTACCTTTTTGCCGGAGATCCCCGGAAGGCTACAAAGAAGGAACAGATACAGCCTCTCCACCTCCATGTTTCTTTCACTGTCCATGTGCATCCTTCCAGACCCCATAGGCCCCAAGCCTGTCCTCTATACTCCTTAGCTGTACTGCCTCGAGCACATGCTCCTCCCTGATGAGCTCTGAGCTGTCCATATCTGCTATGGTCCTGGCCACTCTTAGTATCTTGTGATAGGTCCTTCCGGAGAGCTCCCTTACTGCAAATATCTCTGAAAGCAGCTTTTCCGAGCTCCTGTCAGTACGGCAGAACATTTCAGTTTCCCTGGGCCCCATCCTGCCATTGTATCTGATCCCCGGATGACTGCCAAAACGCTCCTGCTGTATTGCCCTGACCCTTTCCACTCTCTTTCTGACAGCCTCAGTGCTCGGTGAGGAAGCACTGCTTCCCAGGGAGGCTTTCGAAAACATGTCAAAGGACAGAGGCCTTGCCTCGGCGCATATGTCTATCCTCTCAACTATGGGCTTTGACAGCCTGCCCATATAGGCCCGGATCTGGGCCCCGGTACAGCGGCACCTGCTCCTGTCGGGATAAAATCCGCAGGGACAGTTATTCATGGCAGCCACCAGCTGAAAATCAGCCGGATATACCACGCTTCCGCTGACTCTCTGCAAAACTATCCTTCGCTGCTCCAGAGGCTCTCTGAGGGCCTCAAGTATGTTTCTCTGAAAAAGGGGGAATTCATCCATGAAAAGTATGCCTCCTGAGCTGAGGCTTATCTCTCCGGGCATGATCCTTCTTCCGCCTCCAAGGAAGGCCGCAGTCCCTATCCCATGATGGGGAGATCTGAAGGGCCGCCTTCCAAGCAGCGGCCTGCCCTCTGGAAGGAGGCCTGCTATGCTGTAAAGGGCGGATATATCCACGTCCTCCTCCGGGCTGAGCCTTGGCATGATGCCTGTCATGGCCCTGGCAAGCATGGTCTTTCCCGTGCCTGAGGGCCCTGAAAAAATATGTTATGCCTTCCTGCCACGGCTATCTCGGCCGCCCTTTTCAAAAGCTCCTGGCCTCTGATATCCGACATGTCAGGAAAGGGCTGCTGCTCTTTAGCAGCAAGATCTCTCTCCGGCTCATCGATGCGTATCCCGTCACGGTATATCCCTCTTACACCGGATGCTCCCGGCAGAGGCTTCCTGAAAAACTCTATGGCCTTCATCAGATCAGAAAAGCCATATACCTCTACCCCATCAGTTACGGCAGCCTCATATATGTCGGACGCAGACACTGCCACCCGCCTTATGCCATGCTCCCTCAGGGAGCGTACAAGAGGCAGTATCCCGTTTACCTTTTTCAGCCTTCCGTCAAGCCCTGTTTCACCCAGGAAGGCCGTATCACGCAGGAAGCGCTGGTCCAACACTCCCATGCTGCATAAAATGGCTATGGCTATGGAAAAATCATAGGATGTTCCCTCCTTACGAATGGAGGCCGGAGATATATTGACTGTGATCTTTTTTGGAGTGAGCTTTATACCGCAGTTCCTTATTCCGTTCCAGACTCTGTACTGGGCCTCTCTGGTCTCGGGAGACAGGGCGCCGGTAAGAAAAAGTCCGGGGATGCCATTTTGGGCATCTGCCTCGGTCTCCACCAGAAAGCCTCTTATACCAAAGAGTCCTGCGCTGTTAACCTTTGCAAACATAATCCCTCATTTTCTTACTTTTAAGGCAGGGGACAAAAGCCCCCTGCCTTAAAAGCCGTTTGCAGATAAGATCTTGAATCTGCAGGTATAACATATAAATTTAAGCATTTATGATTATAAACAAAGAATATGAACAAATTGTGAACTTATAGAATAATTTTTTCAAAGATCTTCTCAAAATTTTCCGGAGCGGGGGCGTAAAAGTGCTTTCCGCAAAGCTTTGAAAGCCTCAACAGACCTGACTTTGGCATTTCCAGCTCTGCTGCATGAAGAAGCTGGGATCTTATATCCATTTTTTCATTAAAGATGCGATTTATCCCGGCTTCGCCGTACTTTGGATCGCCTATGATCGGATGCCCAAGATACGACAGATGGGCTCTGAGCTGATGTGTCCTGCCCGTCACAAGCCTGAGCCTGAGAAGGGTCAGATCAAAGCCAAGCACCTGTCTGCTTAATAGAGGCTCATATATGGTCTCTATCGCCTCTCCGCCGCTTAGCTCATGGTCATATACGCTTACCCTGTTTTTGCTGCGGTCCTTTGTGAGCCAGGCCCTTTCATGGGAGGCTTCCCTGACACACCCCTTTACGGCAGCAAGATAATATTTATGTATGCTACGCTCCCGAAATGCCTGGGACAGCTCCCTTGCCGCAGCATAGGTCCTTGCAAAGCATATAAGCCCGGTAGTATTTCGGTCCAGCCTGTTGCATACCGAGGGACAAAAACCATCGGCATCAGCTCCTCCGCAGTATTCAAGAAGCACCTCATTGAGGCTCACATCAGAAGGCGCCGCCTTCTGGCTCAGTATACCGGCTCTCTTGTCAGCTATGATCAGATCTTTGTCCTCGTATATTATGCTGCATGCCTCCGAAAGAGCTGGAAGCTTAAAAGCAGTGCCACCAGGTGCAGGCATCTTTTGATCTGCGAGCTTTTCCTCTGAGCCTTTAAGGAGGGCGGAAAGCATGTTGTCAGAAAGCCTGAGCTCTATCCTGTCTCCTGCCCTCAGGATGTCAGCCCCCTCGGCTCTTTTTCCGTTCAGCCTGATGTACTTTTTCCTCAGCATCTTATAGAGCTGATTTCTGCCGCAGCCCGGAAATCTCTTGAGCAGATATTTGTCAAGCCTTTGAAGCTGATCCTTTTCAGTTATGTCTATGCTCTTCATGCTGCTTTGTCATTTTCCGTTGATATGCCTGATGGCTGAAAATACCAGTCCCTCTGGCAGGAACCTGATAAAGATCCTGAAAATATTCATCGAGATGCCATAGGTCGAGGTCCTCTTCATAAGCAGAGTATCTTTCAGGGCCTTTTTTGCCACACGTCTTGGATCAGCCATAAACAGCTTTTTATACAGAGGCAGGACCTCCCTCTCCTCGGCTATGTCAAAAAATTCAGTGCGTACGGGGCCGGGACAGACTGCGGTCACACCTATGCAGCGATCGGCAAGCTCCTCTGAAAGAGCCTTTGAAAAGCTTAGCACATAGGCCTTTGTTGCGGCATATACCGAGAACCAGGGCTGGGGGCAAAAGGCAGCAGCCGAGGCAAAGTTTATGATATGTCCATAGCCGTCCGCCATATATGGCAGGCATATCCTGCACATAAGAGTAAGAGCCCTGCAGTTAAGATCTATCATACCGCCGAGCTCTTCCTTATCAAGTCCAGAAAAGCCTCCAAGCTTTCCAAAACCGGAGGCATTTACAAGCAGCATTATCCTGGGCCTTTCCTTTTGAAGCAGAGTCTCAAGCTTTGAAAAGCTTTCATCATTCATAAGGTCAAGACTAAATATCCTTGAGCTCTTGCCCTTTCTTTCAAGCCTCTTTTTCAGCTCATAAAGCCTGTCACTGCGTCTTGCGATCAGCCAGAATTCCGCATCCACCTTATATCTGTCCGCGATCTGCAGGGCAAGCTCCCTTCCCATTCCGGAGGAAGCCCCTGTGACCACGACTATCCTTTTTCCCATCACTGCTCCTGTCCATCTCCTGAGCCCTGCTCATAGTAGACATCCTGCTGGCCAACTCCCCCTGCCAGATCACCTCTGTTCTGGGTGCATACCTCGTAGGTGTTCTGAAGCTGCTGATACAGTCTGTCATAGGTCTGTCTGCTTTCATTCACCGTATTTGATATGATGGTCTGAAGGGATGCAAGCATGTTGTCCGTATATGTGACTGCGCCCTGGCGTATCTCATTGGCGTCATTTACGGCATCATCCACTATGCCCTGGGCCTGGCGCCTGGCATCCTCCACTATCTCATTGGCCTTCTGATATGCCCTCTGCATGATCTCATGATCATTGACCAGCTCCTCTGTCTGAGCATTTGCATCAGCGATCATATTCTGAGCCTGGGTCCTGGCATCGGCAAGGATCGCCTCCTGCTGGCTGATGATCTTCTGGTATTTCTTGATCTCGTCAGGCACCCTGAGCCTGAGCTCCACCAGAAGCTCCTCCATCTCCTCCTTGTTGACGACGATCTTGGAGTTTGAAAGGGGCTGGTATTTACAATTTTCTATGAATTCCTCGATCTCGTTTATCAACTGCTCTATCCTGCTCATGAAACCTTTGTCTCCTTTATCTTCTTTATCACCAGTTCTTTTATGTAGTGGGGCACCATGTCCGAAATGTCAGCGCCATAGGAGGCTATCTCCTTTACCGTGCTGGAGCTGAGATAGCTATACTGGAGGCTGGTGCAGAGGAAGATCGTCTCTGCCTCCCCATAAAGCTTTTTGTTTATCTGGCTGAGCTGGAGCTCATAGTCAAAATCTGTAAGAGCCCTCAGGCCCCTGACTATCAGTTTGGCTCCGTTCTGTCTTGCAAAATCCACTGTCAGACCTTCAAAGCTCATGACCCTGACATTTTCTATGTCCCTGGTGACTGCTTTTAACATATTAACACGTTCATCGGGTGAAAACAATGGAGTTTTGGTACTATTTTTAAGTACTCCTATGATCAGCTCATCACAAAGCCCGGAGGCCCTCTCGATTATGTCCAGATGTCCGTTGGTGGGCGGATCAAAGCTTCCTGGGTAAATGGCTATCCTCTTCATTGCCTGCTCCTTTTATCAATGCTTAAAAATAAATGCTTCTGATTTTTATATTTCTTTTCCCTGAGCAGCACAAAGCCCTGGCTGCAAAGGCTCTCCGGATCCGAGTAAAGTGAGGTCTCAACTATGACAAGATCCTCGTCACAAAGCCTTCCGCTCTGCCTGATGGAGCTCAGTACCTGAAGCTCAAGTCCTTTGTCATAGGGAGGATCCATGAATATGATGGTCCTTCCGCCACCAGGGAGCATCATCAAGGCTCTTGAAAGTGCCGGCGCCGCTTCGGATCTGATGATCTCAGACCTGTCCTCAAAATGACACTTCCTGATATTTGAGCTTATGGCTTCGATGGCTTCCCTTGAGCTGTCGATGAACCAGGCCTTTTTTGCACCTCTGCTCAAAGCCTCGATACCTATGCCGCCGGATCCAGCGAACACATCAAAAAACCAGGAATCTGCAATATCCTGCTGAAGTATGTTGAACAGAGTCTCTTTTATCCTGTCCGTTGTAGGTCTGGTCTCGACTCCTCTTGGAGCTGCAAGGGGTATGCTCCTCGCCGTGCCTGCTATGACTCTCATAATATCCTTCCTCTGATCAGGGCTAAAGGCTGATCCAATGTTTTTTCCTATTATAGATTAAAGCTGCCACTGCTGTCCATATCCCAGGGCCCTCAATATAAGGCCTCCCAGACTGATAAAGAGACCTCAGCATCACACATAATAGCAGCGCTTCATATATCCCGAAAGCCTCTCTGAAAGCCGTTTATGCTCCGGTGCCG
>CALWET010000083.1 GCA_944377385.1 uncultured Lachnospiraceae bacterium | reverse complement strand
GAAGAGACGGCATTGACATGATGTGTGACTGCTATCCCTATGATGCCTTCAGCACAAATATAGGAGAGACCACATATGACGATGGATTCCTTCAAAGCTATAAGTCAGATTACAGCCATATAGAGCTTTGTGATGGGCCCTATGCAGGACAGAGGTGTACAGAGGAGATATTTTGCAAGCTGAGGCGTGAGGCGCCTGAGACCTTGACAGTAGGCTATTTCATGAGGGAAGATGATGTGGATCTGGCTCTTATGTCGAACTTCGTAATGCTGGGAAGCGACGGAATACTCAGCGGAAGGAAGGGACATCCCAGGGCTTCGGGCAGCTTTCCGCGATTTATAAGCAGATTTGTGCGTACAGGGAAGCTAAGCATGAGTGAGGCCATAAACAAGATGAGCTGTATGGCAGCGGAGCGCATAGGCCTTAAAGCTAAGGGCAGCCTAAGACCCGGAGCTGATGCGGATATAGTGATCTTTGATCCTGAAAGGATAGAAGACAGGGCTACCTATGCGGAGCCCTTGCTGCCTCCCGCAGGGATAGACCGTGTGCTGATAGGCGGAAGGACAGCTCGTCGTGACGGTGAGGTGCAGAGCGTGGCTCTTGGACGGGCCCTTCGCTTTGGCAGGGACTGAGAGACCTTATAAAAGACAGCACATAAGCAGGATAGTCAGAGAACGTTAAAAGAGGAGATCAAATGAGTGAGAATATAAGAGAGGCTGAGGCACTGAAAAGGCTCTCTGAGCGGGTAGAGACTGTAAAGGGCCATACTGGCTTTTACTATAAAAATCTGGTGACGGGAGTGACGGCTGGGCTTCATGATGATGAAAGCTTCCTTGCCGCAAGCGTTATAAAGCTGCCCATGTTCCTGTATATACTCTGGAAGGATGCCGAGGGAGAGCTCAGCATGGATACCCGACTTAGGGTCAGAAATGAGGACAAGGTGCCGGTCTGCGGAGCCGTGACTCTGTTTACGGATGAGCCGGAATGTGACATAAGGACGCTTTGCCGTCTGATGATATCGCTCAGTGACAATACGGCTACAAATATACTTATGAATTACTGCGGCATAGACAGGCTGAATGAGGGCTTCAGGGCTATGGGACTTGAAAAGACCCATATAGAAAGGCTGCTCTTTGACAGTAAGGCGGGAGCAGAGGGTAAGGAAAATAAGATATGTCCCAGAGAGCTGGGCATCATCCTGGAAAAGCTCTATAAAAATGAGTTCATAAGCGAAAAGGTCTGCAAAGAGGCTATAGATACGCTTTTCACACAGCAGATAAACCACAAGCTGGACGGAAAGATATGCGGAGCAGCTCCAATAGCGCATAAGACAGGAGAGGACGATCAGCTGAGCAACGATGTGGGCATAGTCTATGCAAAGGAGCCCTTTGTGATCTGCTTTGCAGGACACGATACGGATGTATATGCCTGGGAGACGGTCATCCGTGAGGGAGCCTATGAGCTCTACAAGGCCGTGGAAGGCTGAACAAGCGTGAGAAGACAGAAGAAGGAAAAAAGGCAGGAACATAAAGACAAAACATAGGAGCATATGGATCGGGGCACAGCGAGAGCTGTGCCGTTTTTTATAGATACATCTTCATCAGTAATGAGCCACCTCCGATGCTTCCATGATCCTTTTTATCACAGGGGCTGCCTCTTTGCTTTTCAGATATTCAAGCGTAGACTTGGGGACGAGCTCCTCCAGGCAGGAAAGGTCAGAACGCTTTACAGCATCCCGTACCAGGGAGGCACTGATCGCAGTTCCGCCTGAAGTTTGCCTGCGCTTTATGAGCTTACAGGCTATACCCTGCTTTGGAAGCTCAGAGAGCATGATATCATTATATAAGCCGGTGACCTTGCTGTAGGGCTCTTCGCCAATATATCTTTCATTTATGGATAGTCTCTGAGCGATCTTTGAAAAGATCTTGTTATCCAGTTTTGCATGGCTTTTTATCACGCTTTCATCATCCTTTAAAAAATAGCTGGGGAAGGTGGCATTGCTTATCATATAGGGACCGCAATTGTGTATCATAACATTTTTTAAATGTGCAGTGCCTTTTTGAATAAGCTCCTTCCTTACCGTATAGGGAAATAGTGAAGCATCCTCACTGACTATAAATAAATGTACTGCACTGGATTCCTTTGATGCGGTCTCTATGAGAAACTGGTGGCCAAGAGTAAAGGGATTTGCATTCATAACTATGGCAGAGGCGGCTTTCCCTGTTTTTGATGCTTCGAGACCTGAAAGATAAGCTTCAAAGCCATTTCTCTTATTTTCCATGAATACGAGCCTGTCATCGACTCTGGCTATCTCATAAAAGCCCAGATCTTTGAAAACCATTGAAGCGCTTAGCTTTGTATATATGAATATATGCGAATTTCCTCTTTCATACTGCAACTCGACAAGATGAGAAACTATCTGATTCATGAGACCGGTACCCTGATAATGATGATCTACGGCCATGCATCTCAGCGTATTGCCAAAGCAGCTGCCGGTTGCTATTACATTCAGATCGTCATCGAATATAGCGCAGGTGTAGTCAAGGTTACGATCTCTGCTGATTCCCTCTTCCTTAAGCAGCCTGTCTATCTTTGCCAGTGCCTTGCTGTCCGAGGGATATATGGTGGATATGCTGTGTTCATTCATAGTTAGATTCTGTATCTTCGGTCCGGAGGAAGTGGAAGAGATAGGTCAGGGCTAAAAGATCTGCGCTTCCTCCTGGTGATAGATTCCTTTCTGTAAAATATTTATCTAAGGCTTTGAGCTGGCGCAACGAGGGATAAGCTGATCTCTTTAAAAGTGATCTCAGCTTTTTTTGCAGCTGCTGATATGCCTCCATGCCGCCGCGTGAGATAAGATTGGTATCAGCAGCGGCTGTCATGATATAAAGCAGGGCTGCGCAGCCGGAACGCTCAAGGCTGTATCCGCGCTTAAGACCCTCTGTGAGCACGGGGAGCCCTGTGTCCACAACAGCCGGAAAACCAGCCTCTGCCTGCCCGCGTATGCCGGTTATGCCATAGCTTAAATACAGTTTTTGACCTGCTGTAAGGACAGAATCCTCATTAAGACTGCCAAGCTCTCTGGATACTATGCCCTTGACCATATCAGAGCAAAGAGACAGCACAGCTTCGGGATGATGCCAGTTACAGCGTTTTGACATGCCAAATGCTGCGCTTACCATGCCAAGGGAAAATATGGCGCCTTTATGGGTATTTACACCGCCCGTGGCGCCATACATGATCTGCTCTGCCAGCCGTCCAAGAGGACGGATGCTTTCAAATACCTCAGCGGGAGGCAAAAAGCATCCCTGTCTTCCCTTGATAAAGCATTTTCCGAAATAATCTTCCAATGCAAGAGTGCTGTCCATGAAGGTATATATATCCATATCCCTGTGGCTGCCATTGTTATATCTGTCTACGAGGCCAGGCTTGGGAGCGGTGCATACCTCATATATGAGAGCGCGTGCACACATCTGCTGTATAAAACGACGTTCATGTTTATTTACTGCATCATATAATATTGTCAGGATACGGGATCTTAGCTCTGTAAGGCTGTGTCTGCGAGCTCTGGCACACTGAGCTCCTGGAGAACCGCATATGATGCAGCTTCTGGCTGACATTCCGATATCATCCCTTGATACCTTTTTTCCATCAGGCTTAAGTATATCTATATCAAAAAGCCGACCAAGCTCATCCTGCTCTTCTATAAAGCAGCAAAGCTCCTTTAAAGAAAATGGATCACAGTTCACCACAAAAAATGCTTCAGGGCCTGTTGGAAGCCTCTGCTCTTCTGTATGCAGGAGCTTGATATCCTGAGCCTTAAGCATTGAATGCAATCGTTGAAGGCCAAGATCAAAGCCAAGCTGTATGAGCTCAGAATCCTTTATCGGTCCGGGTATATTCATGGTAAAGCTGATCAGAGCTGAATGATAGCTTTCAATGAGCCTGTGCTGGATACGGACACGTGATTCTCTGCGATAAAGCATTTCATCAAGGCTGACTTCTGATCCCTCGGTACTGTATATATAGCCGCTTTGTGTACTGACTGGCCCGGATATGGATGCCTCCAGCCTGCAGGCCTTGGAATCTCTATGAATGTTGGTCTTTTTTTCTGTGGACATCAGGTAGCACCTTCTTATTCTTTTTTAAAGGCCTTTAAGAGCTCGATAAAGCCTTCAATCTGAGGGAGCCTGGCTGCCTCTCTCTGACAGATGATATGAGTCCTCCTTATAAAGGGCTCTCCATCTTTAAAACTGCAGGGCTCGATCATTCCGTTATAATCCTTAAGGGCTATTTCAGGCAAAAGTGACCATCCCATACCTCTCTTTACCATTTCCATGCAGGTAGAGACATTATCCATGAAAAAGCTTTTATCCCTGACATCCAGGTCATGGTCATGCAGCCACTGATTGACCATGCCGGCCTGGACGCTGTCTGTACGGCGGCCTATATAGGGGTATTCGCTGAGAGATCTGCCTCGATATTCTTTATTGTAGACCAGACATATGTTTTCCTGAGAAAGAAGGTAGTGCATGCCGTCAAAGGGATATTCGCCGCGTATAACAGCTATGTCAAGCTTGCCTTCAGTCATCTGCCTGTATATGTCCCGGCTCTGTCCCGTAGATATATGGAGCCTGACCATAGGATACAGCCTATAATATTCGGCCAATATATCAGGAAGGCAGTAAAGTGCAAAGTTGATGGATATACCTGCGTTCAATGTGCCGCATACTTTGTCCTGCATGGCATTTATGTTCTCCCGAAGCTGTGACAGCTCCTTTTGACCGATATCGCCGCAGCGCAGGGCCTCTTCTCCTGAGGGAGTAAACCGTATCCCCTGCCGCGATCTTAGAAAAAGCTCTGTACCAAGCTCTTTTTCGATAAGCTTTATTCTTTTTGACAGGGCGGATTGAGTGATATAAAGCCGTTCGGCAGCACGTGTGATATTGCCGGTCCGGCTTAGCACAGACAAGATCTCAAAATCCTTTTCATCCATTTTTGCCTCCTAAATAAAGGTATATCAGTCTTTTTATTTATAATACACTGAAAAGCCGCATTTGTGAATATACCTGCGGATATGGAAATGATTTCATATAATACCATTCAAAAAAATAATATTTATAACACTTGTATAAATTTGAGATGTTGAATTTGTGCAATGTTACATAAAAAAAAGCCCGATGAGGCTATCATTCTGATTTTTCATAAAAATAAAGGAAAAATATGAATTATACAAATAGATATGCTGCATTTAACATGATATCAACAACATAAAAGAAGGGAGGCCAAAGCATTGGAGATAGAAAAAAATGCTGTTGCAGGAACGCTTGAATCCAGCGATGCACAGGTAACAGTAGAGCCTGCGGACATACTTGAGCTCAGTATAGAGTCCATAGTTGCAAATCAGTATGTCAAGCAGATAAAAGCTACCATACAGGAGACTCTTGCGAGGCTGGGAGTAGAAAGAGGAAGAGTGACGGTCATAGATAAGGGGGCTTTGGATTGTACGCTTAAGGCCAGAGTAGAGTGTGCTGTTTTCAGAAGCTGCGGCAGATCACAGGCAGGTATCCCCTGGGGAGGTATGATAGATGATTGAACGCAAAAGGCCGGCAAAGAACAGACTGCGCAGGACCATGATGTTTATGAACGCGCAGAAACCGGGCCTGATAAAGGATGCATACATATATGGAAGTGACAGCATCATCCTTGATCTGGAGGATGCTGTGGCAGAGAATCAGAAGGACGCAGCCAGGTTCAGCCTTTACCATGCCCTGAGGAATATTGACTATGGAGATACAGAGGTGCTTGTACGCATAAACGGCCTTGATACTCCTCATTGGCAGGAGGATGTAAGGGTATGCGTAGCTGGCGGCGCAGACGGGATCCGCATAGCTAAATGCGAATCAGCTGACAATGTGCATCAGGTCGAAGAGGCAGTTTTAAAGGCAGAAAGAGAATTTGGAGTAGAGGAGGGCAGGACACTGCTTATGGCCGCGCTGGAGAGCCCTCTTGGCATAATGAACGCCTATGAGATATGCAGAGCCTCTGATCGTATGCTTGGCTGTGCCATCTCCGGTGGGGATTTTCGCAAGAGCATGCACGTGCAGATACAGAGAGACGGCATAGAGATGAATACTGCAAGGAGCATGATGCTTTTGGCAGCCAGGGCTGCAGGAGTACAGTGCTTTGATACCATGTATCCCAATATAGATGACATGGAGGGCTTCAAGGCGGAAGTCATCATGGATCACAAGATGGGATTTGATGGAAAAAGCATAGTAAATCCGAAGCAGATAGCCTTTGTACATGAGACCTTTGCACCTACGGAAAAGGAGATAGCCTATGCAGAAAAGCTGGTCAGGAGCTGTCAGGCTCAGGCTGATGCAGGTATAGGCGTCTATACCGTAGATGGGAAAATGGTGGACATCCCGTTCTTTGAGGATGCAAAACGTATCATAGCTTTAGCAAAGGCATGCGGAGTGTACCATGGCGATCTGTAAGGGAGGTGACAGGATATGATAAATGCAGTTGGAAGAGATATACCAGACTACCTTCTTAAGGATGGCAGGGAGGTCTATCAGGGAAAGAATTACAGAGATGGAGGATTTGTAAAAAAAGCATCTCCTACTGTCAGGAAGCATGAAAAGCCCGAGGATACAAAGCTTTGCTCCTCTATTAGGGAGGCCTGTGAAAAATGCGGGGCTCACGATGGTATGACCTTCTCCTTTCATACAGAATTTAGAGATGGAGACTATGTGGCTGCCATGGTCTGCAGGGTACTGGTGGAGGAGATGGGCCTTAAGGACCTTCATGTGGCTGCTACTTCCCTTGGATCGGCTCAGGATATATTTGCCGATTATATAGAGCAGGGCATCATAGTTGAGACCCAGTCATCGGGGGTAAGAGGCAGGATAGGAGAAGCTATCTCGGCAGGAAAGCTTAAGGAGCCTGCGATCATACGCTCTCATGGAGGACGTCCAAGAGCTGTAGAAGCTGGAGAGGTGCATATAGATATAGCCTTTCTTGCGGCCTCATCCTCAGATGAATTTGGAAATGCCAGAGGACAGGGAGGAAAGAATAACTGCGGCTCCATGGGCTTTGCAATGCACGATGCCCGTTAT
>CALWET010000082.1 GCA_944377385.1 uncultured Lachnospiraceae bacterium | reverse complement strand
CATACATGCCACTGCGCTTTGCCAGCATCTTGATAAGTATCTTTGCCGTAGCTATGGCATCGGCACAGGATATGCCCTGCTTTTCCTCAAAATCTATCTCATGCTGGCCTGGAGAGGTCTCATGATGGCTTGATGCCACCTGATAGCCCAGCTCCTCCAGATCCACCACCATCTCATTTCTGAGATTTTCCGAAAAATCCAGGGGCGTGGTATCAAAATAACTGGCAGTTTCATTATTAAAGGTGGTCGGATTTCCAAGCTCGTCACAGTTAAAAAGGAAAAACTCCAGCTCCGGCTTTATGCCAAAGGTATATCCACTGTCTGATGCCCTATCGAGGACACGCTTTAATATGTACCTGGGATCTCCCATAAAGGGCTGTCCCTCGTCCCTGTATATATCGCATATCATCCTGGCCGTAGTGCCTTCCCTGCCGCTCAGGGGGAATATCTGGAAGGTATCCATGTCGGGATGCAGGAACATGTCCTCCTCGTCCTTCCTGATAAAGCCCTCTATGGATGAGCCGTCAAACACGCACTTTCCGGAAAGGGCCTTTTCAAGCTTAGCCACAGGCAGGCTCACGGTCTTTGGCATACCGTACATGTCAGTGAACTGCAGCCTGAGGAGCTGTACATCCTCATCCCTTACCATATCAAGTATATCCTGCCTGGAATATGTCTCCATATCAGCCTCTTTCTGAAAGGGCCTTTCTGAGTGCCTTTGAAAACTGATCAGCACATGAGGTTCCCTTGTCCTTGCACTGGTTATCACTGAGAAGCTCTATGACCTTTGTTGCCTCCATGCCCTCCGTGAGCTTGGAGATGGCCTTCAGGTTGCCGTCACAGCCGTTTGTATACTTTACATTATGGATCCTGTCCTGCTCATCCAGATCAAAATCTATGAGCGTCGAGCATACTCCGCTGGGCTTGTACTGATAATGCTTCATGCCTTTCCTCCGTAAAAATCCTGCTTGCTTTGATATGATCCTTATATCCGGCCTTTGCCTAAGCGACAGGCCTGACGATGGTATTTTACAACACATTTTACGTTTACTCAAGTAAGACCGATTCTTTGATTGACAGGGGGCCTGTTTCGTTGTAAGCTACATGTAGTTTTTAAAACCATGTAAATCGATCGGAGAACATAAAAATGAGTTACAGGATCATTGGTGACAGCTGCATGGACCTCACTGAGGATATGCTCAACGACAGGGAGACCTTTTCAACTGTACCCCTTACGCTTCAGGTGGACGATGCCTCCATCAGGGATGACGAAAGCTTTGACCAGGCCTCATTCCTGCGGCTGATAAAGAGCAGCAGCTCGGGCCCGCGCACTGCCTGCCCCGCACCCCATGACTTCCTTGAGGCCTTTGATGCAGAGGCCGACGATATATATGTGGTCACGCTGACGGCAAAGCTTTCCGGCACATATAATGCAGCCTGCGTCGCCAGGGACATGTACTATGAGCAGCATGGCCACAGGAAAAACATTGGAGTCATAAACACAAACTCCGGATGTGCCGGGGAGACCCGCATGGGCATGTTCGTAAAGGAGCTCTGCGAAAAGGGGCTTCCCTTCCAGGATATCATGAAGGCCGCTGAAAAAAAGGTCAGTGAGCTTCAGACCTTTTTCGTGCTCCAGGATATGGAGACTCTGAGAAAAACAGGACGGCTTTCAGGCACTGCCGCCCGCTTTGCGACCCTGCTCAATATCAAGCCCATACTCTTTGCCGACGGAGGCGAGATAAAGAAATTTGATACTGCCCGCAGCGTTGAAAAGGCCCTGCGCAGGATGTGCGATGTATGTGTGGAAAAGGCCAAGGCCTTTAGTGAAGGCCCCCTCAGTGCGGCCATAGTCCACTGCAACTGCCCCGAAAGGGCTGAGGCAGTAAAGGCCTATCTCCACAAGCTGGCTGATTTCAGGGACATCTCCATAGCCCAGGCCAGGGGAGTGTCCACGATCTATGCCAGCGACGGCGGTATAGTCATAGCCATTTGACAGATCAGATACTCTGATACGCAGAAGCCGCAGCACCCAAAAGTGCTGCGGCATTTTTAAGGGTCATAGCACAAAACATGTGCTAACCTTTTTTTACTATATATGGGCACTGCCCTCTCCCAGATGACTGTCCAATGAAGGCCTTGCCGTCATGACTGTTTTATCAGGCGGTTTATGCAGGCTGCTCCTACAGGACGTATCTTCATGATATGGGCACTGCCCTCTCCCAGGGCCCTGTCCATATAAGCCGCATAGTCTCTGGCCTTTTCCTCTGGAATAAAGGCCTGTATGACACCGGCAAAGCCTCCGCCGTTTACACGGCAGGCTCCGCAGCCTATCCTGCCTATATAAATCTCAGTCAGAGCCAGGGCCACGGGTATGCTCTGCTCCCTTACGGCCCCTGTCACATAGGTGTTCTGCAGGTATTTCCAGGAGGAATTTCCCGAGGCCTCTATACACCTGAGTGCCGCTTCAAAATCCTTTTCTGACAGCGCCTTCACGGCCCTGTCCACCTTTTTGTTCTCCTCAAAGAAGTGAAAGGCTCTCATGACTGCCCGATCACCGCATTTTTCCCTGACTTCCCTGATACGCTCTATGAGCTCATCCTCAGAGCACTCGGACAGGGTCTCCTTTCCAAAGCAGGCCGCTACTGCCTTCATTTCTCCCGGTATGGAGGAATACTCCTCGGACAGATCGGCATGTCCCTTGCCCGTCTGCACCATGATCATGGAATATCCTGTATCTGCGAAGTCAAAACCTATCCTCTCCACCTTAGGATCCAGAGGATCATTGAAATCAAGGGCGATGAGGCCTCCGACGGCGCAGGCCATCTGATCCATGAGGCCCGAAGCCTTGTTCCAGTAAACATTTTCAGAGTACTTGCCCATGTGGGCAAAGGCCACCACATCTATGCGTCCCTCGTTGAAGAGCTCGTTGAGCATGGTGCATATCAGCATCTCATATGAAGCAGAGGAGCTGACGCCTGCCGAGGCGATGACGTTGGAGCTTACATAGGCATTAAAGCCCCCTATCTCGTAGCCGGTATTTATAAAGGCCTTTATGATGCCCTTTGTCAGATCCACCGTGCCCGCATGCCTTGCGGAGGGCTCGAGATCATTCAGGTCGATCTCAAAATCCTGTTCAAAGCTCTCGGATATGATCCTGACCCTTGAAGAGCTGTTGCGCCCTGCTGCCGCAACACAGTCCAGGTCTATACTCCCTGCCAGCACCTTTCCATGGTTGTGATCCGTATGATTGCCGCAGATCTCCGTACGTCCTGCCGAGGTGAAAAGCAGCACCTCCCCTTCTCCAAAGGCCCTCTCATAGCCTGAAAGCACAGACCTGTACCTTTCAAGCCCCTCCTTGGCTTCCGACTGATACAGCCTCTCCATGACGGGCATGATCTCCCTTGAGGAAAGGAGCTCCTCGGTTTTCCTTATGCTGATGGTATCCATATATATATCCCCCTGTTTTTTCTCCTGTTCCAAATGCATGGCCAAAGGCAGTATGTGCTGCCCTATCTCTCCAATCTGGCTATGAGCCTGTGAGGAAGGCATACTATAGGCTCTGTCTCGCTGACTATGAGCCCCGTATCCATGCAGACCTTGTCCGGACAGTCAGCAGCGGTGCAGTATATGCCCTGGCTGCCCTCCTCATCCTGACTGCAGCTGATGATATTATAACCTATCGGAGTACGTACTTCCACACCTTCTTTTGAAAAAGAAAGGAGCTCTTCATCATAGATCTCCGAAGCCTCCCTCAGCTCCTCCTCGTCCCGGGAGCTCTGAAACTCAGAAAGCCTGCACCTGAAAATAACATCTCCATCCAGGCTGATGACCGCATAAAGCTCCTCCGCCTGCGGCTGTCCTCCCATATAAAGCCTCTGTACTAAAAAAAACAAGGCACAGAGCAGCAGTACCGATACCATCAGTATCAGATCATGCCTGTGCCTTTTTTTTATATCCAAACTGTCCTTATCCACCATATATGCTATTATCCGCAGAGCTCAATAACCGTGCTCCACCGTCATGACCGGCGTAAGTGCCGGATCACAGCCCTTTATCTCCGATCTGATCTCCTTTTTTATATCCTCGACCTGAGATTCGCTATAGTTCCAGGGCACCACCAGATCAAAGACCACATTCAGGCCGCCCTTTGCCGCATTTATGATCCTGACGTCATGGAAGCTGAGTCCCTCTGCCTTCCTTTTGCCGATAATGGCCTCAAGCATGTCCCTGATCCTTGCCACTCTTTCATCGTGTATATCCACCGGATCTGCATGGGTGACCAGCAGTATGCCGAGCCTTTTCATGGCAGCCTTTTCGATATCGTCAAGAAGCACATGGGCATCGTTCAGGCTCATGTCACTTGGTATCTCCACATGTATCGTGGCAAAATCATGTCCCGGGCCATAGTTATGCACTATCATGTCATGGGTCCCAAGCACTCCATCATAGGATTCTATCAGCTCCAGAAGCTCCTTGAAATCAGATCTTGCCGCCGAACCCCCGATGATGGGCACCAGAGTATCCCTGGCTATGTCCAGTCCCGTCTTTATGACATAGCCCGAGACCAGCACTCCCATGATACCGTCTATGTTTATGTCCGTCAGATGATAGAGCAGCAGAGACAGCACTGCCGCTGACGTGGCCAGCATATCAGAACGGGCATCCGCTGAGGCTGCCAGCAGGGCATTGGACCTGATGACATTTCCCATCCTTTTATTGAAGGACGAGAGATAGGCCTTTCCCAGTATGGACAAAAGCAGTACACAGAGAGACACATAGGAAAATGAAAGCGCCTCGGGGTGAAGTATCTTTTCCCCGGAGCTTACCAGCAGCAGGAAGCCCACGCAGAGCACCATCACGGAGGTACAGAGGGCAGTTAGATATTCTATCCTTCCATGCCCAAAGGGATGCTCGGCATCCGCAGGCTGTCCTGCCAGCTTCATGCCTATGACGGTAATGACCGAGGAGGCCACATCCGATAAGTTATTGAAGGCATCGGCTATGACCGAAACTGCCCCGGTGAGGATGCCTATGGCTATCTTGCATATAAAAAGCAGGATGTTTACAGCTATGCCAACAGCGCCTGAAAGAAAGGCATAGGCGGCTCTGACCTCGCTGCTCTCAGTATGCTCATGATTTTTTATAAAGGTTTTTACCAGAAATGATGTCATTATTTATAAAATGCCTTGTATGCCTTGTAGGTATGATATACATCCAGCTTCGCCGTGATCTCAAAGGGAGCATGCATGGAAAGCACCGGCACTCCAAGGTCTACGGTATCCACGTCACGATTGCCCATAAACATGGCTATGGTGCCTCCGCCACCCTCATCTACCTTGCCCAGCTCGCCTGCCTGCCAGATGACTCCGTTTTCCTCCATAAAGCCTATGAACCTGGCCATGGTCTCTGCTGATGCATCATTGGAGGAGGACTTTCCTCTCGAGCCCGTGTACTTTGTAAGCACTGGACCGTGATTTAAGAAGCTGGAATTGTTCTTTTCAAACACATCCGCAAAGGTAGGATCATAGGCAGCATTTACATCGGAGGAAAGGCAGATGGAATTTTTGTATACATCCCTGAGCCTGGTCCCGCTCTTTTCACAGAGATCCTCCATGAAATGATCCAGCATCCTGGAGGCCATGCCGGTATTGCCGTCTGATCCGGTCTCTTCCTTGTCTGTAAATACGGTAACGGTCGTGTACTCCGGCTTTTCAGTATCCACAGCTGCCATCAGGGCAGTATATACGCAGACTCTGTCATCCTGACCGTAGCCTCCCACCATGGAGCGGTCCAGTCCTATATCCACAGCCTTTACCGCAGGCACGAATTCTATCTCAGCCCTGAGAAAATCCTCCTCGGTCATATCGTACATATCATTCAGCAGCTTCAGGGCCATGAGCTTGATCTGCTCCTTGCAGTCATCCTCAAGGTAGGGGATGCTGCCCACAAGTATATTCAGCTCCTCACCTTTGAGGCCCTCCTTTA
Source organism: uncultured Lachnospiraceae bacterium (assembly GCA_944377385.1). Classification (GTDB taxonomy): domain Bacteria; phylum Bacillota; class Clostridia; order Lachnospirales; family Lachnospiraceae; genus Avilachnospira. The sequence continues at coordinate 4,920 of CALWET010000082.1, read as the reverse complement.
AGGGCCTTTCCTGCTGTTTTGCAGCCAGATGTATCAGCAGATCTGATATGACGAACTGAGGTTCTCCCTCCTTTTCGCCTATGCAGACCTCTTTTATGCTGCCATCCCTGAGCACCACCGTGCCATGCATGGCCAGGGGCGTGGTTCCCCACTGGTATTTCTTTATTCCACCATAGTAATGGGTCTTGAAAAGAGCCAGCTCATCCTGTTCATAGAGGGGAAAGGGCTTGAGATCAAGTCTGGGGCTGTCCAGATGCGCTATGTTGAACCTTACCCCTTCGCTCAGGGGCTTTGCACCAAAATTCACCAGTATCAGCGCCTTGCCTCTGTTATTGTAATAGGCCCTCTGTCCCGGATAATACTCTGCCCCACGGTCAAACTCCGTATAGCCGGCCTCCTTTGCCAGCCTCAGCGCCTCTTTAACACAGTCACGCTCTGTTTTAGCGCTGTCAAGAAAAGCCTTGTAGCCCTCACAGAATTTATCTGCCTTTTTGAACTGCTCGGGATTTTCCTTGCCGATATGCCGAAACTGGAAGGTCAGCTTTTCTGAGAGCTTCTTTTCCTCATTTTTTCTGTCCTCTGATTTTTTTGCCATATGAGCTCCTCTCTGAGAAAATCTCCGGCCGCAGCATATAGCCGCGGCCACTTAAGATCTTGAGTTTATTGATGATGTTCATGCCTGTCCATGTGCGGATGCTCCCTAAGATCACCTGATCAGAGCTTGAGCATAAGCTCCTCTGTACGTCTTATGAAGGCCGTCATTTCGTCTGCGGACAGCCCGCCTCTCTGAAGCAGGGCCATGTCATAAAGCTGCCTTACCACAGACTCCAAAAGCTCCCTGCGGTCATCCAGCTCTCCCTTTACGAGCCTTTCCACCAGTTTGTTGCCCACATTGAGCACCAGTGACTGATCTTTCCTCTGGAGCTGTCCCATGTCCATGCCATAGGCTGCATACATCTTTGAAAGCTCCTGCATGCGTCTGCCCTCCTCCGACATGGTCATCATGGAGGCTATGCTGTCATCCTTCAGCCTCTCAACTTTAACATCTAATTTGTCATCCTTCAAGACATCACGGAAAAGTTTTGTAAGCCTTTCTGCATCCTCCTTTTTAGGCGCCTCCTCCCCGGACTTCATGTCCTCGGTAAGGTCTGCATCTATCCTTGTAAAGCTGAGGCTCTCGTCCTTCTGCTCCAGGAAGCCTATAAAGGCCGTATCTATCATCTCCGGAAGCAGGACTGCATCCAGGTGCTGATCCCTGAACATGCGTATGTACTGTCCCTGCTCCTTTTCATCGGTTACATAATATATGATGCGTTTCTTCTTTTCGGCCTCCTCATTTTCACTCTTCTTTTCGGCCTCCGGCTCCGCCGTGGACTCAGCACCGCCCTCCGCTGAGGTCTCTGTACTGTCTGCCTCAGCTGCGGCCTCTTCATTGCCTGTATCAGACTCAGAAACAGCCTTTTCTGTCTCAGGACCCTCATTTGCCTTCAGATATTCCTCAGCGGTCAGATACTTGCCGTCCAGATCCTTAAAGAGCACGGCATCCTTCATCTTGTCTCCGAATTTTTCATCCTTCAGACAGCCATATTTTATGAAGGGGCTTATATCATCCCAGTATTTCTCATAATTCTCCCTGTCAGTCTTAAACATGCCTGACAGCTTGTCCGATACCTTCTTTGTGATATAGTCCGAGATCTTCTTTACAAAGCCGTCGTTCTGGAGGGCTGACCTGGACACATTCAGCGGCAGATCAGGACAGTCTATGACTCCCTTTAAAAGCATCAGATACTCTGGAATGACCTCCTTTATGTTATCCGCTATGAACACCTGATTGTTGTAGAGCTTTATGGTGCCCTCCAGGCTGTCATACTTGAGATCGAGCTTGGGGAAATAAAGTATGCCCTTTAGGTTAAAGGGATAATCCATGTTCAGATGTATCCAAAACAGGGGCTCCCTGTAGTCATGGAACACCTTGCGGTAAAACTCCCTGTACTGCTCCTCAGTGACCTTTGAAGGATTTTCATTCCAAAGAGGATTCGTATCATTTACCGGAGTATCAGATATGCTCTTTTCCTCCGCATGCTCCTCTGAGCTTTCCATTCCCGCTTCAGTTCCTTGGGAGCTCTCAGCCTCTTCTGCTTTTTTAGCGGCCTCCCCGGCCTTTTTGACAGCTTCCTCCTCGCGGCGCTTTGTCTCCTCAGCTTCACGCTTTACATCGTGCAGATATATCTCCACCGGCATAAAGGAACAATATTTCTGAAGGACCTCCCTGGCCCTGTATTCGTTACAGAACTCCAGAGAATCCTCATTTAGATAAAGTGTGACCGTGGTGCCTCTGTCTCTTTTGCTGCCCTCTGTCATTTCAAATTCAGTACCGCCCTCGGACTCCCAGTGTACCGGCACCGCATCTGCTTTATACGAAAGAGTATCTATGGTCACCCGATCTGCCACCATAAAAGCTGAATAAAAGCCAAGACCGAAATGCCCTATGATCTGATCTTCGTTTGCCTTGTCCTTGTACTGCCTGAGGAAGTCAGCCGCCCCTGAAAAGGCCACCTGATTTATATAGCTCTGTACCTCTTCCTCGGTCATTCCAAGTCCGTTATCCGAGACCGTCACCGTCTTTTTTTCCGGATCCACAGTCACGTCTATGCGATACTTTTCATCCGCAGGAGCCTCATACTCTCCTATGAGACTCAGCTTTTTCAGCTTTGTAACGGCATCACAGCCATTCGAAATAAGCTCTCGATAAAAAATATCATGATCCTGATAAAGCCATTTTTTTATAATAGGGAATATATTTTCACTGTCTATGGACAGGGATCCCTTCATGTTTTTAAACTCTGCCATCCATGTATCTCCTGAACAAAAAAGCTCCCAAAAGGTTTCCTGGTCCCATTTATCAGACCAGGAATCTAAGAGCTTGCTGACTGATAATAATTATAATCCCGAGGATATTTTTGTCAATGGCACTCATAGCTTTTGAGTGCTGATAAATATGAAAATTTTATAAATTCCTGCAACATAGACTGCACATGATCACAAAACCCAATTAAAAAAGCCCACTTTGTCTAAATGATAAAACAAAAGAGGCTTTGTATTTTTAATCAGTCAACCCTGGAGCCACTCCTTTATGTCCTGCTCCGGCATGTCCACCATATCCGAGATCTCCTGCAGTCCCATCCCTGCCCTGTACACATACGCAGGGCTATGATCTTTTTCCCTTCTTTTAGACCTTCGGCTTTCCCTTCTTCTCGGCCCTCGGCTATTCCTTCAGCTCTGCCTTCGGCTATTCCCTCTATACGCCCTTCTCTCTGCCCCTCAGCATAACCTTCTTCCCTGAGCTCCTCTGATCTTAGCTTCAGTATGTTTCCTCCCATGATCTCAAAGGCCCTCCGGCAGCCTGAATTCCTGGTCCTGCCTTGCCACCACCAGCACCCTGCCGTTACTCTTTCCATAGTAGCAGGTAGAAAGCATGATGTAGCTGTCGTCTGTCTGCGGCACGACACCGGTATCATATATGCTTCTTGCGCTTATCTCCTTCACAAAGGCCTCTCTGTCCTCCCCTGAAGGTGCCTCATATACCCTGAACAGCTCCCTGTCTGCGCTCAGATCAGCACTCAGCGTGATGACGGAGCATATGTCATATTTCTTATATTCCTGTCCGTAGTTCAGATAGACCGAGGGATGCTCATTAAAGAACTCCTCATCGGTATAGCGGCGCACCATTCCAAACATGGAGCCGTTTCGCATGTTGTGCCCGTATATGATCAGGTTAAAGGGATGCTCCACTGGCCTGCGGTTCTCCGTGGCCTCTGGTATTCCTGGGCCCCCTGATATTTCTGAGCCCTCTGACATCCCAGCCCCGCCGCTAAGCGTAGCCATCTCCTCATACAGTCTGCACCTGTGATCCATGAAGATGCTGCCGTTTATGTTGTATTTTCCATTCAGGTCCTTATACAGATAATAGGAGCCCTGCTCCCTGTCGGTCTGCAGCACAGGATAGTGCAGCATGGTGCCCGGTATGCATATCATGGCCACGCAGTCCGGGTTGAGCTCCTGGAATTCCCTGAGCACCTGATCGTTCCAGTACTGCCAGCCTATGGCCTCAAGATCTATCTCTGCCTCAGGAATGCTGGCCTCGCTCCTTTCAAATATGTCTTTATATATACGCTCGTTAAGATACCACATGCAGCCGTACCAGAGGACGTAAAGCAGGCCTGCTATCACTGCCAGGCTGGATATGGTCCTGATCATGGCCCTTATGCCGCCCTTGCCTGCTCCTGCCGAGCCTGCTTTGCTCCTGCCCTTGCCGCTACCAGCTTCTTTTTGGCCAAGGTTCCCTCTGTTATCATGAATATCTCTGTTATGCTGCTCCATACCGTTTTATAAATACTCCAAATTATTTTAGGCTTACTCCCGCCATATCATCCATGAGCTCCGTATCCGCAGACAGCACTCCTCCTTCTATGTCAGAGGCAACGGCTATCAGCTCTGCTGCCCTGCCGATGGGCACAAAGGGCATCTCCTGAGACAGTGTGTCAAAGAAGCTATCTCTGGACAGCTTTGCCTCAGCAAGGCCAAAGGCCTGCTCATAGGCAGAAAGAGCTCCAAGCTGGGACTCGGTGGTCATGGGCACCGTCAGGCTCGAAGGCCTCTCATAAAACGTCCTGAGCCCTTCTGCTGTCTCCGGCATGCTGACCGAACTCAAAAGCAGATCATAGCCTATGCCCATGATGCAGTCCGCCTGATATTGTGAAATGCTCTTTGGCTCCACCAAAAGCTCTATGCCATAAGCGGAAAAAAGCTCAGAAAGCCAGTCTGCAAGCTCCATCTGAAGCTCATTGTCCTCTATCACCGGCAGCCTGTAGCTGAGACTTACGGCCTGAGTCCCGTTTTCTCCGCCTCTCCTGAGCTCTT
>CALWET010000081.1 GCA_944377385.1 uncultured Lachnospiraceae bacterium | reverse complement strand
GTGGGTGCTTTCTTTATGTGTATATTATAAGTTAGAAATCATATTGTTTCAAGTAAATATTTGCAACCTCCTGAAGTACCCTTGCCCTGGACTTGCTCCTTCCCTCTACCGGACTGATCTGGGACTTGCATTCTTGAGAAACGTGCGCCGGCAGGCGCACCACAAAAAGCACTGAAACCCTATCTACTGAGCTTCAGTGCTTTGCTAAGCTTTACAGGAGCAGAAGGATTCGAACCCTCATTGACGGTTTTGGAGACCGCTATCCTACCATTGGAAGATGCTCCTAAAGTATATCTGCAACATGAGTAATATATAAGAAAAAGCCCTAAAAGTCAAGTGCTTTTTCGGGCAGTCTTTCTTACATCTCTGACCGAGCCTATTGCAGCCAGTGCGTACTGGCCCCTATCCCGGCTCAGACCGTTACAGATCCGGTATGTCCCGATCTTTATGCAGCCTCTACAGCCAGATCGTGAAGCTTCATGAGATAAGCTTCAAAGCTGTTATCCTCTCCGTTCATTCTGACCTTCAGGTTTTTGCGCAGATCCATGCTGAGCACTCCGAGTATAGACTTTGCATCGATCACGACTCTGTTATACACAAGATCTATATCGAAGGGACATTCACCGGCGCGTCTGCAGAATTCCTTTGCTGTCTCTATATCCGGTATCCTGATCACATATTCCTTCATGCGTTTCCTTCCTTTCTCCAAAATGAATGATAAAAAAATACATACGGACCTGTCGTATGCTGGCATATGTTATATCACGCCAAAGGCCCGTATGTCCATCTGTAAAATTGACGATTTTTTAACATTAAATTGTCATACAGAAGTAAAAAAGCACAATATATTGTGTAAATCCTGTTAAAGATCAGGCCTTAGCCTGCACGGAACTGTTCCCTGCCGCAGTCTACAGCAGACTGAAAAGCTCCCTGATATAGCGCACGCCTATGATCTCGATGCCTTCGATATGCTCACAATGTCTGGCATTGTATCTTGGGAGGATGGCCCTTTTGAAGCCAAGCTTTTTGGCCTCCTTTATACGCTCATCTGCCTGGCGCACTGCCCTGATCTCCCCGGAAAGCCCTACCTCTCCAAATACTATGGTATCGTCTGGTACAGCCAGATCCTTATAGGATGAAAGCACGGCACATACCACAGCCAGATCCGCCGCAGGCTCCGTCACCCTCATGCCTCCTGCCACATTTACATAGGCATCGCAGCGGGAAAGCTGCAGTCCTGCTCTTTTTTCCATGACTGCAAGCAGCAGATTGAGCCTGTTGTAGTCTATGCCCGAGGCCTGGCGCCTGGCCATGCCAAAGGCTGTCTCGCACACAAGTCCCTGGACCTCCAAAAGCAGAGGCCTGGTTCCCTCTAGGAGGCAGGTCACCACCGCTCCGCTGGCATTTTCCGGCCTATCAGAAAGCATGAGCTCCGAGGGATTCAGGACCTCTGACAGGCCATTTCCCTTCATTTCAAAAACGCCTATCTCATTTGTGGAGCCAAAGCGGTTCTTTGCACTTCTGAGTATCCTGAAGGCTCCATTGTCTCCGGCCTCGAAATAAAGCACCGTATCAACTATGTGCTCCAGCACCCTGGGTCCTGCCACGGTGCCCTCCTTTGTCACATGCCCTACCAAAAAGATGGCTGTCCCATCCTCCTTGGCACGCATCATCATGCGCTGGGCACATTCCCTGACCTGGGTGACAGATCCCGGAGCCGAGCCTATATCTTCGCTGTACATGGTCTGTACCGAATCTATGATGCATACATCGGGATGCTCTCTGTCAAGCACCTGATCTATGTTCTCAAGCAGTGTCTCTGACAGGAAGCTGAGACCCATCCCACTTCCATAGCCTATCCTGTCTGCCCTCAGCTTTATCTGAGACAGGCTCTCCTCTCCTGATATATAAAGCACGGATCTGCCCTTGTCCGAAAGCCCTATGGCCGTCTGGAGCAGCAGCGTGGACTTTCCTATGCCAGGATCTCCGGCTATCAGCACCAGGCTCCCCGGCACTATGCCCCCTCCCAGCACTCTGGAAAATTCAGAGGATCCTGTATCTATCCTTTCCTCTCCATAGGCATCAATATCCTTCAGGCTTACGATCTTTTTTTCAGGGCTCCCCTGGCCTGTCCTGTTCTTTTTCCCTCCCTGGGACTTTGAGCCTGTCGATACTGCGACAGGCTCCTCTGAAAATGAATTCCAGCTATGACAGGCCGGGCACTGGCCCAGCCATTTTTTTGATTCATATCCGCACTCGGTACAGAAAAATACTGCTTCCTTATTTTGCCTTGACAAGCTCTCCTCCGTTCCCGACCGCCTTGCGTTTCCTGCGCTTTGGCAGCCTGAGTATTTTAAGGCTGTCCTTGTCCTGAGGATCCGTGGTGATCAGCACCGTATCTCCATACTTGATATTGCCATCCAGCACCTCTTCGGCCATACGGTCCTCCACCAGGCTCTGTATCTCCCTCTTTAAAGGACGGGCTCCGTACTTTTCATCATAGCCTTTCTCTATCAGGAGAAGCTTTGCATCCTCTGATACCTCGGCTGTTATGTCCATCTGGGACTTCATCCTGCCGGTCACATCCCTGAGCATGATGTCAACTATCCTGCCCATGTCAGCCCTTGTAAGCTGACGGAAAACGATGATCTCGTCTATCCTGTTCAGAAATTCAGGCCTGAACATCTGACGCACCTCATCCATCACCCTGTCCTTCATGCCCTTGTAGCTTGCATCCGCATCCTCGGCTGCCATAAAGCCAAGCATCTTTGGTGCTATGATATTCTGCGCTCCGGCATTTGAGGTCATGATTATGATGGTATTTTTGAAATCCACCTTCCGTCCCTGGGCATCCGTGATACAGCCGTCATCCAGTACCTGCAGCAACACATTGAACACATCAGGATGAGCCTTTTCGATCTCGTCAAAGAGCACCACGGAATAAGGATTCCTGCGCACCTTTTCAGAAAGCTGTCCGCCCTCCTCAAAGCCCACATATCCGGGAGGCGATCCGATCATCTTTGATACGCTGTGCTTTTCCATGTACTCTGACATATCTACCCTTATCAGGGCATTTTCTGAGCCGAACACAGCCTCGGCCAGGGCCTTTGAGAGCTCGGTCTTGCCGACACCGGTGGGTCCCAGGAACATAAATGAGCCAATTGGCCTCCTGGGGTCCTTTATACCTACCCTGCCTCTCTTTATGGCGCGGGCTACGGCCTTTACGGCCTCATCCTGGGAAACTATGCGCTCATGAAGTATGTTCTCAAGGTTCTTTATCCTGACGGATTCCTGCTCGGTAAGCTTCTGTACAGGTATCTTTGTCCAGCTGCTGACCACATCAGCAATATCCGACTCCCTCACCTCAGGCTTTTTGCCCTCATCTTCCCTGGGACTGCGATCATCCCTGAGCTTGCCAAGCCTGCTTTTGGCACGGTCCTCCTTCTTCCCTATCTGAGAGGCCCTTTCAAAATCCTCCTCCATGATGGCCTGCTCCTTCTGAAGCTCCAACTCGCCTATCTTCTTTTCGGTCTTTTTTATCTCGTCCAGATCCTCAAAGGATGTAAGCCTGAGCCTGAGCTTTGAGGAGGCCTCATCTATCAGGTCGATGGCCTTGTCCGGCAGGAAACGGTCATTGATGTAGCGCTCACTCATTTTGACCGCTGCGTTCACAGCCTCATCGGTTATGACCACATCATGGAATTCCTCATATTTATGCCTGATGCCCTTGAGTATGGCTATGGTCTCCTCCTCCGTAGGCTCATCCACCATCACGGGCTGGAAACGTCTCTCCAGGGCACTGTCCTTTTCTATGTATTTCCTGTATTCATCGGCGGTGGTGGCTCCTATGATCTGAAGCTCTCCTCTGGCCAGGGAGGGTTTCAGTATATTTGCCGCATCCAGGGCTCCCTCGGCACCGCCTGCTCCTATGATGGTATGTATCTCGTCTATAAAGAGCAGCACATCTCCGTCATTCTGAGCCTCGGCAATGACTCTCTTTATACGTTCCTCAAATTCTCCCCTGTACTTGGAACCAGCCACCATGCCGCTTATGTCCAGGGACAAAAGCCGCTTGCCGCTTATCTGCATTGGCACCCTGTCCTCGGCGATCATCTCTGCCAGGCCCTCCACGACGGCTGTCTTTCCGACTCCAGGCTCTCCGATCAGGCAGGGGTTGTTCTTCGTACGTCTGGAGAGTATCTGTATCACTCTCATGATCTCAGACTGGCGCCCTATGACGGGATCCAGCTTTCCCTGGGCAGCAAGCTCAGTCAGATCCCTTGAATACTGATCCAAAGTGGGCGTGCTTGTACGCTTTTTTGCCTTTGGAGCAGGCTCTGCCTGGCCTGCATCCGCTATATCCTCACCCATGGAGGCCACCGTCTCCTGATATACGGCCTGGGGATTGGCCCCAAGGGTATTGAGTATCCTGACGGCCACACAGTCAGGCTGCTTGAGCATGGCGATGAGTATATGCTCAGTGCCTATCAGAGGCGACCTGAAATATGCCGCCTCCCTGCAGCTCTGTTCAAGTATATGTCTGGCACTTGGGGTGTAACCGCTGTTTTCGGCAACCATCACATCCCGTGATGAGATCAGCCTTTCTATCAACGGCATGACGCTGGCCTCATTTATATTGAAGGTATCCAGCACCTGTGCCGCCACGCAGCTCTGCTCTCTTATGATGCCGCAGAGAAGGTGCTCTGAGCCTATGTATCCATGGCCCAGCTCCTCTGATACATCATAGGCAAACTGCAGCGCTTCCTTTGCCTTTTGTGTAAATTGCTCCATATATCCTTTATCTCCTCAGATCGGGAACATATCCCTTATGGGCAGGCCATCAGATATCGAAGCTTTCAAAGGTATCGTCATTTTCCTTTCTGTCAGACTTTTCCTTATCCTCTTCCTGATCGTCTGCCTTATCCTTTATTATATCATCTCCATCAATAGCCTCAGATATTTCTGAAGCATCATCCGCAGTTCCTTCCTCCAGGCCATCCGTATCTGCAACCTCGGAAGCTTCTGAACTCCTTCCTCCAAGTCCTATTATGACCCTGGTCTCGTCCATGTCCTCGACGGTCTCCTCGGGCTCCATGTCATAATCATGGCTCAGTATGTCCGGCTCTATACGCTCTATGGGCTCAGCTGCCGCAGTATGTACTTCTCTGCGTCTCTCATAGGCCCTGGCCCTCTGTCTGTCTCTTTCAGCCGTCCTCAGTCTCTGTCCCAGTACTATGATCGCGATCAGAAGTACAAGGGCTATCGCACTGAGTATGCATATGATGATGAATCTCATCTGATAGCTGGACATGAGGTCGTTATAACTCTGCTGCAGTGCTGCGTACTCAGCATTGCTTACGGCATCCGCCGACATGGGATCCGAGAAATATCTCTGTATGGTCTTTTCCTTCATATCGTAGCGATAGAAGTTGAGCTCTCCCTGGTCATTCATGCCATAGACCACGCAGTACTCAGGCTCAGTATCTGCTCCCCAGAACCAGCCCTTTACTCTCTGTCCGTCTATCGTTATTACTGCCTCTGTAAAGCCCTCCGGAACGGCTACCTCCTCTCCGGGGTTCATGATGGTGATGGTCTTGCCTCTGGCAGTAAGCTGTACTCCCTCAACTGTATCAGGAGCCTCTGCCTCCGCATCTGTCACAGGAGCCTCAGGGCCACCCTCGACCTTTTCTACCTGTATCACATAATCCTTGATCGTAACTCCATCAGGTGCAGTAACGCTGACAGTCACCGTATTTGATCCCATCTGAAGCTGTTCATTGTCCCTTATGATCACTGAAGCCTGGGGATCCGAAGCCAGGGCATTTATGCCAAGGAGCTCCACGGAAGCACCTACTGTGGTGCTGTACTGGGTCACAGCAGGGTCAAAGGCCGGGCTCAGCTCTCCGGGGCTTACCTCCAGTGTGCTCAGATCAGCATTCTGGGACATACCCTCCTGGGACATGACCGTAACGGCAGAGGAGCCCACATGGGTCACATTCAGCGCTGCGCCATCCTCATCGTAGACCTCATAGGTATCTACCGTTATATCATAGGTACCTGCAGAGGAGGTATTGAACACAAGATTGTACTCAAGCACATTTGACCCGCCTCCATTTGTGACTCCATGGATGCGTACCGTACCTGCGCCTCCGCTGGCATCCGTACCTGATACGAATTCAAGCCTGTCCTGGGGATAATGTACAGTGACCGTAGCATCAGCAAGCCTGGTCCCCTCGTCAGCACTTATCTTGAGCGTTACATTTACCTGGCTTCCGCTCTGGGCCTGAGGGTCCGAAAATGTTATCTGCCCATTTGCTGCATAGGCAGTCAGCACAAAAGCCAGGCTCATGAGCAGTGCCCAGAAAGCCACAGCTCCGTGTCTTATCAAATCCTTAAATCTCATACTTTTTCATCCTCCCTGTCAGGCCCCCGGCGGAGTGTTGCCTATCACTACGATGCCGTCCCCCGAAGGCATGCTCTCCTGCGTTGCCTGGGTAGACTCTGATGCTCCCGCTGTGCCGCTTGATCCGGGGCCGATGTCCGCTCCCGGTCCTATGCTTACATTGCTTTCACCTCCGGAAGTCTGTGTGCCCGTGCTTACTCCAGGCCCTGAGGTCTGAATACCGCCGGCAGTCACCGTACTTCCCGTAGTGTTTCCTATGGCTCCGTCCCTCCTAGTTATGCTGATGCGATAATCCCTGACTGAGCCATTTTCCGCAGTGACTCTGACAGTCACCGTATTTACGCCTATATTAAGATTAACGGTTCCGGTACCGCTTATCTGTGCCTTTGAGTCTATGGCCTGGGCCGATACATTTACCGCTGTCACGGCATTGTCAACGATCAGGCTGTAGTCCACGGTATCCATGCTGAAGGTAGGCGTAAGGGTATATCCGTCCACGCTTATCGTTGAAAGCTTGTTGTTGGGACTTCCGTCCACGGTAGGCATGGGGCATGCCGTTTCAGGCATATTGTTATATACCGGTATCTTGAACACCAGGGCCGTAGCCTTGATCTGATCGTTATAGGCAGAGGCTACCTTTGCTCCCTCTGCCGCTGCCGCCGGTACATTGGTCATATATTGGTGCTGGTACAGGTTTGAACCCTGAACGTTGAATTTCTTCAGATAAAAGGTATCCTGCCCTGCATTTACATAATTTGCTCCATAAAGCTTGGCTCCGCCTATGATGGATCTCTCGATGGAATTCCAGGGCCTGTCCCCCGTTCCGCTCTGAGCAGCATAGTTGAGCCCGGCCTCCACAGGGCCCATGCCATCATGAGCATAGGCTCCGAGATTGAAGTAATTATATATACCCGGATAAGCGCCATTCATACCCGAAATGCTGTCCGAGGTTCCGCTTCCCTGCTCCTGAAGGATCATGGCCGCTATGACATAGGGGCTCACGCCGGAGCCCTCGGCAGCCTTCATGATTATGTCAGCATAGCTGACAAGCTTCATGGGCTCGGAATACTTGGGGTCCTGGACCGAGGTCTGGGCCTGTCCGTCCGTCGATACAGAGGTATCTGTCTGGCCAATGGCTGCACCGGGGCCTGTCACGGCTGATGTACCCTCCGTAGCAGCTGCAGTGCTGCCTGCCTGGGCATCACCTGCGGCACTTCCAGGGCCCTCAGTTACTGAAAGACCTGTACCAGGCCCTGCTGTCTCTGTTGCCACCGTTTTTGTATATATATTGCCTGCCTCATCGACCCACTTTCCATCTGCATTTACAAGATAACCGTCAGGCGTGGTCGTCGAAGCATACATGTATCCATCAGGCCCGAAATAATAGCACTCTGCTATGCCGTCCTCGTTTCCATCAAGCCAGTACCAGCCTCCGGAAAGCCTGCTTCCGTCATCATTTTCGTATACCCACTGCAAAGGTGCATCTGAAAGCTTCTTCCATCCTGCAGCATAGGAGGTGATGCCTCCGGAAAGCTCAAAGAGGCCGTCCATGGCCGCAGAAAACAGGGAGGTCTCCTTTTTCTCTGATGAAGCCGCACTGAGCCCTACTCCCGGGCCGCTGTTTACATATCCAGTGGAACCACCGGTCTGTCCCGAAGGTCCCTGAGAGCCTGAAAGCCCTGCGCCCGGCCCTGTGACCACTGCCTCGCTGTCCTTGGAAAGTCCGCTCGTGCCCGACTGTGTGCCCGTACCTGCTCCCGGCGAGCCTCCTGAAAAGCCATAGCTTTTATCGGCATAGCCATAGCCATTGTTTTCTATGACCGTACCGGCATTTATCTGGCTGCCGTTTACCGGCACCACCACTTCATTGTCAAGGAAGGTACCTGCTATCAGCTGCTGCAGTCCCTCCTTGGTCTGAGTCGATGCATTATAGGACTGTATCTCAAACTGGAATATGTAATCCTCATCCAGGAAATTCCTGGGGTCCATATAATGGGCTATGATGTCTGATGATGCCGCGTTCCAGGCGGATCCGTCAAAGCCAGGCCAGGAGCTTGAATTCCAGTCATAGGCCCCGTCTGCCGTGGACTTCCAGGAGGAGATGGATTCCTTTCCCACCAGATTGCGTCCGACCTTTGATTCCTCTGCTATGACCGTATTCCAGTCCAACCCTGTATGCTGTGCCGTAAAGACCCAGTTGGGATACTTTTGATGCAGTCCCCTGAGACCGTTTTTATAGCTCTCAGGAAAGCCCTGCTGATTGAGCCAGCTCTCAAAATTGCCGTCAGAGGCGCTGTAGATGACCTGCTGATCGATATAGTCACTGCGGGCATAGCCTGTCTGTCCGTTTCCATAGCTTATCTGGTACCAGACATAGCCATCACTGCCCCTGGTCTCGCCTATGACCTCGACCTGAGCATTGTTTGTAAGCACTCCCACCGCACTGTTATTTGTACCAGGCCCTGAGCGCACGTTCATCCTGTCTGCATCCACATATCCTGTCCATGCATAGGCCTCCATAATGCCACTGCTTCCAGCAGGAAGGGCTGCCGCCTGTATGCCCAGACAAACAGCCAGAAATGAAGCTGCAGTCCTTTTATTGATTAAGCCTCTGATCATATATGTTCTTTCCTTTTTAAGCGCAAAATAACACCGCATAGCTTCAGCTATACGGTGTTATTATAATTTTGGCAAATATTTTTGTCTATACGATTAACCGAATCCTTATAATAGCGTAAGACTTTCGCAAGAAAAGACCAGCTTATACCGGATATGCTCCATCCCTGACCTTTGTCTTGTCTATGCCGTTATCCTGAGTATCCCTGTACTCAAAGAATTCCTTTGCAACAGCGGGGAACAGAGCATAGCTGAGCACATCCTCAGGCTGCCTCTTCCACTTTTCCATCTCCTTTTCGAACTTCGGAAGCTGAGGCTCTATGAGATCTGCAGGGCGGCAGGTGATGGGCTCCTCGCCCTTGAGGATCTTCTTCTGCACCTCCGGATCCATGGGCTTTACGCACTGTCCGAACTCGCCCTTTGCAAGCTTGTGGGACTCCTTGGGAACCATCTTGTAGCGCTCTCCGGTCAGCACGTTCATGACTGCCTGAGTACCCACGATCTGTGAGGAAGGCGTTACCAGAGGAGGCTCTCCAAAGTCCTTGCGCACCCTCGGGATCTCCTCCAAGACCTCCGTGAGCTTGTCTGACTTTCCGGCATCCGCAAGCTGCTTTACCATGTTTGAAAGCATGCCGCCGGGAACCTGATACTTGAGGGTGTTTATATCCACGCTCATGACCTTTGGATTCAGAAGGCCGCTCTTTAAGCACTCCTCCTTGTAGGGCTGGAAATAGTTGCATATCTCGATGAGCTTGTCAACGTCAAGTCCGGTGTCGTGGCTCGTGCCCTGCAGGGCCTTGACCATGACCTCGGTGGAGGGCTGAGATGTGCCCAGTGCAAACGGCGTGCAGGCAGTATCTATGATATCCGCTCCGGCCTCAACTGCCTTGAGATAGGTCATTGCAGCCATACCTGAGGTATAGTGAGTATGCATGTCTATGGGCAGGTCAGTTACTCCCTTGAGAGCCTTTACAAGCTCCTCTGCCTCTGCGGGAAGCAGAAGGCCTGCCATGTCCTTTACACAGATGGAATCGGCTCCCATCTCCGTTATCTTTTTTGCCAGATCCTTCCAGTAATCAAGAGTATAGGCATCGCCAAGGGTATAGCTCATGGCCACCTGCACGTGTCCGCCCTCTTTCTTTGTGGCATCCACTGCTGTCTTGAGATTGCGAAGATCATTGAGGCAGTCAAATATACGGATGATGTCTATGCCGTTTGCTATGGACTTCTGTACGAAATATTCCACTACATCATCTGCATAGTGATTGTATCCAAGTATGTTCTGTCCTCTGAACAGCATCTGAAGCTTTGTATGCTTGAAGCCATCACGAAGCTTGCGGAGCCTTTCCCAGGGATCCTCCTTGAGAAAACGAAGGGAAGCATCAAAGGTAGCTCCGCCCCAGCACTCCACGGCATAGTAGCCGATGGCATCCATCTTGTCCACGATGGGAAGCATCTCCTCGGTAGGCATACGTGTGGCGATAAGAGACTGGTGAGCATCTCGAAGGACGGTCTCAACTATCTTTACCGGCTTTTTTTCAAGGTCTGCCATTTTAAATCCTCCATAATATGATATGTCCACGGTACGGTCTGCTCATGGCAGGTATCTGCCGCATATGGCAGCCGTACCTTTAAGATCCTTATTTTACTCCAAATACAGCCATGAACGTACCTGCTGCCACCGCAGTACCTATGACTCCGGCAACATTGGGTCCCATTGCATGCATAAGTATGAAATTGGTAGGATCATCCTCAGTGGCCACCTTCTGAGATACACGGGCAGCCATAGGCACTGCGGAAACTCCGGCAGAGCCTATCAGCGGATTGATCTTTCCATGAGAAAGCTTGCACATGACCTTTCCAAGGAATACGCCTGCAGCAGTACCAAAGGCAAAGGCTATCAGTCCAAGCAGGACTATCTTCAGGGTATCAGCATTCAGAAAGGCCTCTGCCGAGGTGGTGGCTCCTACTGAGGTACCAAGGAGTATGACCACTATATACATCATGGCATTTGCCGCAGTCTCGGTAAGCTGCTTTACAACTCCCGACTCCTTGAACAGATTGCCCAGCATCAGCATGCCCACAAGGGGAGCCGTGGAGGGAAGCACCATACATACAACTACAGTAATGACTATGGGGAAAAGTATCTTTTCAAGCTTTGATACCGGCCTCAGATTGTCCATATGTATCATGCGCTCTTCCTTTGTGGTCATGGCCCTCATGATGGGGGGCTGGATGACAGGCACCAGAGCCATGTATGAGTAAGCCGCTACGGCTATAGGCCCCAGAAGTCCTGTCTCGCCAAGCTTGTTGGCCAGGAATATGGAGGTAGGCCCGTCAGCTCCTCCTATGATGGAGATGGCCGCAGCCTGCCTGCCTGTAAATCCAAGGAAAATGGCCACGAAATATGCCATGTATATTCCAAACTGTGCAGCTGCTCCCAAAAGGAAGGTCTTGGGATTTGCTATCAGAGGTCCGAAATCCGTCTGTGCTCCTACACCCATGAATATCAGCGAGGGAAGTATGGTCCACTCGTCCAGCTTGAAGAAATACCAAAGCATGCCTCCCGTACCATTTGCGCTTTCCTCGGCGGAAAGCATAATATCCGGGTAGATGTTTACCAGCAGCATGCCGAATGATATGGGTATCAGAAGCAGCGGCTCAAAGCCCTTTTTGATCGCAAGGTACAGAAACAGGAATGCAACCAGTATCATGATATAGTTGCCCCATGTAAGTCCCAGGAAAGCAGTCTGCCCAACCAGATTAGAAAATGTACTTGCTAAATCCATTATTGTTCCTCCGGTTTCTATCGTGAGCTATTTATCAGTTGAGTGTGGCAAGCACTGCTCCAGACTCGACCTGATCGCCCTCCTTGCAGTCTATGGTAGCTATGACTCCGTCCTGGGGAGCTACTATGTCATTTTCCATCTTCATGGCCTCGAGCACTACCACAGGTTCTCCTCTCTTTACGGCCTGTCCCACCTTTACCTTTACGGCAAGGATCTTGCCGATCATGGGAGCCTCTACCTTTACTCCGCCCTGTGCTCCTGCGGGTGCAGGGGCTGCTGCCGGAGCGGGAGCTGCTGCGGGTGCAGGGGCAGCCGGTGCGGGAGCCGCTGCCGCTACGGGGGCGGGGGCTGCTGAAGGAGCAGGCGCTGCTCCGGTGCCCTCTGCTACTGTTACGTTATAAACGTTTCCGTTTACTGTGATCGTGTAGTTTTTCATATCTATCCTCCGAAAATATATGTATATCCAGGAAATATAAAATACGTAAGGCCCAGAGCTTATCTGCGGCCCCTCCTTATCTTGCGTACGGTTATGCCGTTCATAAGCTCATCATAATGTCTGCCTGTATCCGCCTCGTAGGCTGCTATGGCCGCTGCTATGACTGCTGCCATCTCATCATCCTGAGATCCCGAGGCTACGGCAGGCTGTGCCGGAAGCACTGTCACCACAGGCTCCTCCTTTTCCTCGGAAGCCTTTTGCTCCTTTGCATTTTCAGCTCTTTCAGCAAAAACATGCACGTATTTGAACAGGCTGATGACCCAGGCCAGGAATATGAGCACCACAAATACCACGCCCATGCCTATGATCAGGTTTCCAAGACCTTCCATAAGGAGCTCTCCCGTCGTATAGACAGGGGAAAAGGAAAGGTTCGTGATCTTTGTCTGCCTTTCATTCATACCAAGTGTAAATTCCAGATCACGAAGCTCGAACTCGGCAAGTACAAGGGCACTGTAGCCGTCACTGTCCTTTGTCACCGTAGTACCGCTGACGCCGATATACTCTCCCAGATCCTCCTCAGAGGACAGCCAGGCATTGAGTCCGTTTACCATGACCGTATCCTGCTGCTCCGAATACTGGGCGATCAGCTCGTTTATGCTTTCATCCGGCATGCTGATCACCTGCTGGAACATGGTCTCCGCCATATATCCCATGGAGGCCTCTTCCTCAGGTGTCATTGAGGTGCCGCTCTGCTGTGCGCAGCCGGCAATGGAAAGCATGGCGGCAAGCAGGGAAAGCGTCAATATAAATCTCTTTAATCTGTCTTTCATGCGATTACCCCTTTAAAATATGCTTTTCCGACATTTATGCATCAAATGCCTTTGTATAAAGCATCTCCAAGGCGGCACAAAGTCTCTGTCTCGTCTCTGCCGGATCTATGATATCGTCTACATAGCCTCTCTTTGCATGATAGAGAACAGTATTCTTGCTCTTGTCAAAGCTGTCATCTATCTCTGACTGTATGTCTTCATCCATAAGTCCAAGCTTTGCATCCTTCCAGGCAAATACAAGGTCAGTGCCAAGAGCCTTTGAGGCCATGGCAATGCCTGCGGTGCCATAGGCATGTCCCGTAACAACGGTGACCATGGGAACGGAAGCAGAGCTGTAGGCCTTTATCAGTTCGGAAAGCCTGCCAGGCAGGAATCTTTCATTGTCCATGCAGTTCCTAAGTCCATCCACATCCACAAGATTCACAACAGGGATACCGAAGGCATTGCAGAAGTCCACAAGCTTTGATGCCTTTCCCGAGCCTCTGTAGCCAAGCTTCCTGTCAGCATTTGCAATGATGCCCACTGTATTTCCGCCTATCCTTATGAAGCCAGAGCATATCTCCTTGCCGTAGTCCCTCTTGAGCTCAAAGAAGGCTCCGTCATCTGCAAGCATCCTGATCTGCTCTGCCTTATCGGCCTTTTCTATGCCCTCCACGGAACGATTGAGGCTGTCTGAGTTCTCAACAGCGGAATAATCCTCCAGATAGTTCTCGGGAAGCATGCCCACAAGCTGCCTGAGGGCCTCGGCTATCTCGGCCTCAGTACCTGTCATGTCGCAGATGCCAACTCTCTCTGCCTGAAAAACAGCTCCTGCGGTATCGCACTTTGCTTCAAAATTGCCAAGGACGGCATTGGGGCTGTTCAGGAAAAGCTTTGCATCCTTTTCCATAAATACAAAATCAGCCATGGCAGCACTCAGGCTAAGTCCTCCTCCGCAGCTTCCGTATATAACGGCTATCTGAGGTATCACTCCTGATGCCAATGACTGATTCATAAACAGGTTTCCAAAGCTCTGCATGGAATCGGCTCCCTCTGAAAGCCTGACTCCTGCGCAGTCTAAAAGGCCGAGGACAGGTGCGCCCATCTCCATGGCCATCTCATAGATCTTTGCGATCTTCTGAGCATGCATCTCTCCAAGAGAGCCGCCCATATAGTCCGGGTTCTGGGCATACACGTACATGAGACAGCCTCCGATGGTGCCGTAGCCTGTCACCACTCCGTCTCCGTATGCTTCCTGTGCCGGATCAGCGGCAGCCGACCTGGCCGTCACATACGCTCCGATCTCCACAAAACTGCCCTCGTCGAGAAGTGATGCTATTCTCTTGTGCGCATTCGTATCATTGTAAGACATACACGTTCCTCCATTTTGTTTAAGCTTTGTTTGTAAAAAAAAACAAAATTCCGTTTCATTATATCACGGGAAACGGAAAAATGTTAGTTTTTTGAAAGAAAATAATCAATTTTTTCACAAATCAAATCAGACCAGATCTTGAGTCAGAAAGACATTTTTTCAGCAGGCCCCTGCACCCTGCTTCTATCTGTCTGTAGCAAAGGCCGAAATCCCTTGTATACCATGGGTCGTCGATCTCGCCAGGCTTATCGGTAAAGTCCAGCAGAAGATAAAGCTTGTGCCTTGGGTCTCCAGAAAAAGCCCTCTCCATATTTTTCAGGTTCCAGCTGTCCATGCCTATCAGAAGATCAAAGTCATCATAGTCCCCTCTGCTGATCCTGCGCGCCCTCTTTCCTGAGGGGTCAAGGCCATGGGAAGCAAGCTCCTTCCTTGCAGCAGGATATACCGGATTTCCAAGCTCCTCCGAGCTTGTGGCAGCCGATTCTATATGAAAGCTCCCGGAAAGCCCGGCCTTTTCCACCATATCCTTCATTATGAATTCAGCCATCGGCGAGCGGCAGATATTGCCGTGGCAAACGAACAGTATTTTCAACATTACTAAAACTCCTTTATTTACTGGACTTTTTAGGATTTTTATACCTCACTCTGACGGAACAGGTCTGAATTCCCATTGCCTCAATTCTAATACTTCCGGAATTGATATTTACCTTTGCCATGTCCCGACACAGGCTGGATGACTCCATATTCCACCATTTCCCTTAGAAGATCAGAGGCTCTGGACGCTTTAATATCAATCGCTTTCATTACATCTGACCGTCCAAAGATTGTCTGCCCTGGAAATACCTCATGCAGCTTCAAAATATGACTTACAGTTTTAGGTTGAAAAAAAACTTCAATGTCCGGTTTTAGATCGTCAATGTCCGGCTTTGCGGTTTCAATGTCCGGTTTTGCAATCTCCTTAAAGGTACTGCTGATATGCAATGTCCGATTATGAAGCGGATGATTCTCGTTCAGCAGTAAATTACGAAGGAATATTTCAAGGTACTCAGTAGTTTCGTGAATGCCGTTCTTCAAGTCATTGTAATTCGCTCTAACCAGTGAATTACGAAAATACCAAGCATTCTCAGCAAAAATATCGTTTGTCACATCAAAGCCTAACATACGCAGATACTTAATGAAGAATACCGCCGTCGTTCTGGTATTTCCCTCACCAAAAACATGAATCTGCCACAGTCTAGAAACAAAAAAAGCAAGATGGTGGATGATCTCATCCATCGAGAGACTCCTATAAGAGAACTTCTTCTCCTCCGAGAGATCATAGTCCAATGTCGCCCGCAGCTCCGTGGCACTTCCATAGAGTACAGTCGCACCGTTTAGCACCCATTCCTTCTTAGTGATGTTATAATCCCGAATGCGTCCAGCGTGGGAATATATACCGGCAAATAGCTTCCTGTGAATGGAGATGTACTCATTGGGCGTAAAACTAAAAGCACGTTCCGAAAGCAGCGCAGCAATACGTGCGGAAACCTTGTCGGCTTCCTCTGTACGATCTGACGCATCACGGGTAGGATTTTCTTCGTAGTAGGTCTGTAAAAGCGCATTTGCCTCTTCAAAGGAAATTTCGCCCTTGATATTCCGAACGGCAGTATGCATCAGGTATTCTGATGTTTTCAATCCGTCAACTGCCTGCAGACCAATAGCCGTATGCCACGCATATCCTTTATCCCTCTTCGCAGGCTCGGATTCTTTGATATATTCCTTAAATGGATCTTTGTTCACTCTATACCACCTCGTTGTTGTTTTTGACCTTTATATCTTATGGTCAGAAGCCGTTGTCGCAAATTTTGCGACAACTGAATTTTGTTCGGATAATTCTTCTCTTGAGGCATTATTGATATGCTTTCCAATGGTTTTAACATCGCGTTCAAATAATTCTGCCATTTGGTTTCTATTCAGCCAA
>CALWET010000080.1 GCA_944377385.1 uncultured Lachnospiraceae bacterium | reverse complement strand
CAGTCACTGCTTAATTATCAGGATAAATCCGAGTTCATGGACACTATCACGCGCGCGAAGTCACGCATTGAGCAGTACAATGAAGAACGGCTATATGATAAGGACGGGGTGAACGGGGCAAAGTTCAACCTGAAGAACAATTTCAAGGGATGGGCTGAAAATCCTGAGCCTGCAAAGGATGAGAGCTTTTATGATGATGACGGTTTCCTTGCCGCACTGAACGGAACGGCAGCAGCAGACTGGGACGATGTGATAAATATGTAAAATAAAACGGCATAAAAATACCGGAAAATATCTTTCCGGTACAGCTTCCAAAATCACGATATTTTATAGCTTTTTAAAGTAAAATGATGTCAAAAGTGATGTCAAATCGCCCAAAAGCCTTATTCTAAGCACCTTGTGGGGTGTATTCCCATCACCCGCTCTCGAAAGCCTTGTAAATCAAGGCTTTTTTCATTTTTTGAATGATTACACTTGATTACTTTTTTAGTCACTACTCATTGTTGCCCCATCATTTTTATCAAAAAGTGATGTCAAAAAGATGTCGGATCATAAGGCTTTTACCTGCATAGTGATGGCACGATCTCCTGCAAAATGTCGCTTATATTATTTTATCATGTTTTATCTTTAAGTGTATAGCACTATAATGTAAATGTGGCATCAGCTGATGCATCAAGCGAAAGCGTGAACGATCATATATATACTGCCGCCGATATGGGTAAGTATGCTATAAGGTGGGTCCTAAACCGCATAAAATAAGGCTTTCAAGTGATGTAAGACAACACCAGATGAAAGCCCATAAATACCAAGCAGGATACGGGAATCGAACCCGCCTCCTCGGCTTGGGAAGCCGATGTACTACCGATGTACTAATCCTGCGTCATCCAATATGATACACAAAAACACGAAAAGAATCAAGGGCTTTAACGTCTATGGGCCCCATGCTATAATCTATCTGTAAAGCTGTTTCAAGGCGGACTGAAGCCGCATATTTAAGTAATTGAACACGACTTATATGAGGAAATGAATATGGATCGTAAAAAAAAGGTAGTGATAGACTGTGATCCCGGCATAGATGACTGCATGGCTCTGATGCTGTGCTTTAAGCATCTCGATGTGATGGGGATCACTGCCGTCGGAGGAAATACCGCACTTTTGCTTACTCAGCGAAACGCCAGACATATGGCAGTCCTCTGCGGCCATCCCGAGATCCCTGTCCATGCAGGATATGACCAGCCGATGTTTGGAAAGACCGTACGTGCTGAGTATGCCCACGGCAGCAGCGGCCTTGGGAATGTTACGATACCTGAGCCGGAAAAGCCTTTGTGCGATGGCCATGCGGTCGATTATCTCATAGATGTATTCATGCATCATGATGATGTCAGTCTGATCACCCTTGGTCCGCTTACAAACGTGGCTCAGGCAATACTCAAGGAACCAGAGCTCAGGAAGCGGATCCCTGAGATACTTTGCATGGGCGGCTCTGCCACGGCCGGCAATTTCAGCGCTGCGGCGGAATTCAATATCTATGTCGATCCCGAAGCTGCCAGGATCGTCTTTGAATCCGGCATACCGATAAAAATGGTAGGCCTTAATTTAACGAGACAAAATCGCATACTTCCGTCTGATGTATCAGAGATCAGGGCCATAGGAAATCCGGTCTCGGATTTTGCTGCTGACATACTTGATTTTGCCGCAGGCCAGGACGGACGCTGCAGCATATGCGACGCATGTACCGTGGTCTGGTTCATGACAGATGACATCATCACAAAAAGCGCCAAAGTGCGTGTACAGGTTGAGACCCGTGGTGAATTCACCCGAGGCATGACCATATGTGACTGGCGTGAATATATGGGGACCGTTCCCAGCGAGGATATCTCCCATGAGCGTCAGTTTGACGGTGGGTATCCCGGCGAGCCCAATGTAGAAGTAGCACTGGAATTTGACCAGGCACGTTTCAAGAGCTTCCTTATGGATACACTGCGCAGCTACAGCTGAGTAAATGGACATCCTGTTCTCCATTGTGTCTTATATCGCCTATAACCCTATATCCTTAAACACAAAATGCCCGATTCTCTCCTAGGGAGACGACCGGGCATTTGTTCTTTTTGACTTTATGACTCTGCTCTTTCAGAAGCAGACTGCCTTACTGGGCGTTCAGATCCATGGCTACCTGTACATAGAGTGCCACACTGTTTATGATGGCATCTTCATCTACTGTAAACTTGTCTGAATGATGAGGCCAGATGGCATTGCAGGCCTCATTCCTGACACCTACGAATGCAAAGGCAGAGGGGACCTTGTCAGCTATAAAGGAGAAGTCCTCTCCTCCGGTAACAGGAGGGAAGTCATAGAGGCAATCCTCTCCTACGGCCTTCTTTGCAGCCTCAGCACATACCTCTGTGGTCTTGGGCTCATTTATCGTAGGTCCAAGGATCTTGTTGAACTTGAACTCTACCTTTGCCCTGTATGCATCAGCTACTCCTCTGCATATACGCTCCACTATGGGATCTATGATCTCATCGACCTCCTTTGAGTAGTAACGTATCGTGCCTTCAAAATAGCCCTCGCCTCCTACTACGTTCCAGCGCTCTCCGGCATTTATCTTTCCTACCGTAACTACCACGGGATCGAAGGGGTTCATCTCACGGCTTACTGCCTCCTTAAGGGCAACTACCATGGCTGAAGTAATGTAGGGAGCATCTATGCACTGATGAGGCGCCGAGCCATGGCCCTGCTTGCCGTGTACCCATACATCAAACTCCTCGGCTGCAGCCATACGAGGTCCCGGAGACAGAGATACCATGCCCGAAGGGACATCTGACCAGATATGTATGCCAAAGGCCTGATCCACCCCCTCAAGAGCTCCATCGGCTATCATGGCCTTGGCTCCTATGCCAAGCTCCTCTGCAGGCTGGAAAGCCAGCTTTACTGTGCCGCAAAGCTCGTCCTTGTGATCGTTAAGGACCTTTGCAGCGGTCAGCAGGGTCGAGGTATGGCAGTCATGTCCGCAGGCGTGGCTCACGCCCTCATTAAGTGAAGCATAGGGCAGACCAGTATTTTCCTTTACGGGAAGCGCATCCATGTCTGCACGAAGCAGTGTGGTCTTTCCGGGCTTTGCACCCTTGATGGTGGCAAGAACACCCGTCTCCATCCCGCAGGGACGCCACTCTATGCCCATCTTGTCCAGCTCTTCCTTTACCTTCTTCGAGGTCTCGTACTCTTTTCCGCTGACCTCAGGATGCTGATGCAGCCAACGGCGCATCTCAATAAGGTAATCATGATACTTTCCAACGGTTTCCTTTACATTCATGATCCTTCACTCTCCTCATTTTTTAGCTTATTATCAAGCCAGATAAATACTTATTAAAACGCAAGCTGCCGCAGAAGCTTTTAAACTCCCACGGCAGAAATGATATATCTTGCTTACTCATCCCCATAAATGGGAATACATTATTTTATTAGCCTGCGTATGTGAAATATCCTGCAAATACACCTGCTATGATAACTGAAGTGATGGTAACTGTGGTGAAGCCTCCTACTATCATGGGAGCAAACATGTGACCCATGAGGGCATCCATCTCCTCGTCGTTCTGCGCCAGTGCCTTACAGGTATTCTCTGTGATGATGGCATTGGGCGGGAAGCCGTAAAGAGCGGTAAGCGCCGTTGCAAATGCCAGCAGGAAGGACATCTTGAGCACCTTTGAAAGGATGAATACAAGTACGGCCATGCCAAGCACACCTACAACTACCAGCAGGAGCATGGGGCCAATGATATCAAGCAGCATGGCAGGCGTACAATCCTTGAGGCCATCAAATACGTACATCATCAGTGCGAACATAACTATGCCGTAGGAATTGGCCTTGTTAAGGCTGTTGTCATCCAGGAAACCGATGGAGGTCAGGATAACACCAAATACCAGTGCCCATACGGCGCCGCTGATGGTACCTATGCCAGGGAACTGAATGGTTCCGAACTGAGTAGCCAGCCAAGCGCAGACACCCAGCTTGCCAAGGATAAGTACAGCTGAGTTCCACTTTGCGGGTACGGGAGGGATCAGCTTCTTCTTTGCGCCGGCAGTAGCAGCCTTGAAGTTTCCGCTGTCAGCATCCACATTCTTGTCTGCCTTTTCGATCTTTATCTCACCTGCACGATACTTCTTGAGATATGCCTTGCCCTCAAGCTGCAGACAGATGGCTGTCAGCGGGTAGCCTGCAAAGCCCTGTACGCAGTACATAACTATGGCAAATACAGCTGCTTCGGCAAAATTTGCTGCGGCTGCGGCATCGCCGGCTGCGGCTGCGGCATCACTTGCTGCCTGAGCTGCAGACTGCATGGTGGTAGCGGCTACGATACCTCCGGTAAGCGGGGGAAGTCCTGACATAACAAGATCCATGCCAATGATACCAGGCAGGACAGCCAAAGACAGAGCGCACATGCCTGCAAGTCCTGCAAGGCAGACAACGATGGTCTTCCACTGCTCAATGAGCTGATGTATGCTGATAACGGTACCCATGTGGGATATCAGCAGATAGATGCCTATCGTGCTTCCGAAGGGTATCAGCATTGAGTCGCTTACAAGGGTCGTGGGGAAGATATACCAGTATCCCAGCAGTATAAGGACTGCAGTCACGAATACGGACGGGATCCACGCCTTTGTAAGATTGGATACCACGTCACCAAGAAGGTACAGGATGGCGCAGATCACAAATGCGAGCGCGAAATTATACATTTTCTTCTCTCCTTTTCCTGAAAGATTTATTCAAAACACAAAAACGCTTTTTCAGACCTATACGTTAATACGTCCCCCTTTGTCGCATTTGTGTCTGAACCAAGGTCAGCAAAGCCCATCTTGAAATAAGATCAGGGCAGATCTGTCAAAATTCCCCGTTAAGGAAGGTGATGGCTGTATTAGCCATGGCTCTTATGCCATAGGGCATGACTGCCTCATCAAATATGATCTTGGGGCTGTGCAGAGGATAGGGCTCATCCGTGCCCTGTCCGGCATATACCATAAAGAATGCCGAGGGTACTCCTGTCATGTTTGAATAATAGCTGAAGTCCTCACTGAAGGAATAGGGGACCTCGAGCTCTACTACGGAATCCTCGCCAAGCTCCTTCCTGGCTGCTTCCTTTACACATTCCACAAGCCTGGAGTCATTGATCGTAGAGGGGTAGCCCTCATATTTATATATGTCCACATCGCAGTCAGATATATGCTTTATGCCCTCGGCGATCTTGTACATCTGGTCAGAGATCATCTGTCTGGCCTCTTTAGTATACGCTCTGGACACACCGCCAAATTTGCATACGGCAGGGATGACATTTGGCGCATCTCCGCTATGGATGCTTCCTATGGACATGATGCCCGTATCCAGAGGATCTATCTTTCTGGCTACTATCTGCTGCATGGCTACTATCATCTGTGCTGCTGCCAGGATGGAATCCTGAGTAGTATGGGGATAGCTTCCATGTCCTCCATTTCCGGTAATGGTCACATCATAAAGGTCTACTGCCGATGTCATGGGCCCAGCCTTTATCGCCACCTTGCCCACAAGTTCGGGGTCCGGCATCACATGCATGCCAAAGATGGCATCCACCTTGGGATCCTCAAGGACTCCCTTTTCCACCAGCTCCTTGGCGCCTCCGGGAAGTGTGTCCTCGCTGGGCTGAAAGATAAGCTTTACCGTGCCTGCAAACTTGTCTCTGTTGTCACAAAGCACCTTGGCAACTCCAAGCATCATGGAGCAATGTATGTCATGGCCACAGGCATGCATCATGTTGGGTACCTCACTTGCAAAATCGAGGCCTGTATCCTCCTGCAGCGGCAGCGCATCTATATCCGTCCTGAGGGCCACGCATTTTCCAGGGCCCTTGGCTCCCCTTATGATAGCCACAACTCCGGTAGGAACTGGAGATGAGATCTCGTCCACACCATACTCTTTAAGCTTTTCCCTGATTATGCCAGAGGTCCTGACCTCCTTGCGTCCGATCTCAGGATGCCTGTGTATGTCTCGCCTGATCTCGACTATCTCATTAATGATTCCATCTACGGAATCCCTTATGCTTCCCATAAGCTCACTCCCCTTGCCTGTTAAGGCTTTTATGTGTCATATTACACCGTAACACTATGCTGTGCTAAAGCAATTTAAACGTTATTATACTTTATAATCTATAATTATTCAAGGAAATTACCTCAGAACTTTGCCAATAATCCTGAATTTTTTTTACCTCACTCCTTATCGTGGAGATGTCAAGCTCTGAACTCCACTCCTTCCTGAGCCTGTCTGCATCCCTTTTCCTCATGACAAGTATCAGAAAAAAGTGCCGCTCCGGACCGGCTTTCTCTGAAGGCTTTTTTATCTCCGGATCATTTTTTATATAGCAGCAGGCCTGCTTTTTAAGCCTGGAGCATCTGAGCTCATGCTCAAGGCAGCTCCTTGCCTGCCTTATACAATCCGCTTTTGAAGAAAGCAATTTCCCTATGCGCATATCTATGTCATATATGTGCTGTCTTGCCCTGAATATATCCGTATACTCCTCATTTAAAAGCCGGCCATAGTAAAGCCTTTTCTCCGGTGATTGCTCAGAAAGCAGCCGGCCCTCTGTCTCTTCATAGCCTCTGATCATGGGCTCAAGGCCTGCCTTTGCCTCAGATCTCTCATCAAACAGCTCTGTGAGCTCCCTTCGTATACCATCGGCAGCTTCAGCGGCTTCGGCACAGGTGATGCCTGCCTCCTGGTAAACGCTGCCGGGATCTGCTTTACGAGCTTCGATCCCCGGCCCGTACTGCGGAATTTCAGATTCGCCTCCCGACGTCAATATAATGCCTGCATAGTCCCTGCACAGCTTTATCAGAAATACAGCCTGCCTCTCATAGGGAAAATCCTCTTCAAATGGAAAAAGCGCCCTTTTTTGCAGCGCAGGATACCTGTCCACAGCAAAAAGAGCGTTCTCGGGATGTATAGGATATTTTGAAAGCCCCTCCCGACAGAAGCGGTCCCATACGCTGACCGCTCCGTCGATAAGGACCAGGCTAAGCTTCCTGATCATATAATGATCTCATCCTTCTTGATCTTTTTCCTCTATGGCCCCTTTGATCTTTACTTATATGATATGGGTCCTTAAATCCTCCATATATGATATGGCTTTTTGAATGCTTTATGATCACTCTATGGGACTTATATAGTCCTTATGTATCACAAGCTGTATGCCGTCTCTCTCAAATCTCACATAGTCTGAGCCCTCTATCTCTTCCACCGGCCCTATCTCTGTCCCGCTGGAAAGCTGCTCGTAGATACGGTTCTGATTGTCGGCATACCTGACATTGACATTGTCACCGGTGACCACATAGTTAAGAGGCACTGCCTCTGTGGTAGGGGCCTCGGTCGTAGGCGGCTCTGTAGGTGCGGGAGCCGTGCTCTCCGTCATTACGGGTGTCGTAGTAGTCTCTTCCTCATTTGATCCTGCCACACAGCCCCTGATCAGGACTATGAGCACTATGATACAAAGAAGCGGTATGAGTATCCTGAGTATGCCATAGATGTCAGGCCCTCCGCCTCTCACTCCGCGCCTTGTTCCGCCCCTCTGGTTCTGCTTCTGAGCACGGAGCCTATCTTCCCTGGTGGGCACCTTGCTGCGCTTTTTGTCAGCATCAGCAGTGCTTTGCCTGCTCTTTCTCTGACTGCCGGTGGATGACTTTGGCTCTCCGCTCCTGCTGCCGCGTTTTATGTCCCCTCGATCAGTCCTGCCGCTTTCGTTCATCTCTGTCCTGAGCATGCCCTGGGATGAGGCTCCGGCATTAGCTGCGGCACCTCTTGTGAACCTGACGTCAGCAGCCTCGTCATTATATGCGCTCTGGGGTGCTTTTGTCCCCTGCCCCGTACGGTCTATGTGCACAGGCACTCTGTTTTTTGTGCCTGCCTCGGTATTCAAGTACACCTCTATCTCATTTTTCAAAAGATAGTAAGAATTTTCGGCATCCTTGGGATCGTTGTCATTTTCATGCACAGCCTTGTTTCCAAGCTGTCTGATGGTATGAAAGGCATCCCTTGAGCCCCTGCCTATGGTGCTTTCCCCATAAAGATTTTCTATGGTATCAGCCAGATCCGTGTAGATGAGCCGATTTTCCTTGGCATAGCCCCTTATGAGCTGCTCAGCTACCTGTCTGCCCTTTACCAGCGCAAGATTATACTCTCCCTTGCTGATAAGGCCCGCCATATCCATAAGCCCCTGTTCCGAAGCCTGTCTTATATCCGTGCCTCTGATGTCGGCCATATACACCTCCCCCGGACACTCCACATGTCCATTATTGCCCCAATTTTATAATGATATTCTACTATCCGATGGGGATATTTGCAAGAAATTCTACATTACGTTTTCATTATATAAATGCAAAAAAAGAAGCCCCAACCCCGCAGATCATCGCTGCAAAATCAGAACTTCCGGCGTGCACCTTCAGGGACTCGAACCCTGGACAAATAGATTAAGAGTCTACTGCTCTACCAACTGAGCTAAAGGTGCAGCTTATAAAATTGGCGTCACAAAAGAAAGCTTTTTAAATGACGAAGCATATAATAACCCAAACAAAGTTATTTGTCAACAGTTTTTATGCGCAGTCAGTCTGTATATCGGATTTCCCTTCTGTGAAAATTTCGCCTCATACTCGGTCATTATATTTCCTTTGCTGAGCAGGGGATCCTTATGCAGATCAAAGCAGACATCAGAAAGCTCAAAGCCAGCCTTTGGGATGGTCTCCAGAGAATAGTCAAACAGTCCCCTGTTATCCGTTTTAAACTCGATATGACCTCCATCCTTGAGTATGGCCTTGTAAATATCCAAAAATACGGGAGAGGTCAGGCGCTTGTTGGCATTTTTATCCTTTGGCCATGGATCGGAAAAATTGAGATAAATGCGGTCTATCTCATCCTCAGCAAAATAATCTGACAGGAACCTGGCATCGCTCCTTATAAAACGCAGATTATCACCGTGTCCTCCTTCCATGGCCTCATAGCGTCTCAGGGCCTTGTAAAGCACTGTGGTATTGAGCTCAAAGCCTATGAGATCCACATCCGGCCTCTGGATGGACAGCTCCCTGATAAAGGCTCCCATACCCATCCCCACTTCAAGCCAGATCGGTCTGTCATTGCCAAATATCTCCTCTGCAAAATGTCCCTTATGATCCTCAGGTCTCTGTATGACCAGCGGGCTTTTTGCCAGATAATCCTCAGATCCCTTTACATGTCTGATCCTCATTCCACTTGTTCCCCTTCGTCAGCCGTCTATTATCTCTATCAGGCTCTTTTCCTCCATATGCTCCGGGCTCTCCATCCCCTCCTCATACAGAGGGAAATGTATATTGGCCTTGTACAGATCTCCATCTATGACTATCTCAAGGCGGCCTCCCATGAGCCTTGTCAGGCTCTGAGCTATGGAAAGGCCCAGGCCCGAGCCCTCGGTATGTCTCGATTCATCTCCGCGGACGAATCTTTCCGTCAGCTCCTCGGGGCTTATGTTCAGCTTTTCCGAGGATATATTCTTGATGGTAAATACATTTTCCGTCTCACCGGCAATGACGTCCGCATATATTCGGGTGTTTTCCATGGCATATTTTGCCGCATTATTATACAGATTTTCCAGCACCCTCCACAGATGCCGTCCGTCAGCCAGTATATACACCGGATTCTCCGGAGTGGTAAGACAAAGCTCCAGGCTCCTTTGAGCAAACTTGTCTTCAAACTCTGCCCCAGCCTGCATCGAAAGCTCCACCAGATCTATCTTTGTCATCTCCAGCTTTACATTGCCCGAGCTTGCCTTGGATGCCTCCAGCAGATCCTCGGTCAGATTGCGCAGGCGCTCAGATTTCTTGTCCAGCACATCCACATAGCCCCTGACCTTTTCATTCTGTATATTCTCACGCTTTATAAGATCCACATAATTGATGATGGATGTAAGGGGAGTGCGTATGTCATGGGAAACGTTGGTGATCAGATCAGCTCTGAGGCGTTCTGCCTTTACCTGCTCATTGAGAGCCTTTCTGAGTCCCTGGGATATATTATTGATATCCTTTGCCATGGACAGCTCTCTTCCGCTGAAATCATCCTCAGATACCTCGTAACCGGTCTCTCCTTGGGATATGGTCTTTAAGGCAGTGGACAGCTCCTCCCGCTGCTTTCCCTGCAAAAAAAGTCTCCAGAATACGACTGCATCAAAGCCCAGGAGCAGGATGCACATGGCACAGAAGGCGATCATATAGGCCCCGCTCTCAAATCTCTGCAGAAGGCAGTATATGGCTGCTGCCGAAAGCCCGATATTTACCAGGATGACTCCCAGATAGGAGCTTAACATGGCTGCAGCAAGGGATCCTCTTTGTGAAAGCTCCGAAACACTTTTTACAAATCCGCACAGCAGGGTATTCTTCCAAAGCACGCCTCCATTATAGCGCCGGATCAGTATGCCGAGCACATATATTGACAGGGCATAGACCACCAAGGACAGCACCAGGGAATGATAAAATCCATAGGCTCCCGACGGTGCCAGCAGCCTTATTATGGGATCAGATATACGGTCTGACGCCCAGGTGATCACTATGCCGATCAGCGCTATGAAGAAAACATACAGCTCCAGGGCTATGTTATCTGAGGGGCGAAGCACTGCTCTGCCCCTTTCATGGCCTGCATAAAATAGCAGGATAAGGCTTATGAGCGCAGCAAGTCCTCCTGCGATCAGCATGCCAAGCCCGACATATACCCTGTCGATATCTGACTTATAGGATGCTGCAGCCTCGCTGTAGCGATCAGTATAAGGGAAGGAGGTATCTATGCCTATGATCAGCTCATACTCATCCTCCTGCTCAAGGGGCCCTTCCAGAGAGGCAGAGGGAGATTCATAGGCATTTTCAGGTATGGGAGAGATATTCGTCTCCATGCCGCTCTGCCCGCTGCCTGTAACATACAGATACCTGCCGCTCTCCATAAGGTCTATGATCGTCTTTTCCGTATTATATACATCCCTGTACTCCCCTTCGGCATTCAGGTAGTGCATGGAATAGCTGAAATTCCCCCCTGCAGTTCCGAATATCTCATCAAGCTCATAGTACCTGGCAAGCTGCTGCATTGCCTCTATGCTCAGATCCCGGAGATTCATGATGCCCTGTCCAGGCCCCTGGGGCCTTTTTGCATAATAATCCGGATCATAAAGCTTATATTCTATCTTAAGCTGATAATTGACTGCATCATCCTCCTCTGCAGTCCTGTCTATGCTGATCCTGTGGGTCTCCGGATCCATGGTGCAGCCGTAGCCAGCAGCCAGGGTGCTGAGCTCCCTCAGGCTGTAGGAGGTACGCCCGTTAGTTGTCTCGGCCACCACCACAGTCCTGTCATTTGCGATCTCTCCGTTTTCCTCAAAGGCATCCCTGAGCACTGCATATTCCTTGATCCTTGCTATGTCATCATTGACCATCTCGGCAAAGATGGGAGATTCGGCAAAGTCCTGCTCTCCTATCCAGGAAATGCCAAAGCCCTCTCCGGACATCATGTATATGACTGAAAGTCCTGCCGAAAACAGCAGGACTGACAATGTATGTATGATAAGTATAATGATCTTTTTCACAGGCTTCTCCTAAGTACCGGTCAGGGCTGTTTCTCCACCTTGTAGCCCACGCCCCATACCACCTTCAGGTATCTTGGCTCCCTGGGATTTATCTCTATCTTTTCCCTGATATGCCTGATATGTACTGCCACGGTATTGTCGGCTCCTATGGCCTCCTCGTTCCATATCTGCTGGAATATCTCATCTATGGAAAATACTTTGCCGGCATTTTTTACCAGCAGGAGCAGGATATTGTATTCTATGGGTGTGAGCTTTACGGGCTCTCCATCCACAAACACCTCTTTATTGTCATCATTTATCATCAGCCCGCCGCATTTATACACAGACTGGGACTGGACTCCGCTCATGTTGCCAAGCTTTGTATATCTGCGAAGCTGGGACTTGACCCTGGCCACAAGCTCAAGGGGATTAAAGGGCTTTGATATGTAGTCATCGGCCCCTATGTTGAGCCCCAGTATCTTGTCCGTATCCTCAGCCTTGGCTGACAGTATGATTATGGGCACAGAGGAGGTCTCCCTGATCTTCAGTGTAGTATGTATGCCGTCAAGCTCGGGCATCATCACATCCATTATGATCAGGTCCACTCTCTCATCCTGAAGCAGCTGAAGCGCTTCCTTTCCATCATAGGCCTTCACGACTCTGAAGCCCTCTCCGGAAAGATATATGGATATGGCATCCACAATCTCCCTGTCATCATCACAAACCAGGATCGTCTGCTGTTCCTGTGCCATTTTTTCCTCCTTCATTACCAGGATCTACTCCGGTATTGCCTGAAAAGGATTCCTTCCAGTATTACCCAAATATCCTCCAGGCCACTATAAAGTTATTCCTCCACCAGCTTGAAAGGGATCTGTGCACTACTCTGCCGTTTGAAGAAGATGCGTCGATGACAGTCCCGTTTCCGGCGGCGATACCCACATGTCCGCTTACGACTACTATGTCTCCTGCCTGTATACTGTCAAAATTGGAGATACGCTGGTATCTGCCAGGGTTCCTCCAGCCGGAGGAGGTCAGATATGACTGGCTGACTCCCACCTGATTGAGACAATAGTACACAAAGCCAGAGCAGTCAAAGGAGTTGGGTCCCTTAGCACCCCATACATAGGGCTTTCCAAGATGCTTTGCTGCCTCATTTACCAAGGCATTGGAGGATCCGCTGACCGTAGCTCCGCCTGATCCAACGCCCTGGGATGAGCTGCCTCCCGAAGAGCTGCTGCCTCCCGAACTGCTGCTGCCGCCTGAGCTTCCGCCTGAAGAGCTGCTGCCGCCAGAGCTGCTTCCTCCCGATGAGGAGCCTCCTCCTGTAGCCTGAGGTACATTTGCCGGCTTTTTCGTAGCTGAATCTGATTTCAGCTCAGCCATGGTCTGAACTCCCACAGTTCCGTCTGCAGAAAGCCCGTTATAACGCTGGAAC
>CALWET010000079.1 GCA_944377385.1 uncultured Lachnospiraceae bacterium | reverse complement strand
TATTTATATGCTATCATAGGTGTTTCTTCCTCTTTACGCATTATTGCTGTAAGGTCAAGAGTAAAGACATACATCAAAAAGGTTCGTGCTGCCATAGACTCAGCTGATATGGCTGCTGCTGATGAGGCTCTCAAGGCTGCTGTTTCAGAGATAAGCAGGGCTGAGTCAAAGGGCGTTTATCATGCCAACACAGCTTCAAGAAAAGTATCCAGGCTTTCCAAGGCAGTTGCTGCCATGAATTGATCAGGATAAACGGATCCATATATAATAAGCCGACGGAATGACCCACCGTCGGCTTTTTGTTATTTTACTATGATAAGCTCAAGCCCTATGCGGTCAGGCATGTCACCCTGCTTTATCCTGGCTTCCATTTCCACTGAAGCAGAAAGCCATTCAAAGGCCTTTGAGGGGATTACAGATGCAGAATCCTTCCTCAGTCTGCGAAGCTTCCAGTCACTGATGCCGGTTTCCTGCATGATATAAGCATCGCTTTTGCCTGCTGCAGAAAGCTCCTTTATGATATACAGATCATTGAACTGCTTTTCGAGAAGGTAAAGGATTCGACCCGTGGGCACCTTGAGGGACAATAGCTCTTCACAGAGGGAAAGAGCCTGCCTTGTCCTGCCTCTAAGCTTTAAGGATATCATATCGAAAACTCTGTCGCTCAGCACCTTTGAGCAGATAGCGTCGATGTCTGCCCTGCTGACAAGGCGATCTTTTGAAAACAGCTTTAAGGATATAAGCTTTTCAAGCTCGTTTTTAAGGCTCTGCATTTCAAAGCCGCAGAGCTCGGTAAGATATGTGAGATCAGCTGAGGATATGTCAAGCCCGGCTGTCCCAAGCTGTCTGGCAGCCCAGGTCCTGATCTCGTTTTTCGCTTTTTCGGCCTGGCGATAATCCTTCTTTTCGATACCCTCATAGCAGAATATGCTGCCCTCAGAACTGAAAAGCTTATAGAGGGCATTTTTTTTATCCACTGCGCCCTCCATAAAGATAAGGACCGTGGTTTCAGGAAGGCTCCGCAGGGCATCACATAGCTCCTGATCAGCGCTCCCTTTGAATACACCTGTGTCTGACAGGTATATGACACGCCTTTCACTGAGGAAGGGAGGTGTGTCAGAAAGCCTCAGTACCTCGGACTTATCGAAGCCTTTTCCATCAAAAACATTAAGATCCGGGCTGCCAGGAGGACATAGGGATAAAAGGAGCTCATCACGCTTTTTCTCCATCAGGTAGGTTTCAGTTCC
The DNA here is from genome assembly GCA_944377385.1 of uncultured Lachnospiraceae bacterium. Taxonomy (GTDB): domain Bacteria; phylum Bacillota; class Clostridia; order Lachnospirales; family Lachnospiraceae; genus Avilachnospira. The sequence goes on along the minus strand of CALWET010000079.1, from coordinate 14,107 downwards.
GTATATGAGATTGAGTCCTTTGATCTGTTCCATATGGTAATGATTTTATGATAAAATATAATTAAACTCAAGCTGAAATGTTTCTAGGAAAAGCCGGAAATGTTTTTGGGAAAGCCTGTGTTGCGGGCTCAGTCATTTTTTGCTATTATAAAACCTATGTCAAATAATATAAATCAAAACAACATACGGAATTTCTGTATCATAGCCCATATAGATCATGGCAAGTCCACTCTGGCAGATAGGATCATCGAGATGACAGGGCTTTTGACCCAGAGAGAGATGCAGGATCAGGTCCTGGACAATATGGATCTCGAGAGGGAAAGAGGCATAACCATAAAGGCCCAGACGATAAGGACGGTCTATAAGGCCGATGATGGACAGGAATATATACTGAACCTGATAGACACGCCGGGGCATGTGGATTTCAACTATGAGGTATCCAGGGCGCTGGCCGCCTGTGATGGAGCAGTGCTGGTGGTGGATGCGGCCCAGGGCATAGAGGCCCAGACCTTGGCCAATGTATATCTGGCCCTGGATCATGGGCTGGAGGTATTTCCTGTCATAAACAAGATAGACCTGCCCAGCGCAGATCCTGACAGGGTGGCAGCCGAGATAGAGGATGTCATCGGACTTGAGGCTCATGATGCTCCAAGGATATCTGCAAAGACAGGAGAAAACGTACATGATGTCCTGGAGATGATAGTAAAGAAGATACCGGCTCCTACAGGGGACCCTGATGCAAGGCTCAGAGCACTGATATTCGATTCGGTGTACGATCAGTACAAGGGAGTCATAGTGTTCTGTCGCATAAAGGAGGGACGCATCAGAAAGGGCATGCCCATACGGATGATGGCCACGGGAGCAGAGTACGATGTGGTGGAGGTCGGCTATTTCGGAGCAGGACGATTCATACCCTGTGACGAGCTTTCTGCCGGCATGGTAGGCTATGTGACTGCCAGCATAAAGAACATACAGACCACAGAGGTGGGAGATACTATAACAGGAAGGGACGAGCCGGCGGCAGAGCCCCTGCCTGGATACAAAAAAGTGACCTCCATGGTCTACTGCGGCATATATCCGGCAGACGGTGCCAGATATCCGGATCTCAGGGATGCCCTTGAAAAGCTAAAGCTCAATGATGCCTCGCTGTTTTATGAGCCTGAGACCTCAGTGGCCCTGGGCTTTGGCTTCAGGTGCGGCTTCCTGGGACTTTTGCACCTGGAGATAATACAGGAGAGGCTTGAGAGAGAGTACAATCTGGATCTTGTCACCACGGCTCCATCGGTCATTTACAAGGTGCACAAGACAAATGGCGAGGTCATAGACCTGACGAACCCCACGAACCTGCCGGATCCTTCCTTGATAGATTACATGGAGGAGCCCATAGTAGATGCGGAGATCATGGTCACCACAGAGTTCGTAGGCTCTATCATGAAGCTGTGTCAGGAAAGACGCGGAGTATATAAGAGTATGGAATACATGGAGGAGACCAGGGCCCTGCTTCGTTACGAGCTTCCTCTCAATGAGATCATATACGATTTCTTCGATGCCCTGAAATCCAGGAGCAGAGGCTATGCCTCCTTTGATTATACTCTGAAGGGCTATAAGCCTTCAAAGCTTGTCAAGCTGGATATACTGGTGAACAGGGAAGAGGTGGACGCACTGTCCTTTATCGTATTTGCAGATTCGGCCTATGACAGGGGCAGGCGCATGTGCGAAAAGCTCAAGGAGGAGATCCCCAGGCAGCAGTTCGAGATCCCGATACAGGCAGCCATAGGAGGCAAGATCATAGCCAGAGAAACAATAAAGGCACTGAGGAAGGATGTGCTGGCAAAGTGCTATGGCGGCGATGTGTCCAGAAAGAAAAAGCTTCTGGAAAAGCAGAAGGAAGGCAAAAAGCGCATGAGGCAGATCGGAAACGTGACAATACCCCAGCAGGCTTTCATGAGCGTACTCAAGCTGGATGATGAATAACTGTCTCTGGATGTCATATTATCAGGTAAACGTCATATTATCAGGTAAAGGAGAAGATTGATGAGTGAGTATATCATAAGCTGTGAATCCACAGCGGATCTTACCGACAGACATTTTTCTGAAAGAGGTGTCATATACGTATGCTTCACATTTACCCTTGATGGAGTGGATTATAGAGACGACTACGGCAAAAGCATGGACATACACGAGTTTTACAGGCGCATGAGGGAGGGGGCCATGACCTCCACGTCTCAGGTCACCGTGGCCCAGTACGAGGAGGCCTGGAGGCCCTGGCTTTCGGAGGGAAAGGACATATATCACCTTACCCTTTCCGCAGGCATATCAGGCAGCTACAATTCAGCATGTCTGGCTGCTGAGGAGCTCAGGGCGGAATTCCCGCAAAGAAGGATATATGTAACGGATTCACTGACTGCTTCCTCGGGCTTTGGCATGCTTGTGGATCTTGCCTGCGACAAGAGGGATGAGGGTGCAGACATAGAGGAGCTGGACAGCTATATAAACAGCATCAGAGGCAAAAGCAATGCCTGGTTCTTTACGGACGACCTGACCTATCTGTTCAGGGGAGGAAGGGTATCAAGGACAGCCTTCGTCCTGGGCACTGCCCTCAAGGTATGTCCTCTGCTCAGGGTAAATGCCGAGGGCAGGCTGGTGCCGGCGGCAAAGCTTAGGGGCACCAAAAAGGTCATAGAGGCCTGCGAGAAAAGGATGCTTGAAAGGGCTGACGGCGGCAGTGATTATGATGGCTACTGCTACATATCCCATTCGGAGGCAGACGAGGAGGTCGCAGAGCTCAAAGCCCTTATAGAAAGGGATTTTCCCAGGCTGAGGGAGGTAAAGGTGTTTGACATAGGTACGGTCATAGGCTCCCATACGGGTCCGGGGACAGTGGCACTTTTCTTTATGGGAAAGGAAAAGGAGCTCTGATATAAAAGGACAGGTCTCTGATTGCTTAACAGAGGATGTCATTTTGTTTACGGTTTTTTAAAGTGGCTTGTCTTTGGAGCCTGACTATGTAAAAATACCCTTGAAAGGTTTTCAGGGGTATTTTTATGTTATTCAAAAATGCTGACAACATCAAGGCTTCAAGGAAAGTGCTGCTTTTTGCAGGCTTTATATTTATTTTATCCTATCTTATCTTTTCATACAGCTTTACGGCTATTTCCGCAGCTACGCCGTCCTCTGTCAGCGGGACAGTGGCAGGCTTCAGATTTGCTGAGGGCCCGGGAAAGCTGGGTACCACGGCAGGGACCAGAAGCAATAATTTTGACCTTGAGCCTGCTTTTTCCGGAGGCGAGCTGAGGGTGCTTGCAGACGAAGCCACAAACAGACAGCAGCTTTCCATGATATTCAAAAGCAGCGACGGCAAGATAATAGTGGTGGATGGAGGAGTGGCCGCTGATTCTGAGCATCTTTTGTCCGAGATAAAGGAGCTTGGAGGCTATGTGGACGCCTGGCTGATCACCCATCCTCAGGATGACCATGTGGGAGCTCTGATGGACATACTTGACAGACATGCAGGAGAGATAGACATCAGAGGCATATATTATCGTTTCAATGACCTTTCCTGGTACGGCAGCGTGGACGAGCTGGATTCTTCTTTGGCAGGGGATCTGCTGTCGAGATTTTCCGCACTTCCCCAGGGGATACTTCATGGAAATATATTCAAGGGGCAGGAGTATGTGCTTTCAGAAGGGCTCTCCTTCCGTGTGCTGAATGATCCTCTTATGATAGCTGATCAGTATGCAGTGAATAATTCCGGGATCATGTATGATATATGCATGGATGGAAAGCATGTCATCGTGCTTGGCGACATGGGACCTACGGGAGGTGAGCTTTTGCTTTCCCAGGGCTGCTTTGACGGTTTAAGCTGTGATTATGTGCAGATGAGTCACCACGGACAAAATGGCGTGGACAGGTCCGTGTATGAAAGGCTCATGCCAAAGGCATGTATATGGCCGACACCTGACTGGCTCTACAATGCGACTGAGGGAAATCAAAACGGCTTTCGGACCTACGAGACAAAGACCTGGATAGAGGATATGGAAATAATGGAAAATTACTGCACCAAGGATGGAGACGTGACCATAAGGTAAAGCTTACAAATCATTTACAAAAGATTTTATTTTATTGACTTACGGGACTGAACTGGTTTATTTTGGTGATAATAAAGTGCGGAGGTGATCTATGGATCACAGTCATTCCGCAGGGGAGGCAGAGGACTCAATGAAAAAAACTTATGCTTCTATCATTATATGGGGAGCTATGGCAGTGACCTGCATAGTACTTCTTTTTTCTCAGAATGTATATGCAGACGAGCCCATAGAGGGCATATACGGCGGACCTGGTGTCTGCTATGACGAAGAGGGCGAAGTAGTGGCCGTGGATTTTGAGGACGAGGATATCATATCCGATGTGCCGGCTGAGCTTTCCGAGGCAGAGGATGCAGGAGATCAAAAGAATCTTTCAGAGATAAGCGAAGCCTCACAGGAGGCTGTTCTGGCTGCAGAAAACGAGGCCACTGAGGACGAGGGCACATTTTTACTGGATGGAACAGAGTATAAAAAAGGTGATTTCCTTGGATCCAGAAGGCTGACAGGCTACTCCGGAGAGCAGTGGGGAACGGATACGGCTTCAGGCCAGGCAGCAAAGGCAGGATATACCGTATCAGCCACCTCCCAGCTGCCCTTTGGCACGGTGCTTATCATAGATGGCGGATCGGGACCTACGGCGAACGTATATGATGGCATATATGTTGTACAGGACAGAGGAGGAGCTGCCATCGAAAGCGGAGAGATCATAGACATATTCTTTGATACCCATGCCGAAGCCATGGCTGTTACGGACCTTGGCTGGACCTATGCTGACATATGGATAGCGGTGCCGGCATGAAAAAAGAGATAGAGCTCTATATCCATATCCCCTTTTGCGTAAAAAAATGCAGTTATTGTGATTTCCTTTCTTTTCCAGCTGGCCTGGAGGTTCAGGAGGCCTATGTAAGACAGCTTCAAAGGGAGATCAGCGCAAGCTCTCATTTTGGAGAGGGAGCAGAGGTCAGATCCGTTTTTCTTGGCGGTGGGACGCCGTCACTGCTTGAAGCGGAAAGGGTAGTGGAGATCATGAGTGCCATAAGGCACTCTTTTTGTGTATCTCAGGATGCGGAGATAACCATAGAATGCAATCCCGGCTCCACCCTCAGGCATAAATTTGCCGTATATAAAAAGGCAGGCATCAACAGGCTCAGCATAGGGCTTCAATCTGCAGAAAATGCAGAGCTCCGTATGCTGGGGCGTATACACAGCTATGAGGAATTCCTGAAATGCTACCAGGGAGCCCGGATGGAGGGCTTTGACAATATAAATGTAGACCTTATAAACTGCATACCCATGCAGACCATGCATACCTGGAAAAAGACCCTCAGACAGGTGAGCATGCTGAGGCCGGAGCATATATCAGTATATAACCTGATCATAGAAGAAGGTACTCCATATCATGAGATGCAGGAAAAGGGATTACTTATGCTGCCAGATGAGGATGAGCAGGCAGATATAGACGCCTATACAAGAGATTTTCTGGGACGTAACGGCTATCAGCGCTACGAGATCAGCAATTATGCCAGGGAAGGAGCCATGTGCATCCACAATATAGGATACTGGACAGAGGTGCCTTATCTTGGCCTGGGCCTGGGAGCATCTTCATATTTTGACGGAGTACGCTGGAAAAACACCAGTGATATCAGAGAATATCTGGAGGCCGATCAGGAGGCACTGAGTGCAGGCAGGCTCAGGAGGGAGGAGCATCAGCTTTCGGAGCGTGAGCTCATGGAGGAGTTTATGTTTCTTGGGCTTCGCATGGTAAAGGGAGTGAGCGAAACGGATTTTCTGCTCAAATTCGGGCACAGCATGGACAAAGTCTATGGAGCCGTGCTGGAAAAATACCTGGAAAACGGTCTGATGGTAAAGGAGGGCAGTAGGTACAGGCTCAGCGAGAGGGGCCTGGATCTGTCAAACCTGGTGCTGAGCGATTTTCTCCTTGGCTGACAAAACTGATGCCTGAGGATATCCTGCAGGGCTGAGGGACAGCGGTGATATCTGCACATGATTTAATAAAATTAACAAAAACTTTATAGATTTGATGATGATACCGCTTGACTTTTGGAGGGCGGTATTATATTATATCGGTGTTAGCAATCAAAGGATCAGAGTGCTAACAAGAAGATGGAGAGTGAGCCAAGTGGAGCTTGACAGCAGAAAGATAATCATACTGAAAACCATCATAAAGAATTACCTGGAGACGGGAGAGCCTGTGGGATCGAGAACGATCTCAAAATACAGCGGGCTCAATTTAAGCTCGGCTACCATTCGTAACGAGATGAGCGATCTGGAGGAGATGGGATATATCCTTCAGCCTCATACCTCGGCAGGACGCATACCCTCTGACAAGGGCTACAGATTTTATGTGGACAGCATCATGCAGGACAGCGACCGAAAGGTGACGGAGGCCACAGAGCTGATGGTGCAGAGAGTAGACAAGCTTGAGATGCTGCTCAAGCAGCTGGTAAAGCTTCTTGCGGCAGATACAAACTATGCTGCCCTCATAAGCGGGCCGTCTCTTTCTGAAAACAGGATAAAATATCTCCAGCTGAGTACTCCGGCTGAGTCAAAGCTGCTGCTCATACTGGTCCTGGAAGGAAACATAATCAAAAACGAGGTCATAGACATTGGAGAAAATCTGGATCATGAGACCGTGCTGAACCTGACGGTGCTGATAAACAATTATATCAGCGGGATGGCCTTCAAGGATCTCACGCCCAGGATGATCACCTCCATCATGGTCAATTCAAAGGGCCATGGCGAGACGATAAAGGCGATCATAGATTCTGTGGCCGACATGATAGAGACGGAGCAGGACGGAAGAGATATATTCACCTCGGGAGCGACGAACATATTTAAATATCCGGAGCTTTCCGATGTGGACAAGGCAGCTCAGCTGATCTCTGCCTTTGAGGAAAAGGACAAGCTGAAGGAGCTGGTCCAGGAAGTCAGCGAGATGAACGAGGAGGACGAGGGCAATTCTGGCGCTCTTCAGGTATATTTCGGAGGAGAGGGCCCCATAAGGAATATGCAGGATTGCTCGCTGGTCACTGCAAATTATGAGCTGGGTGACGGCATGAGAGGAGTCATAGGAGTCATAGGACCCAAGCGTATGGACTATGAAAAGGTCCTGAATACGATGAAAAACCTGATCAGTCAGCTGGATAAGGCATATAAGACTGAAAATGAAAATAACAAAAAGGATGAATAAAAGAGGAATGACCGGATATGGCTGAAAAGGATATGAATATAGAGGCAGAAAAAGAGGAAAAGGAGCTGGAAAAGGATCCGGCACCTGAGGCATTGGAAGGCATAGAAAACGGAGAAAAGTCTGAGGATAAAGTGGATTCAAAGGCTGATGAGGCTGCAAAAGCAGCTGAGACTACGGAAGCTCCTGAGGCAGCAGAGGCCAAGGATGCTGATATGGCTGAGACAGCTTCAAAAGAGGGAACAGAAGCTGATGACGAAAGCAAGGATGATAAAAATAAGGAGAGCAGGGATCCCAGGGACAGACAGATAGAGGAGCTTAATTCCAAGTATCTGAGGCTCTTTGCAGAGTTTGATAATTACCGGAAGCGGACCGAACAGGAAAAGGCTGGCATGTATAATGAAGGAGAAAGATATGTGCTGACCAAGCTGCTTTCCGTTGTGGATAATTTTGAACGAGCCTTGAAGGTGGTGCCTGAGGAACTCAAGGGCAGCAGCTATGAGGAGGGGATAGAAAAGATATATCGCTCCTTCATGGATCTTCTGACAGAGCTTGGAGTAACCCCTATAGAGGCCTGCGGAAAGGAGTTCGATGCAAACCTGCACAATGCGGTCATGCATGTGGAGGATGAGGAAGCAGGAGAAAATGTGATAATCGAGGAATTCCAGCGGGGATACATGTTCAAGGACAAGGTCCTGCGATATTCCATGGTCAAGGTGGCCAATTAAAGACAGGCTGAAGAAGCCATTTACAGGATAATAACAGAAATCAACTGATATACGGATATATTTCCAAGGAGGAAAAAACTATGAGCAAGATAATCGGAATCGATTTGGGTACTACAAACAGCTGTGTGGCAGTAATGGAGGGAGGCAAGCCTACCGTCATCCCCAACGCAGAAGGACAGAGGACCACACCGTCTGTAGTGGCCTTTACAAAAAACGGAGAGAGGCTGGTGGGTGACCCGGCAAAGCGTCAGGCCATCACAAACCCTGACAGGACCATCTCTTCCATAAAGAGACATATGGGTACGGATTATAAAGTAACGATAGACGGAAAGAGCTACACTCCTCAGGAGATCTCGGCCATGATCCTTCAGAAGCTGAAGGCAGACGCAGAGAGCTATCTTGGAGAAAAGGTAAGCGAGGCTGTCATAACCGTTCCCGCATATTTCAATGATGCTCAGCGTCAGGCAACAAAGGATGCAGGAAAGATAGCAGGCCTTGACGTAAAAAGGATCATAAATGAGCCTACGGCAGCGGCTCTGGCCTATGGACTTGAGGACGAGAAGGAGCAGAAGGTCATGGTATATGACCTTGGCGGAGGTACCTTTGATGTGTCCATCATAGATATCGGAGACGGAGTAGTAGAGGTCATGGCCACAAATGGTGATACTCATCTTGGCGGTGATGACTACGACAATGTGATCATGAAGTATCTGGTGGATGAATTCAAGAAGGCCGAAGGCGTAGACCTGTCAGCAGACAAGATGGCCATGCAGAGGCTCAAGGAGGCTGCTGAGAAGGCAAAGAAGGAGCTGTCGGCAGCTACTACCACTAATATCAATCTGCCCTTCATAACAGCCACAAGTGAGGGACCCAAGCACCTGGACATGACTCTTACAAGAGCAAAGTTCGACGAGCTTACCGCAGAGCTTACGGCCAGGACTGATGTGCCTGTAAGGAATGCCATGAAGGATGCAGGCATAACAAATGCAGACCTTGGAAAGGTACTGCTGGTAGGCGGTTCCACACGTATGCTCTGTGCTCAGGAGGAGGTAAAGAGGCTTACAGGCATGGATCCTTCAAAGACCCTCAATCCTGATGAGTGCGTTGCCATAGGTGCTGCAATACAGGGCGGCAAGCTGGCAGGAGATGCCGGTGCAGGTGATGTCCTGCTTTTGGATGTAACTCCGCTGACCCTCAGCATCGAGACTTTGGGTGGAGTAGCCACACCTCTCATAAAGAGGAATACCACCATACCTACCACGGCATCACAGGTATTCTCCACGGCTGCAGATAATCAGACTGCCGTTGACATACATGTTGTACAGGGTGAGCGTGAGTTTGCAAGGGACAACAAGACCCTTGGGCAGTTCAGGCTTGACGGCATAGCTCCGGCTCCCAGAGGCATCCCTCAGATAGAGGTCAAGTTCGATATAGATGCAAACGGCATAGTAAATGTCTCAGCAAAGGATCTGGGCACTGGAAAGGAACAGCATATAACCATCACCTCGGGCTCCAATATGTCCAAGGATGACATAGACAAGGCAGTCCGTGAGGCCCAGCAGTATGAGGCAGAGGACAAGAAGAAAAAGGAGGCCGTGGATGCGAGGAATGAGGCAGATTCCATGGTATTCCAGACCGAAAAGGCTCTGAAGGAGGTCGGAGACAAGATCCCTGAGTCTGACAGGAGCCAGGTCCAGGCCGATGTGGATGCCCTCAAGGAGGCCTTGAAGAATGCTCCGGCAGATGGCAGCATGACCGAGGCTCAGGTCTCTGACATCAAGTCCCTCAAGGAAAAGCTTATGAGCTCTTCTCAGGCAGTATTTACAAAGATGTATGAGCAGGCTCAGCAGGCAGCAGGGGCACAGCAGACAGACAGCGCTCAGAGCGGCAGCCAGCAGGGCTCCGGAGATGACAATGTAGTCGACGGAGACTATAAGGAGGTTTGATCCTCCTTTGGCTCAGGCCAATAAATAAAAAAAAGAAAGAGTAAAACCTTGGCGGGGAATGTTTCCCCGCTAAAGGTATGTCAGGGAGACAGGAGCATATGGCAGAAAAAAGAGATTATTATGAGGTCCTCGGAGTAGATAAGAATGCTGACGAGGCTACTATAAAAAAAGCATACAGGACTTTGGCAAAAAAGTATCATCCTGATGCCAATCCCGGCGACAAGGAGGCCGAGGCCAAATTCAAGGAGGCGGGAGAAGCCTATGCCGTGCTGTCTGATCCTGAAAAAAGAGCAGCCTATGACAGATACGGACATGCAGCCTTTGATCCTAATACGGCTGCAGGCCAGGCTTCGGGCTTTGGCGGCTTTGACTTTGGGGACATGGATTTTTCCGACATATTCTCGGATCTTTTCGGAGGAGCCTTTGGCGGCTTTGGCGGAAGGAGCTATTCCTACAGCTATGGAGGAGGCAACCAGCCCCAGAGAGGAGCTGATCTCAGGACTTCGATACGTATAAGTTTTGAGGAGGCAGTTTTTGGCTGCGAAAAGGAAATAGAGATAAATTACAAGGAGACCTGTGCCGCCTGCGGAGGCAGCGGGGCAAAGAAGGGGACCTCGCCTGTCACCTGTGAAAGATGTAAGGGCCGCGGAAAGATAACTGTCATGCAGCAGTCGCCGTTTTTCGGAAGGATGCAGACAGTCACCACCTGTCCTGACTGCGGAGGCACGGGAAAGATAATCAAGGAAAAATGTCCTGACTGCAGGGGGACGGGTTATATACAGACCAGAAAGAAGTTCAAGTTCACGATACCTGCCGGTATAGATAACGGACAGGCAAGGAGGCTCCAGGGAGCCGGAGAGCCCGGAGAGAACGGCGGGCCCAGAGGCGATCTTCTTATAGAGATCATCGTTACGCCCCATCCCAAGTTCAAGAGGCAGGGCAATACCATCTTTTCCACTGTACCGGTATCCTTTGCAAAGATGGCTCTGGGCGGCCCGATACACATAGATACGGTGGATGGCAAGGTGGAATATAATATAAATCCTGGTACGCCTACGGATACCAAGGTCAGACTCAGAGGCAAGGGCGTGCCCATGCTGAACAATAGAAATCAGAGGGGTGATCATTATGTCACCCTGGTGGTCCAGGTGCCCAGTACCCTGGACAGAGAGCAAAAAAAGGCTTTGGAGAAATATGCAGCAGCCTGCGGAGAGGATGTGTACAGACCCTGATGAGCATTTTACATGGAGAGGTCACCCAGGAAGAAAGGACCAGGCAGATGCTGACTGAGCCGGTACATGACCTGATAATCAGGCTTGCCGTGCCTACCATCATCACGATGCTGGTAACTTCCATCTACAATATGGCGGATACCTTTTATGTATCTCAGATCAACACCCAGGCATCGGCAGCAGTAGGTATCATTTATGCCCTGTCCGCCATCATTCAGGCCTTTGCCTATATGATAGGCATGGGAGCCGGAAACAACATCGCCAGGCTCCTTGGACAGGAAAAGAATGAGGCTGCTGCAAAATATGCTTCGGTGGCTTATTTTACGGAGCTGATAGTAGGAGCCATGATCGCAGCAATTGGCATCATAGGGCTTAGGCCGCTGGTGTACATGCTTGGAGCCACGGATACCATTGCTCCCTATGCCATGGACTATGCCAGATACATACTTCTTGCGGCCCCCTTTATGATGTGCTCCTTTGGTATGAACAACATGATGCGCTTTCAGGGGAATGCCATGTATTCCATGATCGGCATCACCTTTGGCGGAATATTGAACATAATCCTGGATCCGATATTCATATACGATTTCGGCTTTGGGCTTGGAATAGCCGGTGCGGCCATAGCCACAGGTATTTCGCAGATATGCTCATTCTTCATACTTACATATCTCTGCAATCATACACAGAGCTGTATATCCATCAGCCTGTCAAATTTCAGACCGACTCCGAGGATATATGCAAATATACTGCATAATGGCATCCCTTCATTTACCAGACAGGGAGTGGCCAGCCTGGCCAGCGTGGTGCTGAACCTGGCGGCTCATCCCTACGGCGATGCTGCCATAGCAGCAATGTCCATAGTAAACAGGATAACCATGTTCCTGAATTCTGCGATAGTGGGCTTTGGACAGGGCTTTCAGCCGGTATGCGGCTTTAACTTTGGAGCCAAGCGCTACGACAGGGTGGTGGAATCCTATGAGTTTTGCCTAAGGACGGGTACCATGGTGCTGATGGCACTTTGCGTGCTTGGATTTATAGGCGCTACACCCTTGATCACGGCCTTCAGAAGAGAGGATGCAGAGGTCATCAGGATAGGAAGCACAGCACTCAGGATGCAGCTTGTGAGCTTTTGGCTCATGGCCCAGATCACCATGGCAAATATGTTTACTCAGACCATAGGCCTTGGTTTTCGGGCTGCGCTGATCTCCATGCTGCGTCAGGGCCTTTACATGATCCCAATGGTCATAATACTCTCTTCAGCCTTTGGACTTACCGGGCTTTTGCTGGCCCAGCCGGTAAGCGATGTGCTTAGCTCCATTACGGCCTTCCTTGTGACCAGGATGATAATAAAGGATTTCAAGCAGAAGGCTGCTGCTGAAGCCATTGGCCATGCAGATGAAGCCGTGTAGCACGGCTAATGAAGATAAAGGACTGTGCATTTTTTGGCTGACAAAAAAGCGTAGTCTTGGCTGACAAAAAAATTGCTTGACATAATCTCCATGGAGATATAGAATATTCTCTGTCTCACATGAGACTGATGCCTCAATAGCTCAGTTGGTTAGAGCATCTGACTGTTAATCAGGGGGTCCTAGGTTCAAGTCCTAGTTGGGGCGTAAAAGGGTTCGGCAGCAGACCGAGCCCTTTGTTTTTTTATTTATCCGGAGGATACGGCCTTGCAGATGATTCCTGTTATAGACATGCATTGTGATACCATTTCCCTGCTTTATACTGAAGGAAGCAGAGGCTCAGACGAAAAGCAGCTCTCCGGCACAGGGGCTTTGGGGCAGGCCTCGGGCCTCAGGAAAAACAGCCTCATGCTGGATCTGGAAAGGATGAGGACAGGAGGCTATGCCTGTCAATGCTTTGCCCTTTATTCAGATCTTGACAAGCTCAGGAAGGAGGGCAGATCTCCCTTTGAATATACCTGCGGCATGCTGGATCTGCTGGATGAGGAGCTTGAAAGGAACAGCGATCTCATAAGGCCAGTGACCACAGGCACGGAGATAGAGGCCAATATGAAAAAGGGCCTGATGTCTGCTCTCAGGACCGTGGAAGAGGGTGCGGCCTTTGAGGGCAGCATTGAAAAGCTGCGCTATCTGTACGACAGGGGAGTGCGCAAGGCTACCCTGACCTGGAACTATGAAAATGAGCTGGCATATCCAAACTGCTATGTATATGATCCTGTATCCGGTGGATACAGCTTCAGAGGCTGTGATACAGAGCACGGACTTAAAAGGAAGGGCTTTGAATTTGTATGTGCCATGGAAGCCATGGGCATGCTCATAGACATTTCTCATCTTGGGGATGCAGCCATAGCCGACGTATTTGATACGGTCAGGAAGGATACCCCCATAGTAGCAAGTCATTCAAATGCCAGAGGCATATGCGACCACCCGAGAAATCTAAGCGATGGGATGCTCAGGAGCCTTGCAGAGCATGGAGGGGTAACAGGGATAAATTATGCGCATTCGATTCGGAGGAAAGGCGATGCTGAAGACAGGAGCCGCATATCTGACATGCTGCGCCATATGAAATATATCAGGAATGTAGCCGGCATAGACGTGCTTTCCCTCGGCAGTGATTTTGACGGGATAAGCGGTGATCTGGAGCTTTCGGGTGCTCAGGATATGCAGAAGCTTGCTGATGCCATGAGCCTTGATGGCTTTACAACGGAAGAGATCGAAAAAGTATTTTATAAAAATGTACTCAGCTTGTATAAGCGGGTATTGACAAACAGATAAGTTTTTAGTAAAATACAAAAGCTGTTTGAAAACGTGATATCGCCGATATGGCTCAATTGGCAGAGCAGCTGATTTGTAATCAGCAGGTTGAGGGTTCGAGTCCCCCTATCGGCTTTAATGGTTCCTTAGCTCAGTTGGTTAGAGCAACCGGCTCATAACCGGTCGGT
>CALWET010000078.1 GCA_944377385.1 uncultured Lachnospiraceae bacterium | reverse complement strand
GTGCTGCTGCCGGTATATGTACTGATCAGCATAGTCATCCCCCTTTTGGCCATCAGCTCCGGGCGGAGCCTGGGCATGAGATACAGAAGGGAGCTGGCCGGAGTAAAGACTCAGATCCTTGAGAGCGTCTATGGCATACGGGACATACAGATCTTTTCCTATGGGGCAGAGAGGCTTTCGGAGATAGACAGACAGAATGATAGGATAAATAAGGCCTCCCATGGCCTGCTTATGCACAGACAGATAGTATCAACGCTTCCAACCTTTTTCGTATATGCGGCACGGGTGCTCATCATATGGGCAGCAGTCAGGCTGACGGCCCAGGGACAGGGCCAGCCCATAGGCACGGTAGTGCTTTCAGCCATGGCAGGAGCTTCGTTTTCATCCACCTTTTCCCTGACCCAGGTGGTCACAAACCTGCTGGAGGCCTTTGCTGCGGCGGAGAGGCTGTTCCTGCTTGAGGACGAAAAGTCAAAGGTGGCTGAGCCTAGGGATCCGGTGAGCCCAGGAAAAATAAGGAGCCTGGAATTTCGGGATGTAAGCTTTTCCTATGACAGCCAGGGAGGCAGCATACTTTCCGGCCTCAGCTTCAGCTGTGAGGGCAGTGAGCGCATAGGCATACAGGGAGAGAGCGGAGCCGGAAAATCCACCATATTCAGGCTCTTGCTGCGCTTTTGGGATCCCGATGACGGGGAGATACTGATAAACGGGATACCGATAAGCAGCATAGCCACAGAGGAGCTTTACAGGAGGATAGCCGTGCTTGAGCAGGATACCTTTCTGATCGACGGGACTCTGGCCGAGAACATAGCCCTCGGCAGACCGGAGGCAAGCAGGGAGGAGATCATGGAGGCAGCAAAGCGTGCCGGACTGCATGAGTTTATCATGAGCCTGCCCGGAGGCTATGATACGCCCATGGGACAGATGAGCCAGAGGCTTTCCGGAGGCGAGCGCCAGAGAGTGGGTATAGCCAGGGTCATGCTGAAGGACCCGGATGTGGTGATCATGGATGAGCCCACCTCAAGTCTGGATGTGCTTCACGAAAAAGAGCTTCTTGATACAGTAAAAAAAGTATATGCCGATAAGCTGGTGCTGATCATATCTCACAGGGCCTCGACACTTTCGGGCTGTGATCGTACCATCAGGCTTGAAAAAGGACGGATCAGATGATCCGTCCCTTTTATTATCGTAGCCTGTGGCTTACAGCATTGAGGCTTATATTACTGATACTTAATACTTAAATATATATTACTGCTGCTTGCTGCTCTGCTTTTCATAGGTAGCCTCAAGGCTGTCTATGATGGTGATGACCAGACCCTTGATGCTGTTTTCCGTGGTGCGGTAAGGCGCTATCCTGAGGGTATAGTACTGTCCGCTGTTTGAGACCACCTCTCGGTCTATAGGGGTCAGCGTCTTGAGCACGGTCTGGGCGTCCTCCACTATCTTTTCATAGGGGAAGCTGTGGGCAAATATCTGTATGGACCTCCCGATATCCTGCTCCATGAGCTGGAACTCATTGCCTATGTATTCGGTGAACTTCCTGATATTGAGATTGCCGTCCACGAAGAGTATTCCTATCATGGTGGAGGAGAGGAAGTTTGACAGGTCGTTGGTCATCATGGTCAGCTCATCGACCTTCTGCTGATACTCGGTATTTACCGTGTAGAGCTCTTCGTTTACTGACTGCAGCTCCTCATTTGAGCTTTGCAGCTCCTCGTTTGCTGTCAGCAGCTCCTCATTTGCGGCCTGCAGCTCCTCATTCACCGTCTCCAGCTCACCTATGGTCTTTTTCAGGTCATTTTGGGATTCCTGAAGCTCATTTTCCAGATCGGCTATACGCCTTGCAGCCGTGGTGTCTATATTATACTTTTCATGGAAGCCCTCCTCCACATAGGGAGAGCTGTTTTCCCTGAATATCATGGCTATGAGCCCGCTTTCATCCCGGTTAGGGGCAGGGATGGGATAGACGCTCAGGTCTATGGCCCGCCTTCCGTCGCTGGTATCGACGGTTATGTCAGTATAGGTCACGGGCTCGTGTTCCGTACGGCAGCGGCTCAGAGCCGTGGAAGCAGCCAGGCTCAGGTCCTTGTTGAGTATGTTGAACAGGTTGAAGGAAGCCTTGCCAGGGGCTATGGATACATAGTCTATGTAATTTCCGAAGAAATGTATCACATTGTTGGCCTCGTTGAGCACCAGGGATGCAGGCATGTACTTTTCCAGGAAGCGGGTATAGATGCTCTCCATCTTATATTCCTGCATCTCAGATCCTGAGATGTTGACCGTGTGGGGCACCACGGGCTGTATGTTGGGTATGCTGAATACGGGAGCTGCCAGGGATTCCGCTTTGCCCGTGCTGTCATGTATGTATATCTTTTCAGCACTGCAGGCCGTCCTGAATACATCGGAGTATTCATTTGCCGTTTCACTCTTTCCAAGGAACAGATAGCCTCCGTTTTTGAGGGCCGTATGGAATATGGCAAAGAGGCCCTTTTGGAGGACAGGCTGGAAATAGATCATGACATTGCGGCAGCTGATGAGATCCAGCTTTCCAAAGGGAGGGTCAGAAAGCATGTTGTGGGGCGCAAAGATGATCATGCGCCTGATCTCCTTTGAGATATGATAATGCTCTCCGCGCTTTGAGAAATACTTTGCCAGTCTTTCCGGAGTTACATCGTCGATTATGCTCTCGGTAAATACTCCCTTTCCCGCCTGCTCTATGGCCTGAACATCTATGTCCGTTGCAAATATCTTTATGTCATGCTTGAGCTGAAGCTCTTCCAGAGCCTCCTTGAAAAGTATGGCCAGGCTGTAGGCCTCCTCGCCTGTGGAGCAGCCTGCGCTCCATACACGTATGGGCTCATCCTCCTTGGCGCTCTGTACGATGGGGTATATGGCCTTTGCCTTGAGCTTTTCAAAGAATTCTGGATCCCTGAAAAAGTTGGTCACGCCTATGAGTATCTCCTTTACCAGTATGCTGATCTCCTCGGGATCCTTGTCCAGGGCCTTTGCGTACTGGCTTAGGTCGGTACTGTGTATGACCACCATCCTGCGCTCTATGCGCCTGAGCACGGTGGTGCGCTTATAGTGGGTAAAATCTATGCCCTTTGCCTTTTTGAGCACGGAATAGATATGGGTCAGGCTCTCCTCATCGGTAAAGAGTTCGTCCTCGCGGTCAGGCTCTATGATGGTCCTGTATTTGGAATAATGCAGTATCTCGCCGGCTATGTCCTTGGGAGGAAGTATGAAGTCGGCAAGCCCCGTGGCGATGGCGCTCTTTGGCATACCGTCAAACTTTGCGCTTTCCGGGTTCTGCACTATGACCAGGCCGCCCTTTTCCTTGATGGTCTTTATGCCGCCGGTGCCGTCTGATCCGGTGCCGGACAGGACTATGGCTATGGAATATTCCTTTTTTTCCTCTGCAAGGGAGTTGAAGAATATGTCTATGGGGTGATTGAGATGTCCCTGTACATAGTCCTTGAGATAAAGGCAGCCAGCATGGAAAACAAGGTTCTTTTTGGGAGGTATGAGATATACCGTATTTGGCTCGGCCTTTATCCCGTCCTCGGCCTGGATGACCTTCATGTCAGTATATTTGCCGAGTATGTCTGCCATCAGGCTCTTGTAATCCGGAGACAGATGCTGGACCACAACGAAGCACAGCCCGCTGTTTGAGGGCATGAAGCGGAAAAACTGCTGAAGGGCCTCAAGCCCTCCGGCTGAGGCGCCTACGCCCACGATAAAGGGTTCAGAGGGATAATATGTCCTAAGCTGGTTCATGCCTTTGTCCTCAGCCTGTAATGTCATTTTTGTCCTCCTTCTTTTTCAAAGTATCTTTTTTCAAATTCCTCCACCGGCATGGGCCGGCCAAAATAAAAGCCCTGAGCATAGTTGCAGCCGCTTTCTATCAGTATGTTGGCCTGCCTTTCGGTCTCGACTCCCTCGGCTATGCAGGCAATGCCTGCCTTTTTGCACAGCCTTGCCGTATCCTGGACCATGCTCTTTGAAATAGGGTTGTCAGTTATGCTCCTGATCATGCTTCGATCCAGTTTTACGGATCTGAAGGGAAGCTCGGCCAGCATGCTCAGGTTTGAGTAGGCGGAGCCGAAATCATCCAGGGAAAAGGTAAAGCCGTATTCGGCAAAGCGCCGTATCAGATCTGAAAAGGTATTGTTTTCAAAGCTGCCGGCGGTCTCCGTGATCTCTATCTCAGGAAGCCTGTCAGATATCTCGGGATATCTGCTGATGATGGCCAGAAGTGAGGCCAAAGACGAGGTATTGAGCAGGGTGTTCCTGGAAAAGTTGCTGGATACATGTATTTTAGGATAGCCCTTTTGTTTCCAGCTGCTGATGGTCTCAAGGGTCCTGTCAAATACAAA
The DNA here is from genome assembly GCA_944377385.1 of uncultured Lachnospiraceae bacterium. Lineage (GTDB taxonomy): Bacteria > Bacillota > Clostridia > Lachnospirales > Lachnospiraceae > Avilachnospira. The sequence continues at coordinate 1,153 of CALWET010000078.1, read as the reverse complement.
ATAATCCAGGTTCTGTATGGTACGGTCAGCGTCCATTGCCTCTATGATCTTTGTATGGGACAGGAGATTGCCTCTTTTGTCCTTTATCCTGACCAGCGCTTCGGCACCCACCAGCTCTCCTGAACGCATGTCCACCTTGGGCTGCATATATATGGTGAAGGACATGGAGCCATTTACTGCCGATGTCCGGGACGCCGAAAGGTCATTTATGCTCTGTGCAGGGCCTACGACTGCCGGAGTGGAGCATTTCATGATCTCTCTGGCTTTTCTGACCAGGTCACTGCCGTCAAAGATCCTTTCCGACCAGGTATAGCCAAAGCGCAGCACTCCTGCGTATTTACGGTTTATCAGCTGCCTTGCCCTGACGCAGCGATTTAAAAAGGCCTCATAGGTGACATTGGTGCATATGATCACAAATTCCGATTCCGCTATATGGAAGGAATTTGAAAAGCCAAAGATATCCACGAATATCTCGGATATGTCCATGAGCATCTTGAGGCTGTATTCATAGCCCCGCTGCCGGCCTATGTATGAAAGCTCGGGTATGTCTGCGGTCATGGCTCCCATGGAGCTATATCTGTCTGAGCTGAAATTGTAGATGACATCGTTGTAGGCATTTGCATCCGGCAGGCTCAGTATGCTTCCCGAGGTAAGCTGCCTTTCGGGATCGGACAGGAATCTCATACGCTCGCTCCTGATATAGGGGACTATCTCATCCAGGAGGGCGGTCTGGTCGATGGGCACACGGTGATTGTCTATGCAAAGCAGCTGCCTCGAGCCCCTTTGTGAGCTCATTGGATATATGGAATACTTCCAAAAGCCCTGCTTGGGATCAGGGACGTCATTTGAGTTATCCATGTTCCTGCGTATCGTAAGAAAGACAGGAGAGGGACGCTTTATGTACCTGGCAATGACGGGGAAATGCTTTACCTGCTTGCCGCTGACAGAGCGCCTTATGCTGTATTTTCCTGCAGTGACCCATTCATTGACCATATTTATGACGGTCTCGTTTTCAGTGATGTTCAGGATATATACCCTGTCTGCCTGATAGTAATGGCCTATCTTCCTGAGCACTCCGTCTATGGCAGCATCAGGGCTGTCTGATTTAAGCATCAGCTCCAGACATTCAAGAGCCATGTTCTTATCGGCATCG
>CALWET010000077.1 GCA_944377385.1 uncultured Lachnospiraceae bacterium | reverse complement strand
GACTGAAAAGGCCTTCCGCACTTCGTTGTTCACATGACTTTCACACATGCCGCACATCATGCCGGTTACCTGGACCGTATATTTCCACATCGTTTGTTCCTCCTGCATAGAGAAGTTAGATATAACTAACTTATAAATAAAATAAAAAGACAGATAGTTTATTTCTATAAGTTAGAATATGCTAACTAAACTGCCTTGTCAAGAGTCATGGGAGTATTGAATATGGAATACCTCTTTAGTTTATATGGATGTATTATATCTGCCTTATATCATATAGTCGCTTCGCAGTGCTTCGACCAGATCGCACTTCAGTATCTGCCTGCCGCCAAGATAATATGCCAGTGCGACAAAGCAAAAAAGTGCCGCGATAAAGAGCGCGATAGGAACGATGGGAGCTGCTGCCCAAAATTCCATTAGATCAAGGTGGCTTGCATTTATCATAAGTCCCACAAGTACAGCAGTGATTGGCAGCGTGATCAATACGGGACGGCCTGCTATAACGAGAGCCTCGATACAAAACATTTTTCGCATACCCTGCGGGGTCATGCCGATGGATATGTATCTCGCAAATTCTCTTTTCCTTTGCCGGACAAATCCCAGGGTGTTGGAAAATATATTGGCGATACCAATGAAGGCCAGCAGCACTCAGAACGCCCCAACTACCACCTTGTATCCGTTAAGCATGGCGGTATTGTCTAGCTTTTCATGTACACGGTTTTCTATCTCAAAAGTAATGCTGTGCCCCAGTACATTCGCAAGCTCCGTTTCGATATCGTTTAGCTCTGTCAGGCTCCTTCCTTTTTCTGAAAGGATTCGGATATAGATATATGGTTCAGCGCTTCCGATCGATCCCTGAATCTGCTTCCAGGTGGAAAGAGACACAAATTGAACTAAAGCATAGTTATCATATTCTTCTCTTAAAACTGGAGGCTCCTTTGTAAAGTCCAAAACCGGGATCGTTACAGTCAAAGCTGGATCCTCCGTACTTTGTAAAGTTATACTGGCCTGATCCTCAGATAAAAACGGTATGTATTCCTTATATCTGAAATTGCTGTTCATACTGTCCCAAATACGGTTAAGAACAATACTTCCGTTATCAGCTGAAGGAACACCGATCTGATCGCAATACACGGCAAAGCTGCTGTCATCCAGGATAACAATGGGAGCATGAATGGAATAGATCCCATCTTCTGCACTGACGCCTCCTCCTGATACCTCTGTACTGGCATCGATTCCGGCTAAACGCTCAAGACCTCCCAGACTCTGTACTTCCTTGCTGACGGCATCCTTTTGAATAAGGCAAAAGGCGTGTGCCTTTTGATAGATCAAACTGTCTGTACCAGCCAAAGCATGGATCTCTTTCGTATTAGAAAGGTCTTCGATCCTTGTATCTTTAATTTCTGCCATCACATCCCAGGCATCCTGGTAGCGTTCAAAATAGGTATGATTCGTACTGATCTCTGAGAGAGTAAAGAAGCTGAGCATTAGAGCAAAGCCCAGAAAAGAAAGTGTCAACGACAGTGTTGCGGTCCGCAAAGCTTTACTCTGTGCTTTCAGCGCATTACCAGAAAGCTCTCCTTCAGCTCCAAATAAAAGTGTAAGGATAGGGGAGCTTTTCCTTCTTTTCAGCTGGAACTCCTCTGTGTTTTTTATGGCCTCAAGAGGAGTCAGCCTGCTTAATCTTCTGGCGGGCAGCCAGGCCGAGATCAGCACCGTCAGTAACGAGGCCAGGATCGCAGCTGCAAATACGAGGGGATGATAGGAAAAGACAGCTTCCTGCCTGCCGGCAATGCCATCGGCTATGATATTGACTGCCTGGATGGCTCCAAAGGTCAAAGCGATTCCGACAAAGCTTCCAAGCAAAACAGGTATCGCACAAAGCATTGCTGCTTCCTGTAAGAGACAGGTACGGATCTGTCTTGGTGTTGCCCCAATGCTGGAAAAGATGCCGAATTGATGTATGCGTGCATTCATAGATACAGCAAAGGAGTTATGAATGATCAGGATCAAAGACAGCGATACAAGCAGGAGAACAAAGAGATAAAAAGCCGCCAACGGAGACGGACTGCCGTCCTGCGGACCGTTGATGGAATGATACTCTAATTCATAATTCCAGAGGTTATAAAAAAGACCGCATAGTAAAGAGAGAAACAGGGCAGAAATGAATGCGGCTGCCAGGACGGATATGCTGGAAGCCCGATTCATTTTGATGTATCCTATAGAATAGTCTTTCCACATATCCCTTACCGACCTTTCTTATCCATAACGATCTTCCCATCTTCAATGGTGATGATGCGATCTGCTTTCGATGCGATCCTTTCATCATGGGTGATCAAAAGGATCGTCTGTTCCAGTCTGCGGTTAGATGATCTAAGCAGGTCAATGATCTCTTCTCCATTCTTACTATCCAGATTGCCGGTTGGTTCATCAGCAAGCAGGATCGCAGGACGATAGATCAGAGAACGGGCGATGGCAACACGCTGCTGCTGTCCTCCGGATAGCTGGCTGGGCAATGCCTCCAGTTTATCCTCGATTCTCAATGAATTTACAAGCTGCTCAAAGTATCCTTTATCAGGCTTACGCTTGTCCAACAGTAGAGGCATGAGGATATTCTGACGGACGGTAAGGGTCGGGATAAGATTATAAAACTGATAGACAAGCCCCACCTTCCTTCGCCGGAAGATGGCTGCCTGTGTTCGATTCATTGCAGACAGCTCTGTTCCATCAATTATGACCTTACCTTCAGTTGGCCTATCTATACTTCCCAAAATATGCAGCAGTGTAGACTTCCCTGAACCGGATGCACCTACGATAACTGCAAATTCTCCCTTTTGCACAGAAAGGTCGATGTGGTCCAGAGCCACTACCTGATTGATTCCAGATCCATATACCTTTCGTACATTTTCACATCTTAGTATTTCCATGCGACTTTCTCCCGTATAATGATGAACCTGAATTAAAGATAATGATCAGGAAACCTCTTAAAAATATAATACTATATACACCGCATTTATTTTATAAATATTTTATGAATTGATTAGCACTCGTTTATTGACAGTGCTAACAATCAGATATATACTATGTTCGTCACAGGGAAATAAGGTCGTGGCCTTGTGTCGGATAAGGCAGGCCAGGACCCTCTCCGGACAAAGCAGAATATTCCGGCGGCGGCCTTACACAGATATAAAGTGTCGGAGCGCAGCTTCGCAGAAAAGCCGGGCAGCAGAAGTTTTATTTTGTGAAACGACTGCCATGTGTATCCGGCTGCCGCCGTTATTATAAAAATATATCCTGATCGAAAGGGGGATATGATCATGAACATAAATAAATTTACACAGAAATCCATAGAGGCCGTAAATGGCTGTGAAAAGATCGGCCTGGAATACGGAAATCAGCAGATAGAGCAGGAGCATCTGCTGCTCAGCCTTTTAAATATAGAAGACAGCCTGATAGAAAAACTGCTTCAGAAGATGGGTGTGGATACGGCAGCCTTTAAAAATGACGTAGTATCCATGATCGCCTCACTTCCAAAGGTATCAGGCGCCGGACAGATGTACTTTTCAAATGACGCCAACAAGGTGCTTACCGGAGCAGAGGATGAGGCAAAGGCCATGGGAGACGAGTATGTTTCTGTGGAGCATCTGTTCCTGAGGATGCTCAGGGACGCATCTTCAAACATGAAGAAGCTGTTTTCCCGCTACAATATTACCAGAGACGGATTCCTGAAGGCGCTCTCAGAGGTCAGGGGCAATCAGCGCGTTACCTCTGATAATCCTGAGGTCACCTATGACACACTCAATAAATATGGCTATGATCTGGTGGAGAGAGCCAGGGAGCAGAAGCTGGATCCTGTCATCGGCAGGGACAGCGAGATCCGCAATGTGATACGTATACTGTCTCGTAAGACAAAGAACAACCCCGTGCTCATAGGTGAGCCAGGAGTGGGCAAGACCGCAGTAGTAGAGGGCCTGGCCCAGCGTATAGTCAGGGGAGATGTACCGGACAGCCTTAGGGACAAGAGGGTATTTGCCCTGGACATGGGCTCTCTCATAGCCGGTGCCAAATACAGAGGTGAATTTGAGGAAAGGCTTAAAGCCGTGCTCAAGGAGGTCACCGAATCTGACGGCGAGATCATCCTTTTCATAGATGAGATACATACCATAGTAGGAGCCGGAAAGACTGAGGGCAGCATGGATGCAGGAAATATGCTAAAGCCCATGCTGGCCAGAGGCGAGCTTCACTGTATAGGCGCCACCACTCTGGAGGAGTACAGATATATAGAAAAGGATCCTGCTCTTGAGAGGCGTTTCCAGCCTGTTATGGTGGATGAGCCCACGGTGGAGGATACCATCTCCATATTGAGGGGCATAAAGGATCGCTACGAGGTATTCCACGGAGTAAAGATCACGGATTCAGCCCTTGTTTCTGCCGCAGTGCTTTCAGACAGATATATAAGTGACAGGTTCCTTCCCGACAAGGCCATAGACCTGGTGGACGAGGCCTGTGCCATGATAAAGACCGAGATGAATCAGCTCCCCGCCGAGCTGGATGAAAAGCAGCGCAGGATCACTCAGCTTGAGATAGAGGAGGCTGCCCTCAAAAAAGAGGAGGACAGTGCCTCGGCCCAGCGCCTTGAGGAGCTCAGAAAGGAGCTTTCAGAGCTCAGGGACGATTTTACCGCTCAAAAGGCAAAGTGGGAATATGAAAAGGCCGGAGCCGACAGGCTCTCAGCTCTTCGTGAAGAGATAGATAAAAAGCGCAGCGAGGCAGAGATACTGAAACGGCAGGGAGATTATGAGCAGGCCGGAGCCCTGATATATGGCCGGATCCCTGAGCTTCAGAAGCAGCTTTCCGAGGAGGAGGAAAAGGTAAAGAACGAGGGCCATGACCTGGTGCATGAGAATGTCACCGAGGATGAAATCGCAAAGATAGTATCCAAGTGGACAGGCATACCCGTATCCAAGCTTTCTGAATCCGAGCGCTCAAAGGTGCTGCATCTTCCTGACGAGCTCCACAAGAGAGTGGTGGGACAGGATGAGGCCGTGGAAAGGGTATCTGATGCCATACTCAGATCAAAGGCAGGCATCAAGGATCCCACAAAGCCCATTGGCTCCTTCCTCTTCATGGGACCTACCGGTGTGGGCAAGACGGAGCTTGCAAAGACACTGGCCCAGGCTCTTTTCGATGATGAAAACAATATGGTGCGCATAGACATGTCGGAGTACATGGAAAAGCACAGCGTCTCCAGGCTCATAGGAGCGCCTCCGGGATATGTGGGCTATGACGAGGGAGGACAGCTTACCGAGGCCGTAAGGCGTAAGCCCTACTCAGTCATCCTCTTTGATGAGGTGGAAAAGGCTCATCCCGATGTATTCAACATACTCCTTCAGGTGCTGGATGACGGACGTGTCACCGATTCCAAGGGAAAGACTGTAGATTTCAAGAATACGGTCATCATCCTGACCTCGAACCTGGGATCACAGTATCTGCTGGAAGGCATAGATGGCCAGGGCAACATCACGCCGGAGGCCAGGGCTTCAGTAGAGAACATACTCAAGCAGAGCTTTAGGCCGGAATTCCTGAACAGGCTGGATGAGATCATCATGTTCAAGCCTCTGACAAAGGATAACATCAGCAGGATAGTTGAGCTCTGCATAGCTGATCTCAACCGCAGGCTCAAGGACAGGGATATGAAGGTGGAGCTTTCCGAGGACGCAAAGCAGTACTGTGTTGACGAAGGCTATGAGCCCCAGTTTGGCGCAAGGCCTCTCAAGAGATTCATACAGAAGAATGTGGAGACCATCTCAGCCAGGGCCATACTTGAAAACCGCATAGCTGAAGGCGGCACCATCCACATCGATCTGGTGGATGGGAAGCTGGAAGTCACAAACAAATAAAAAGTCACAAATAAATAAATTTAAATAGCATTTTTAAAGACCGCAGTTGTTTTTACGTAGTATGTACTCAGTAAACCGGGTACATATCAGTAATACTACAGCTGCGGTCTTTGCTATATAGTAGTATATAGCTTATTGTTTGCACATACAGCCTTTAGCATGTCAAATTTTCACCTTGATTTTTGTACATATTCACGGTTTTATATTTTTTATCGGAAAAAGCTTTTTAAATTCGATCTCAT
>CALWET010000076.1 GCA_944377385.1 uncultured Lachnospiraceae bacterium | reverse complement strand
GTCCATATATCAGGCTCTCCTTACATGTTTTACAGCCTGGGAAGCCGCTATCAGCATAGGATCATATACCGGCGCTACCGGAGGCGCATATACAAAATCCATCTCCGAAAGCTGCATGACGGTCATGCCTGAGCTTATGGCCACTGCCAGTGCATTTATCCTGCCGGCAACGGTCTCCCCGCCTATGGCCTGTGCTCCCAGGAGCCTGCCTCCATTTTTATCGAATATGAGCCTCAGATGGGTATCCCTTCCTCCGGGATAGTATGAGGCTCTGTCCGATTTGATTATGGACACGGCATCTGCCTCCTCAAAGCCCTCGGCCTTTGCCCTTTCAAGGGAGAGCCCTGTCATGGCTATATACATGTCAAAGCACTTGGTCACTCCTGAGCCAAGGACCCCTGCAAAGCGCTCTCTCCGGCTCTTTATATTCGTGCCGGCAAGCTTGCCCTGCTTGTTGGCAGTAGTCCCCAGCGGTACATAATCGGCCTTGCCTGTAATGGCATTTTTGGTGCAGGCACAGTCTCCGCAGGCAAATATGTCCGGATCCGAGGTCTGCATGTAATCATCTACCTCTATACTGTCCTTGACCGAGAGCCTGAGCCCGCAGTCCCTGGCCAGCTTTGACGCAGGCCTTACGCCTATGGACATGAGCACCAGATCACAGGCTATCTCCTCATGCTCGGTCCTTATGCCGCAGGCCCTGCCATCTTCCGCAAGGACCTCCTTTACAGGCTCTGAAAGATGGAGCTCTACTCCATTCTTCCTGAGGCCCTCTGCTACCATTTCGGAATATTCCTCCGACAGCATGGGAAGGAGCCTTGGAAGCGCTTCCACCACATGTACCTTGAGTCCAAGCTGGCTGAGCTCCTCGGCAGTCTCAAGGCCTATAAGCCCGCCTCCGACCACCACGGCAGTATGGGCCTTTCTCGCAGCAGCCCTGAGCCTTATACCATCTTCCACTGTCCTTAGGGGATATACGCCCTCGGCTCCTATGCCCGGGATATCTGGCATGATGGGAGCGGCTCCAGTAGCTATGACGAGCACATCATAGCCGTGCTCTGTCGTCTCCTTCGTATCATTATCCCTTACGGAAACTGTCTTTTTATCCCTGTCTATGGAAAGAACCTCATGGTGAGTATATACAGGTATGCCCCTCTTGTCCCTGAGCTGTTCTGCCGTCAGAGACACAAGGTCCATGGGCTCCTCTATCATCCCGCCTACGAAGTAGGGCAGTCCGCAGGCCCCGTAGCTCACATATCCGCTCTTTTCAAAGACCTCTATCTCTATTGAGGGATCGTCCCTCTTTGCCTTGGAGGCAGCGGACAGTCCTGCTGCCGTGCCTCCTATAACTATCAGTTTTTTAGCCATATATCTCTCTTTTCAGCTTAACGGCTCAGATCACTTTACGCTGTACTTGTCTATAACTCCAAGCTCGCCCATAAGCTTCTCAAGATCCTGAAGCTTCTGTCCGCCGAAATCCTGATAAGGCTTCCTCAGATGTCCTCCGGGCAGTCCAAGTATGTTGAGAGCAGCCTTTATGACTATGGGGTTAGAGAAGGTATACAGAGCCTGAAGGAGAGGGAACCACTTGAAGTAGCTTTCTCTTGACTCTGTCATGATCTCATAGCTGGTCCAGGGCCTTGAATAGAAGGCAGCCTCCTCAGGGATGATGTTTCCGCCTATGTTGGCTGTTCCCGTACCGCCTACAGCCAGGGTGGGAAGTACGATGGAATACTTGGGGAAGTCGCAGCACATGATCCTTACCTTGTCACCGCAGAGCCTCTTTACCTGTACGAGCTGCTCTACGCTGGGAAGGGCTTCCTTATCCACCACAAAATTATCATGCCTGTCTGAAAGCTTCTTGATGGTCTCGGGAAGTACCTGGACTCCAAGCCTTGAAGGGTTGTTGTATATACCGCAGGGGATGTCTACAGAGCCCATGCAGGTATCCAGATGCTCATAAGCAGCTGTCTGAGGAACGAGTACGTAAGGGGGCACAGTAAAGATGACTCCGTCTGCTCCCTCCTTCTCGCAGTACTGGGCAAACTCGACGCTCATCTCTGTGGTAAAGGCTGAGGCGTTGAAGAATACAGGTATCCTGCCCTTGGTCATCTTGATGACTTCCTTAACGATGGTCTTTTTCTCATCCAGGGTAAGCAGCGTAGTCTCTCCTGCTGAGCCCAGCACGAAGAGCTGAGATGTCCCATACTTGATCTGACGATCGATAAGTGTTGAAAAGCCCTGATAATCGATCTTGTTGTCCTCGGTAAAGGGTGTAGGCATCGCTACCCAGGATCCTTCCAGTTTCATCATGATTTTGTTCCTCCTTGTATACAATCAGTATGTGTTTTGTAAAAAGTGCATAATTATATCTATACATATGCTATGATAATGTGCAGTTTAGGAGAGTGCAAGCGAAGTCTATGCAATGCATATCTCATTACGATATATATATTTATGATTTGTATAAATATATACTTTTTTCTTCAGAATCATAAATGCCGAAGCCCAAGCTTCGGCATTTCCTCTCATCCTTCCCTTATCTCCGCTCCAGTCTTATGCACCGGTCTTATCTGCGGAATGAATGAAGGGAAGGATATCATCCTGATCCTATCTTTTACTTTGCAGTGGCAACTGCTCTGGTCTCTCTGATCACATTTACCTTTATCTGTCCCGGATAGGTCATCTCATCCTCTATCCTCTTTGCTATATCTCTGGAAAGGATGACCATGTCGTCCTCGCTCACCTCAGAAGGCACTACCATGATCCTGACCTCTCTTCCGGCCTGGACCGCAAAGGATTTTTCAACTCCCTTGTAGGAATTGGTGATATCCTCAAGCTGCTTCAGCCTCTGTGTATATGTCTCCAGAGATTCCCTTCTTGCTCCCGGGCGGGATGCAGAAATGGCATCTGCGGCCGAAACGATAAAGGATATGGGGTTTGTAGCCGGCACATCGCCATGGTGAGACTCTACTGCATTTATGACCACTGCAGGCTCTCTGTACTTCTTGCAGAGCTCTACGCCAAGGGACACATGAGTACCCTCCTGCTCGTGATCCACAGCCTTGCCTATATCGTGAAGCAGGCCGGCACGCTTTGCAAGCCTTACGTCATATCCAAGCTCCGATGCCAGAAGTCCGGATATCTGAGCCACCTCTATACTGTGCTTGAGCCCGTTCTGTCCATAGGATGTTCTGAATCTCATGCGTCCCAGCAGCTTTACAAGCTCAGGGTGTATGCCATGGACGCCCACCTCCAAAACGGCTGCCTCGCCTTCCTGGCGTATGGTGTTCTCGACCTCCTTCCTGGCCTTTTCAACGGTCTCCTCTATACGTGCAGGATGTATCCTGCCATCGACTATGAGCTTTTCAAGGGCAACTCTGGCTATCTCCCTCCTGATGGGATCAAAGCCTGAGAGCACCACAGCCTCAGGGGTATCATCTATGATAAGCTCTACTCCGGTCAGTGTCTCCAGGGTCCTTATGTTACGGCCCTCTCGTCCTATGATCCTGCCCTTCATATCATCATTTGGAAGCTGTACAACGGAGACAGTGGACTCAGCCACATGGTCAGCGGCGCAGCGCTGTATGGCTGTGACTATATAATCCTTTGCCTTCTTTTCACATTCTTCCTTTGCGATATTGTCATATTCCTTGATGAGCTTGGCCGTATCATGCTTTATATCCTCCTTGACTGAGGATAAAAGCTCAGCCTTTGCCTGATCTGCAGTAAGGCCAGATATCCTTTCAAGCTCGGATACCTTCTGCTCATGCAGCGCCTTGATCTCCTCAGAGCGCTTGCTGAGGGAGCTTTCTCTCTGGTTAAGCTCCTTTTCCTTGCGGTTGAGCTCGTTCTGCAGCCTGTCAGCATTTTCCTCTTTTTTGAGTATCCTCTGCTCCTGCTGCTGCAGCTCACGTCTTCTTTCTCTTTGTTCCTTTTCAAACTCGTTTTTGTTCTTGAGAGCTTCTTCCTTTGCTTCCAGCAGAGCCTCCCTTTTCTTGGTCTCAGCTGTTTTGACCGCATCGTCTATGATTGCACGCGCTCTCGTTTCCGCAGTCCCAACCTTCTGCTCATATTCACTGACTGCCTTGTTCCTTCCACAGGTAAAGGCTATAAGAGCAGCGACCACGGCCGCGATCAGCGTTACCACGATCGATAATGGTGTCATCACACACCTCCTTCAGTATATGTTTGTCAATGTTCACTATAGCCATTGCAGCTCAATGCCCCGCTGTTTATGCCAGGCGGGGACATCCCATAATTTATATTTATATATTACAAAATATGCCACGTGCTTATAGTAAAAATCAATAATTTATTTTAACTACTTTATGGGGACATGTCAAGAAATGTGCACGGCCTTGACAAAGTCAGATAAAGGGTCCAGGCAAAGTCAGATCTGTTATGACAGCCTTGCCACTAAAGCAAAAAAACAGAGAAGGAAAGGCCCTTCTCTGTTTTTCCACATCAATATATCTAAGAGGTTACGTCTTAAAAGCTTTGATCAGTTTGTGCTGCTTTTGTGCCTGGCTCCTGTCTGCACCGTATCTGTGCAGTGGGAGCATCCCTGGCAGCAGCCCGAGCAGCCTGAGCATCCGCCTGCCGCATGATCCTTCAGCACCCGCTTGAGTGCCAGCATCACCAGGCCGCTTATGACTAAAATAATGATAAGATCTATCATTTCCATATCCTGCTCCTTTCGTGTTCGTATATAGGTTAGCTTAAACTAACTATTTTGTCAAGCTTTATTGTAATTTTTTTCCCCCGATGCTATAATCCATTTACCGAAACAGGTCTTTCCTGTTTGCGCAGTTTGGCGAACAGATCAGGCAGGCCTGATATGTTCATACAGATTTACTTTTTACAGGGTGTTTTATAATGTCGATCAAAAAAAATCCGGAATCCACAGAGATGTATCTTGAGACCATACTTTTGCTTTCAAAGCGTAAGCCCGAGGTACACAGCATAGACATAGCTTCTGAAATGGGCTTTTCAAAGCCCAGCGTAAGCGTGGCCATGAAGCATATGCGAGAGGATGGCCTTATCACCATGGATGATTCCAATCATATCCACCTGACGGAGGATGGCCGGCGTATAGCAGAATCTGTATATGAACGTCACAGCGTACTCACAGAGCTGTTTGAAAAGCTTGGAGTCAGCCACGAGACTGCCGAGGAGGATGCCTGCCGCATAGAGCATTTCATATCCCAGGAGACCTTTGACGCCATCAAGCTCCACGCAAGAAAAAATCTAAAAAACGGAGAATATTGAGGTATAAGTCCTCGGAACAAATATAAACAGCTACAAGACAAAAAGCTGTATCCTGTCCGGAAATAAGAGGCCAAGTCGCCTGATCCGGAGGGATACAGCTTTATTTATGTCTTTATCGTTTCTCTATTTCTCTAGCGTTTTCATCTTGACCGGCCCAGGAAGGCCGGCCCTCATATAGCTCTCTTAATGAAACCCTTAGGCGCAAAGCTTTTCAAACACCTTCAGCAGGCAGTCATACATCCTCTTAAAGGATGCAAGATCAAGCCCCTCATCCGTGGTATGTGCTCCCCTTGCAGTGGGACACATGCAGGCTATGTCCAGATCCGGTATCTTGGTCCTGAGCTCTCCGCATTCAAGCCCTCCATGGCTGACCGTAAACTCCATATCCCTGCCGAACATCTCCTTGTAGGCCCCTGAGCATATGCTGCGAAGCTCAGACTTTGGATCATAGGCCCAGGCTCCAAAGCTGGTACCCTTTACTGCCTCAAAGCCGCAGAGAGCTGCCAGCATCTCATATCTGTCGGATATTGCCTTTTTCTGGCTCTCCGAGGTGCTGCGTATGCAGTCCAGCACATGTATCCTGCCATCAGGCAAAAGCTCAAGCACTCCCACATTGCTGGAGCATATGATCATGTCCTTTATCTCCTGGCTCATGCAGTGTATGCCATCAGGAAGGAGCTCGATGAACTGAAGAAGGGACTGGCCGATCTCATGCTTCATCATCCTGTCCACGGAAGTCTCTGAGATGCTGAAGGAAAATCCCGGATCGCTGACACTTAGCTCATCCTTGATCTGGGCTGCCAGCTCCTTTGCAATGTCTATGGCTTCCCTGGATCTGTCAGCGGGCACAAGCACGACTGCATCCGCATCGCTGACTATGGCATTCATCTTCATTCCACCTGCAAAGGAGGCTATGTCCAGCTTCATCTCCGATGCAATGGCTGTCAGTATACGTGCCATAAGCTTGAGAGCATTGCCCCTGCCCTGATTCATGGCTATGGCAGAATGTCCTCCCAAAAGCCCTCTTATTGAAAAAGCAAGGCCCTGGCCCTCTGCCTCTGTATATTCGCATGATCTGTAAAAGTCATAGACCTGACCTCCGGCCGATGATACAACGGACATATAGTCCTGTGATGAGCCGCCATCCATATTTATCATGCGCCTTGCGGAAAGATCTGATACATCCAGTGCAGCTGCTCCCAGAAGCCCGATCTCCTCCATGCTTGTGAAAACACACTCCAGGGGAGGATGCACATAGTCCTCCTTGTCAAGGAAGGCCAGCATATAGGCTACTGCCATGCCGTCATCGGCTCCCAGGGTCGTTCCCTTTGCCGTCAGCCATCCGTCCTCTATCTCAAGCTTCAGTGGATCCCTGTCAAAATCATGATCGCAATCCGGCAGCTTTACGCATACCATGTCCGTATGTCCCTGCAGCATGATCGGCGGCACATGCTCACAGCCCTTTGAGGCCGGCTTCTTTACGATCACGTTATTTGCCTCATCCCTTCTGTACCAGAGCCCTCTCTTTTCCGCAAAATCGCAGATATAATCAGCTATGGCTGACTCGCAGCGGGAAGCTCTGGGTATTGCGGATATATCCTCGAAAAATCCAAGGGCATCTGCAGGCTCATATCCTTTTGTTACCTTATTCATCGTAGTTTTCCTCCAAACCACAGCCACCGGTCAAAAGGACCGATGGCCATATATCACGGAACAAGTATACAACATTTTCAGCTATCCTGGAACATCCTTTTTACCTGTTCCTCCAGATCCTGCGAGCCCTTATAGCTGCAGCCTCCAAAGCCTGCAATAAGCTCGGCTATGACAGGAAAGAAATAATAGAGTATGCCAAACAGCATATTCTGGCCATAGCTCAGAGTGACTTCCAGGGCATAGACCGCTCTCATAAATATGGACAGCACCGGAATCAGGCCAAACACGAAATACCAGCCCTTGCCCATGCAGAGCTCACAGAGCACATAATCACGGTAAAACGGCACCCATGCCTTCCAGGCTTCAGTACCTGCCTTACGGAACATCTTCATCCGGCCTATGCATGTGAGCGCATAGTATCCTACTGCTATCAGAAGCAGTGTTCCGAGCATGATAAGTATAAACATTATTTTAAGCAGTTCAGCAATCAGTTCCATAGTCCTTTCTCCTATCCCAGAGTCATAACACCATTTACTGCCCACTTGTAATTATTTATGGCCTGGAGCAGATTAAGCTCTGCAAGCCTTGCCGAGGCCTCGTAACTGAAAGCAGTCAAAAGCTGTGCCTTGTATTCCGCTTCGCTCAGCATGCCCATGGAATACCTGGTCTCCGCCGAGGTCCTGGAGAGCTGTGCCTTTTGCAGTGTAGCAGCAGAGCCGTCATAAATAAGCTTTTTCTGCTTCATGTCTGCATAAAGCTCTGAAAGCTGTGATGACAGCTTGCCCATGACTGCATTTTCATTTCTGTCTCTCTTGAGATCTCCTGCACTGGATCCATCCGAGGTTCTTGCCGCCTTTACCTCGGAATTTTCATTTGCTGCCTGCAAAAGATCTTTCTCCAGATCTGCTGCCTCTACATATGCAGTATCAGGCACAGGAAGCTCTCCTATGTGCGGAGGCTCGCTCTGGCTGTACCCAAGCTGCAGTCCTATGGCCGTTGCAAGCTGTAAAAGCGAGGCCTCAGCTTTAGAAAGCTCTGATCTGGCAGTTTCAAGCTCAAGTGAGGCTGCCTCCACCTCTGCCGCAGTAGCAAGGCCCTGGGAAAGGAGCTGCGTCTGAACTGACAGCAACCTTTCATAAAGCGATACCTGTTCAGCCAGGATATCACGGCTGAGCTCAAGCTGTCCATAGGATATCATAAGCCCTTCTATCACTGAGGAAAGCTGTTCGACCACGGGATAGAGCTGCCTCTCCAAAGATTCCCTTGAAGGCACTCCTCCTCCCTTTACATACAAGCGCCCGTCAAGCTGGGCATCCATGTCCTCA
The DNA here is from genome assembly GCA_944377385.1 of uncultured Lachnospiraceae bacterium. Taxonomy (GTDB): domain Bacteria; phylum Bacillota; class Clostridia; order Lachnospirales; family Lachnospiraceae; genus Avilachnospira. Next base: position 10,369 of record CALWET010000076.1, on the reverse strand, counting down.
AGTGAGCCAATGGCTTCACTGAGCTGCTTTTTGCCTGCCTTTGCCATTTCTATGGCTGTTCCCAGCTGCTTTAAGGCCTGCTCTCTTTCCAAAGATCCCTCGGGCAGGCGGCTCTCCACATCCTTTTGGCTCTGATACAACCCGTCCAGCACCTCGTCTGCTTCCGTGAGCTGCTCCTGCATGTTCATGATATCCGTGCCGATGGCACCCTCGAGATCAGTGGTCGTGGTGTCTATCTGATCCAGAAGATCTGTATATACAGGGCTCCTGTATTTTATCAGATCTCCGATCTCGCCCCACTCCACCGTATCATCATAAAGCCTCTCATAGCTTTCCTCTGTCAGCCCCTCGGGTATGTTATCAAAGGGCGGCGTACCAAAAGCTACAGGGCCGGGTCCCAGTATGAGGGAGGCCGTCATGCACAGGATAAATATTCCTTTTCCATAAATATCAGCTTTCATATCAAATACTTTCCGATCAGGAAAATGCATCCTCTATCTTCAAAACTCAGCCCCATATATCAGGCATCGCCTGCTGAGGCAAGCCCCTGTATGCAGGCATCATAGCTGGCCTTTGCCGACAGCAAAGCTATCCTTGATATCTCCTCGTCATATACTGCTAGGTCTCTTGAACTTAGGGCTGAGCTATATTCAAAGCTGCTTATCTGACCAAGAGACAGATTGCGCTCTGCAGTCGCCGCCGTATCCTCAGCCAGGCTGCGGGCAACCGTGGCGTTCTGATATGCCGTCTTTGCATTCATAAGGCTGTCATAGGCGGATCGTACGGAGGCCCTGACCTGATCCGTGTCATCCCTGAGCTGCTTTTCGTATTTTTCCCTGAGGTCAACGAAGTTGTTGCTCTGAGAAGTATTCTGAAGCATCCTCTCATCGCTTTTGAGGGTATAGTTGTTCTTTATGGCCGTCTCGGTATCTGAAGCCAGATCTATGGCATCTATGGCTGTCATGTCAAGCCCGGGCAGCTCGCCGATCTTGGCTTCTGCATCATATGCCCATCCGCAGGTCACCTGCAGAAGCTTTTTCGCACTCTGAACACCGGTATCGGCAGTTATGACTGCAGCCTCGGCATTATCCAGTGCCTCCTTTGCCGTCAGCACCTGCATCTGTGTGGCCATGCCTACATTGAACTGATTCTGCACTGACTGATAGCTGAGCCTTGCGGCCTGAGCAGAGGCCTTTGCCTTTTTCTGCTGCTCCAGGGCATTGTAATATTCCAGGAAATATATCCTGGCATTGAGTACCGTAGCTGCCTCTATGCGTTCATAATTCCAGAGCAATATGTCCCTGTCTGTTACATTGTCCTCAGCCTGCTGCCTGTAGGTATTTGCCTGGGATCTGTACTGGGAGGCCTGGGCCTCACTGGTCCCGGCTATGTCCATGGCCATGATGTCATAGTCATCTGCCTGCTTTATCATGGCCTCACGTATTTCCTGGGCATCCATGGTCCTGCGTTCATCTTTTACAAAGTCGTCTCTGTTGTCGATGATAGTGGCATTATATTCATTTATCAGCCCAGGTATCTCGTCCCAGGTAAGCAGATCGTCCCTGAGCACTGCCCATTCCTCTGCCGTCCTGGCAAATTCAGGTGATGCAAGACTGCGCAGCATACCGGGCGCCATGCCCAGAGCCTCAAGCGTCATGCATGCGGCGAGGATGGCAGCAAAGCCTTTATATACAGATCTTTTTCCATTAAGCATAAGCATGATTAAATATGATCTCCTTTGACCTATATAGCATATAAACTGCCGCCATATATTTCAACTTATTTTTAGCTTAATTTGCGCCACGGTTCCTTTTCAGGTGTGTACCTCCTCCGAGCACCAGATGCCCAAATCCCATCAGAGGCTGTCAAAATCCACAGGTGTCAGGCGCCTTGCCTTCTTGCGGTCCAAGATCAGATAGCATACCGGCAATACCAACAGGGCCATGATCGTAGATGCCGTAAGTCCTCCTATATTTACCAGAGAAAGTCCCTGCATAAGTTCTCCGGAATCTCCATAGCCAACTGCCAGGGGCAGCATGGAAAGCACGGTCGTAAGGGTAGTCATCATGATGGGCCTGAGCCTTGTGGCTCCTGCCTCTACCAATGCGTCATAGACTCTCATGCCGGAAGCCCTGTACTGATCCACCGTATCCACATAAAGTATGCCGTTATTTACCACTGTACCTATGAGCATCAGGAAGCCTATGAGCTCTACCATGGTGATGGGTATGTCAAGCACCCACAGCAGGAAGAAGGAGCCAATCATGCCAAAGGGTATCGTGGCCATGACCATAAAGGAAAATCTTGGAGATTCAAACTGGGCCGCCATGACCACAAATACCAGGAATACGGCTATGATCAAACAGGTAAAGAGATTACCGAACTCCTCGTTCATCATCTCCGTCATGGTGCTTTCCTGCTCTTCCACTCCTTCCATCAGATTGGGGCTTACATATTCCGCATAAAGCTCTCCGTAGGTAGAGGCATCTGCCAGATCCGTATAGTCCGCCGATATGGTGACCTGATACTGTCTGTTGCTCCTCATGATGGTCTCGGGGCTGTCCTCAAAGCTTATGTCTGCCACATCTCTCAGTGCTACTCTCTGTCCCAGCGTTGAGGAAAGCATCATGTTTTCCACCTTGGACAGCTCATCAAACTCGTCCTCAGGATATTCCACGATCACATCCATCTGCTGTCCATCCACATCCAGTTTGTCCACGCTGGTGCCTCCCATCATGGTATAAAGAGAGGCCGAAAGCTGGGCAGGATTAAGGCCTTCAGCTGAAGCCTTTACCGGATCTATGTCTATCCTGATAAGGGGTGCTGAATTTGCCAGGGTCGAGCTTACTGCCGTGACCCTTTCGTCCAGCATGAGCCCATCGGTGATGGCATCATTGACCTCCTTCAGGTCATCATAATCCGAGCTGACCAGACTCAGCGAAAAGCCCGCGCCCTCGTTAAGCATGCCTGTGGTAGAATAGGCTTCAACTGTTATGTCACAGTTATCCACCTGCTGGAACTGTCTTTTCCAGAGCTCTACCGTCTCGTCTGTGGTCTTTTCCCTGTCACTTTTCAGATACGCCGTTATACTGCCGTCCGATCCGCTGGAGCTCAGCATATAATCCTCAAGATCCTCATCCTCCATGATGATCCCTTCGATACGGCGATATACCTGATCCTGAGAATCCATGTCAAGTCCCGGTTCCACGGCAACGCTTATGTTTACCGTGCCCTCATCCGTTTCCGGCATCAGCAGGAAATCCGTGTCGCCGGCCATGAATATGGCTGCTATAAAGGCCGCAAGGGTAAGCAGCAGCGTGAGCTTTTTGTGCTTTAATATCCTTTTTCGCATCAGATTGCGGTAGCCTGACTGAAGGCTGCGCATGAATGAATATGCCGGAGCCTTTGTCTTTTCCATGGGGCGATAGTATGTATAGCACAAAGGTACTATGGTAATGGCAGACAGCAGCGAGGCAGCCATACAGAATACTATGGTCATGCCCAGGGGCTGGAAAAACTGTCCTGACAGGCCGCTCATAAAGCCCAGAGGCAGGAATACGACACAGGTGGTAAGGGTGGAACCGAATACGGAAGCCCCCACCGTCCTGACACCGTTTACCGAAGCCTTTACATAATTGACGAACTTCCTCTCCTTTTCCTCATCCATGGCCCTGAAGCAGGCCTCAAGAACCACTATGGAGTTATCCACCATCATTCCCACACCAAGGACCACCGAGCCCAGGGTGATGACATTATAAGAATAACCCATGGCCCACATCATGACGATGGCGGCAAGTATGGAAAGGGGTATGGAGGTTGCTACTATCAAAGACGCCTTTACATCTCCGAAAAACAGGAACAGTATGACCGTGGATATGATCACTGCCAGTGCCATGGTGCTCATGACAGAGCTTATGGAGCTTTCGACCATGTCTGCGCTGTCATTGACTATGCGTATCTCGATATTGGGATTTGAGGCTTCTATCTCGGCTATGGCGCTCTGAACCTGATCGGATACGTCCACCGCCGTATAGCGTTGATTCCTGTTTATGGAAAGGATGATGGTATCACTGCCATTATAGCGTCCCAAAGCCTCTCTGTCCTTCTGCGTCCTGGACACCACCGCTATATCCTTGAGATAGATTATGTTTCCATTCCCTGCCGTAATGGGAATGTTTTCAAGCTCCTCCGGCGTGGCATACTCAACACCGCTGGATACATTCAGCTTTGTACTGCCCACCCCGGTCTCTCCGGCGGGCATCGTAAAGGATGCGGCTCCTACAAGCTGTGCAACGGTATTCATGTCAAGCCTGTACTGCTCCAGCTTTTCAGGTATCAGGCTTATGCTTATGTATTCCTCTGAGCCTCCGGATATATCCACTGAGGCTACCGAGCTCAGCTTCTGGAACTCCGGCACGATCTCATTCTGAGCATAATTATAAATATTGTTGACTCCCTCGACATTGACACTCATATAGATGGATGCCACCTGATTGACATCCATTTCGATGATGGTCGGGTCGGAAGCATCCTCCGGCAGGCTGGATCTTACCAGATCAAGCCTTTTCCTGAGATCCGAATAGGCATTGTCCATGTCTGTGCCGTATTCATACTGTATGAGCAGCATGGAGTAGTTGTCTGCCGACTGGCTGGTGAGGGTATCTATGCTGCTGAGGGTGCTGACCTCCTCTTCTATGGGCTTTGTGATCAGCTCGTCCACATCCTCCGGTGCAGCCCCTGCATAGGTCGTCGTGACTATGAGCATTGGCATGCTTATCTCCGGGGTCAGCTCCAGCCTGCTGTTAAATATGGCCATGACTCCAAAGAATATCAGACACAGTACAGCCAGCAGCGTGGTGACTGGTCGTTTTAATACCAATTTGCACAGATTTATCATGATTCTGCCTCCTCATCAGGAAGCACCTGCACCCTAGCTCCCTCATAGAGCTGGGCTGTCCAGGAGGTAATGATCACGTCATCCTCGGAAATGCCTGACAGCACCTCTGTATTTTCTCCATCCGAAAGTCCCGTTTCTATCTCTGCCTTATGCACTGTACCGAGGCTGTTTTCCTCCGATATCAGCACTCCCTCTTCCAAGGCTCCGGAGGCAGACTCCCCGTCATAGCTTAGTATGTATGCATAGGTCAGGCCTCCATCGTAATATACGGCATCCGTGGGTATGGTAAGAGCATCCATGCTGGATTCGGAAACAAAGTATACCTTGACTCCGGCACCGGTGGTAAGCTCGTTGTCATCATCTATGGATGCCTCAACTGAATAAAGCCCTGTGGCCTGATCCGGCATCTGCTCCACCATGGTGATGGCCCCTTCATACTGGGAGCCCTGCTTTTCTATACGTATGGGATCGCCCACGGCTATACCGGAAAGCAGCCTGTCTGTCACTGAAAACTGTACCTTGTGGGATCCCAAGGCTGAAATGATGCATACCTGTGAGCTCTGGGCAGCCATGGCATTGACTGACATATTTGTGGATTCCACCACACCGCTTACAGGGGCAGTAACCGTAGAAAACTCCACCTGCAGGTCATAATTCAGCTGTGCAGCCTCCACCTGGAGCTGCGCAGCACTGAGCTGATCCTTGGCCTGCTCATAACCAGTCTTTGCGCTTTCAAAGGATTGGGCAGAGATGTCTCCTGTAGCAAAAAGGGCATTCATCCTTTCATAATTGGTCCTGGCAGTCTCTTCAGCAAGAGCTGCCGTATCCACCTGTACCTTTGCAGAATCCAGAGTGATCTTTGCAGAATCCACCTGAGCATCATTGTCTATGAGACAGATGGGATCTCCCTCATTTACATGATCCCCCTGGGAAACATATATCTCCTTTATCTCTCCGGCCACCTTGGGCATGACATAATATACATTGTCCGGCATGATGGTTCCCACGAGGCTGGTCTCTATTTCTATATCATTCCTTGTGGGTGAGCCTACAGACACCGTAGACAGGGGCGAGGTCTCTATGGCTTCCTCGGGCTTCATAAGCCTCATTGCCACTGAGCCTGCTATAAGCAAAAGACAGAGCACCACCACAAGACGCCATATCACCCGGCCTCTCCGTGTGCTCTTTTCCGACGGCCCTGCCTGGGTCGCCTCTGCTGCCTCTTTTTTTATTTCCTCGCTCATCTTTTATACCCCTTCCTTGAAAACTCTTATCATATCGTGAAAAGTCTTTTTAGCCTTCTGTTCATCTTCAGGATACATGATCACTCTTATGGCAGTGAAGGCTGTAATAAGCCTGAAATGCATGGCCAGCGCCGCAAAGGTATCAAAGTCTATCCTCTTTCCCTGGTGTTCTATATGCTGCCATATCCATCTGAGCAGATCATCCTTTTCATCGTCACAGAAGCTTCTGATCTCCTCTGACGCAAAGATCCCATGTCCCGGTGTGATGCTCAGCTTCCAGCAGTTGGCCTGCCAGCTCCTGACGTCCTCTATATAGTATATCAGGAGCTTCTCCAGCATGTCGTCAAAATCAAAGCCGTTTTCTTCAAGCAGCTTCCTGATCATCCTGTCTTCTTCATCCTGCCTTTCCCTGAGCAGGTAAGTAAAGGCATCCTGTTTATCCTCAAAATATGTATAAAAGCTGCCTCTGGATATTTCTGCATCCTTCACTATCCTGTTTATGGAAACATCCTCCATGGGATGGGACAGAAATTCCTTTTTGGCAGCCTCTTTGATCTTTTCCTGCTTTGCTTTATCGAGCCTGAAAAATCTTTCGCTTGGCATAATGCTCCTCCGAAAAACAAAAAACAAGTGACACCTTGTCATTTTAGATGACAGTCTGTCACTTGTCAATGCTACCAAAAGCTATTTAATACAATATTTAGATTTGTACTTTTTCAGCCTCTGATCCGGTCTTTCTTCCTTTTCCAGGGCCTCCTGCCTAAGCCTCTTCATGACGGCGCTTTTCTGATTTTCTATATGCTGCTCGACCACGCCAAGCCCCGCTTCCCTGTCCCCCATACGAAGGGCTTCTATGATCACATTGTGCTCCTTTGTCAGCGTGTCCCTGTACTTGCGGTCCTTCAGGTACTCAAGCCTGTACCTGTACATATTTTCCTTTAAATTATTGAGCAGCTCCTTCAGCTTGTCATTGCCTGCCACATCATAGATTATGAAATGGAAGGCCTCATCGGCATTTGTCATGTCTATGAGTGTCCCTGTATCGACCGCCTCTGAGAAGGCAGCCTCTGCTGCTTCAAGCTTTTTTATGTCCTCGGGGCGTATATTGTCCATGGCCAGGGAAAAGGCCAGCTTTTCAAGGTTCATCCTGACCTCCAGCACATCCTTGAGCATCTTTTCCGATATGCCGGCCACCTCGGCGCCCTTCCTGGGCACCATGGTCACAAGTCCCTCCTTTTCGAGCTTTCTGATGGCCTCTCTGATGGGGGTTCGGCTCACGCCCATCTTTTCCGCCAGCTGAATCTCCATGAGTCTGTCTCCGGGCTGCAGCTCACCCTTGAGTATCGCCTGCCTGAGAGTGGTAAACACAAGATCCCTGAGCGGCATGTATTCATTTAATTTGACCGTAAAATTCGTCGCCATAAACTGTCCTATCTATACCTTTCAATCACGATAGTATCAGTGTACAAAAAAAAATACAACTTTTCAAGCTATGCATTGAAAAATTGTACTTTGTTGTATTTTAGATACAAAATCCAGTTTTTATAAGATGGGAGAGCCTCCCCTCATGGAGCTCTGGCTGGAGTGCCTCTGTTGCTGCTTCCATTTCTTCCCGATCCCTAAAAAGTCCATATACCGTTGGCCCAGAGCCGCTCATGAGGGCACCTGCTGCGCCAAGGGACATAAGCCTTTCTTTAAGCTCCATGATATAAGGAATCCGATCTGCTGTCACAGCTTCAAAGATATTGAAACAGTTTTTACAAAGGCCTTCGGTATCGGAGCTCTCTATGGCAAGCCTGAGCCTCTGCATGCGCTCTGCTCTGTCCCTTCTGCTTTCAGCATCCTCCATAAGTCCGCTTCCGTCTATATCTCTGTATATATCTGCCGTGGATATGCCTTCTGTCGGCTTTGCCAGCAGTACATAAAGCTGCGGCGCTGCTTTAAGCCTGGTCAGCTTTTCTCCTATACCCTCCGAAAGCGCTGTGCCTCCCATCACGCAAAAAGGAACGTCGGCGCCAAGTCTCAGTCCCATACTGCAAAGCTCAGCCTCAGAGGCCCCTATAGAAAAAAGCTCATTCAATCCTCTCAGCACTGCCGCAGCATCAGCAGAGCCTCCGCCAAGCCCTGCCTGAGAGGGGATGTGCTTTACAGTACTTATCTCTATATCATCATTTATGCCATATGTGTCCATAAAAAGCCTGGCAGCCTTATAGATTATATTTCTTTCATCCGCAGGCACATCCGGGCTCTGTCCGCTTATGCTGAGGCTTATGCTCCCATTTTTTTGGGATGTTCCTGCCAGGCTCCTGCTTCCATCAGCCGTTTTTCCATCTCCGGATATTTTATCTCCGAATATCTTGTCTCCGCCAGAACATATGCGGAGACTCAGCTCATCACAAAGAGAGAGAGACTGCATGATCATGCTTACTTCATGATAACCGTCATCCCTCCTGCATAATACGTCAAGTCCAAGATTTATTTTTGCGAAAGCCTTGATATCCACTCTTTTTCTGCCCTGTCATCTCCCAGAGGCTCGCAGGAAAGCCCCAGGGACTCTGCCGTGTAATCCATACCCTTTGTGATCCTTAGCATATCTCTTAGGAAGCTGAAGGCTTCGTCCTCGCCCTGCTCCTTCATGATCCAGAGGGCCTTTTCCAGTACCGCCCTGGTATCCCTGTGCATGATGACCCTGCTCCTTGTGCGGGCGTAATAATCCCAGGCATCTGCCTTGGTATAGCTGCTGCCGTTATACGCCATACAGGCTGCTCTGCGGTCACATACCATCTCAGCCACATAGCGCATAGGCATCCTGCAGCCTATGGCTATCTCCGGTACAAAGGCCGTAAAATCTATCCAATATTCAAAATGGTGCTTGTTCCTTCCCTTGTGGTGGAGCCAGGCCCTGGAGCAGCCATAAAGCTCTCTCTCCACCGAGTTTGGCGACCTGTGTCCGTCATAGTATTTTACACTGGTAAAAAACTCTGTGGGTGAAAACTTGCTCATATCATGAAGCAGGCCCTGCCTGTAAAGGCCAAGCCTGAAGCATCCCTCTGCCACATGGAACTTATGCTTCAGCACCGTACGAAGATGGCCTCTGAATCTGTAAAATAATGATGTTTTCTGAAATGCATACTCTGCCATGCCCTGTGTTTATCCCATCAAAAGAGCTATGAGCCGTTCAGCCTCCTGGACTGCCTCACTGCGGTCTGCCTGCCCTTCTATCATAAGGCTATAGGCAGTATCTCCCAGGCTCCAGCTCATGAGTATGATATTGTCTCCCTCTGCAGAGGCTGTCGAACCAATGCTTACAATTATGCCTGAAAGCTCTGTCTCTTCTTTATCATGAAGCTCGCCGTAAAAGCCTGATATATCTCTATCCAGCAAGGCTGATCCACGATACGTACATTCTGAACCATCTGTCAGCCTGTAGCTTATCTGTCCAAGGTCTCCGGATATGATATAAAAGCTTGGTTCCAGGACTTCATCATAAAGCTTCATGCTTATGCCAAGCTGTTCCTCTATGTCTGAAGCACCGGTCACCTCCTGCATGGGATTTGGTATCGCTGCGGAAGAAGCAGCGGAAACCTCCATATCAGGAACATCCGTGCTGCCCGCAACTTCCTGCAGGGCTTCCGTATCAATACTGCTCTCTGCCATATCTGCTTTATACATCCTGTTTTGTGCTGCTGCCGTATATCCCTCCGTTTCAGCTCCAGCATCCCCCTCAAGCTCATATGCAGCCGCTGCTCCTTCAAGTCCCTCCTCCGGTGCTGCTGCCGCTTCTATGCTGTATGCATCAGCCTGAGCCTCCATATCATATTCACTGGCTGCTGCCGTTTCCTCAGCACTGTAGGCTCTTGCTGCCACAGCCATGTCTGCCACCTCGGCTGTGCTTCCTGAGGTGCTTCCTTCCCTGAGCACGCCCGCACCGTAAAGAGCGATTCCTGCCACGGCAACAAGGGCTGCTGCGTTTGCAAGGCTCTTTTTCCTGATCCTCCGTCCAAAGATACTGATGATATTGCCTGGATCCTTCTGAGCTGCGCCAAAGCCTGTCTCAGCAGGAGCATCGTCCTTGATCTCATCCTTTGAGTAGCCGTTTACTTCCGCATCCTCAGCTATGAGCCTGGAGATACGGTCTGAAAGAGAGTCTAGCATGGGCGGCAGGTCCTGGGCCTCAGCCTCCATATCCTTTTCCTCAAGACTAAGAAGGGCCTTCCGCAAAAGCTCG
>CALWET010000075.1 GCA_944377385.1 uncultured Lachnospiraceae bacterium | reverse complement strand
CCGAATCAGCTCCTCCCAGGCAAGATGGGCAGCGTCCCTGATCTCGGCCTCTGTTATGGCAGGGACAGTCTTTCCAAAGGCACCCTCCATGGGCTTTCCGAATTTTTCACGGAATACCTTTACCAAGCCGTCAGTAAGGACCTTTTCATTTGTAAAGGCCAGGAAGGGATTCATGAAATCCACCTGCTCTGAATGCAGGGATTCTACATTATTTTTTATGTTCTCTGCATAGGAGGTGACGATAGGACAGTTGTAATGATTGCCTGCGTCGGGTGATTCATTGCGTTCATAGGGTATGCAGGGATAAAAGATGAATTTTATCCCGTTTTTTATCAGCCATTCCACATGTCCATGGGATATCTTTGCGGGATAGCACTCGGATTCCGAGGGTATGGATTCTATGCCCAGCTCATAGATCTTTCTGGTGGATACCGGGCTCAGTACCGTTTGGAAGCCAAGCTCTCTGAAAAAGGTAGCCCAGAAGGGATAGTTTTCATACATGTTCAGGACCCTGGGGATTCCGACCTTTCCTCTGATGGCCAGATCAGCAGGCAGCGGCTCATAATCGAACATGCGTCTGAGCTTGTAATCAAAGAGGTTTGGAATCTCCTTTCTGGAGCGCTCCTTTCCAAGGCCGCGCTCACAGCGGTTTCCGGATATGAAATTCCTGCCTGCACCGAAATTGTTTATGGTCAGCACGCAGTGGTTGTTGCAGCCCTGGCAGCGGGTCATGGAGGTCTTGTAGCGTAGGGAGATGATATCATCAAGGGGCAGCATGGAGGTCTGTGCCTCCTCACCGGAGGCCTTTTTCATATTGTAGCGCTCTCTGGCTATGAGTGCGGCGCCGAAGGCTCCCATGATGCCTGCTATGTCAGGCCTTGTGGCTGTGCAGCCGGCTATCTTTTCAAAGGCCCTAAGGACGGCATCATTGTAAAAGGTACCGCCCTGAGTGACTATATGCTGGCCAAGATCGGAGGCCCTGGTGATCTTTATGACCTTGTAGAGGGCATTCTTTATGACGGAATAGTCCAGGCCGGCGGATATGTCGGCCACTGTGGCTCCCTCCTTTTGGGCCTGCTTTACATTGGAGTTCATGAATACGGTGCAGCGCTGTCCGAGATCCGTGGGATCCTTGGCAAAAAGAGCTGCCTTTGCAAAATCCTCTACACTGTAGTTCAGGGACTTGGCAAAGGTCTCTATAAAGGAACCGCAGCCGGAGGAGCATGCCTCATTGAGCTGTACGGAATCCACGGTGCCGTCCTTTATGCGGATGCACTTCATGTCCTGGCCGCCTATGTCCAGTATGCAGTCCACCTCGGGATCGAAGAAGGAGGCCGCATAATAATGGGAAATGGTCTCGACCTCTCCCTCATCCAGCAGGAAGGCCGCCTTGAGAAGCGCTTCTCCGTAACCTGTGGAGCAGGAGTAGGCGATCCTGGCTGTCTTTGGCAGCAGTTCCTTTATCTCGGCCATGCTCCTGATGGCAGTAGCCAGAGGCGAGCCATTGTTGCTTTCATAGAATTTATAGAGGAGCCTTCCATCCTCGTCCACAAGGGCGATCTTTGTGGTGGTGGATCCGGCATCGATTCCGAGATAGCAGTTTCCGCTGTAGGAGGCTATGTCTCCGGTCCTGACATTTGCCCTGCTGTGCTCCTCCAAAAATGAATCATATTCAGCCTGGGATTCAAACAGAGGATCGAGCCTCTTTATCTCTGTATCCAGCTTTATTCCGGCACGGAGCTTTTCTTCAAGCTCGGAAATGCTTATGGAATTTGCGCAGCCGTGGGTACCTATGACCTGAGCTTTCGGGTCTGTGGGCAGGTTCATGGCAGCTCCCATGGCAGCAAAAAGGTGGCTGTGCTCAGGAGCTATGACCTGATCAGCCGTAAGGTGCAGGGTACGTATAAAGGCAGCCCTGAGCTCGGGAAGGAAGTGAAGAGGCCCTCCGAGAAAGGCCACATTGCCTCTGATGGGCTTTCCGCAGGCCAGGCCTGATATGGTCTGATTGACTACGGCCTGGAATATGGAAGCCGCCAGGTCCTCATGGGTGGCGCCGTCGTTTATCAGAGGCTGTATATCTGATTTGGCAAATACTCCGCATCGGGCTGCTATGGGATAGATGGCCTTGTAGTTGCGGGCCAGATCATTAAGGCCCTTTGCATCGGTCTGGAGCAGGGAAGCCATCTGGTCTATGAAGGAGCCAGTACCTCCTGCACATATGCCGTTCATGCGCTGATCCACTCCGCCCGTGAAGTAGATGATCTTTGCATCCTCGCCGCCAAGCTCTATGGCCACGTCGCACTGGGGAGCATAGTCCTGAAGGGCTGTGGCCACAGCCACTACCTCCTGGATAAAGTTTGCCTCCAGGTGCTTTGATATGGACAGGCCTCCGGAGCCCGTGACTGCGGGGCGGAGCAGGACCTCACCCAGCTTTTCCCTGGCCTCGGAAAGCAGATCCGCAAGGGTGTTCTGAATATCTGCAAAGTGTCTTCTGTATTCTGCAAACAAGAGCCTTCCTTCGTCGTCGATGATGGCAGTTTTTACCGTCGTCGATCCGATATCTATGCCCAATCTGTAGTTATTAACTGACATAAGTTGATGTATTTCCTTTTCCAAAAATGAATAAAGCGATAAAGGGCCCTGCGGCCCCTAACCTATGTTAGCACAAACCTCAAATGTTATAAACAGTTAAAGTGTAAAAAAATTATTAAAAGCTTTGGTAAAGTATTTGTTAAATACATGTTAAGAAGGGGCTTCCTGTTTACAAAGGCAGAGTGAAAATGTATACTGAACGGGTAGCAGTTTGTATTGGCATCCGGGATTCAGCTGGAGCATTTATTGGAATCCGGGCTTTTGTTGGGTGGAAGAGGAAAAAGGAGGCATGAAGCTTGATACGTTACTTTCTGACCGTGGACGGGACTATATCAGAGATAGAAAGCGCCAAGCCTGGCTGCTGGATATCCCTTACACACCCTAATTCCTCTGAGATCGAGCTCATAGCGGAGCGCTATCATATAGATATGGATGACCTCAGGGCCCCTCTGGATGAGGAGGAGAGGTCACGTATAGAGACCGAGGATGACTATACGGTCATAGTGGTGGATATACCTGCCATAGAGGAACGCAGTGGCACCGACTGGTTCGTTACCCTGCCTCTTGGTATATTTGTGACGGAGGATGTGATCATAACGGTCTGCCTTCAGGACACTCCGGTGCTGTCAGCCTTTACTGACGGACGGGTCAGGGATCATCATACCTTCAAAAAGACCAGATTCATCCTTCAGATCCTGTACAAGAACGCCCAGCTTTTCCTTCAGTATCTGAGGATCATAGACCGCAAATCCGAGATCATAGAAAAGAGCCTGCATAAGTCCCAGAAAAACAAGGAGCTCATTGAGCTTTTGGAGCTGGAAAAGACCTTGGTCTACTTTACCACCTCCCTCAGGGGCAATGAGATGGTGCTGGAAAAGCTGCTCAAGATCGCAAAGATAAAAAAATATCCTGAGGATGAGGACCTGCTGGAGGATGTCATAGTCGAAAACAAGCAGGCCATAGAGATGGCAAACATATACAGCGGGATACTTTCCGGCATGATGGATGCCTTTGCCTCAGTCATATCAAACAATCAGAACCTGGTCATGAAGACACTGTCAGCCATAACCATAGTGCTTTCGATACCCAACATAGTAGCCGGGCTTTATGGTATGAATGTGGCTGGGCTGCCCTTTGAGCAGAGCCCCATGGCATTTCTGCTCATCTGTGCCCTCATCCTGCTGCTGACCCTGATAGCCATAATAGTTTTAAAGAAAAAGGATATGTTTTAAATGAATCGACTGTTTCAGAAGCTTAAATACAAATTCGGCAGATATGCGATAAACAATCTGGCCCTTCATATCACGATGATCTTTACTGTGGGCTATGTGCTGCTTATGACACCCGTAGGCAGTATGCTGTATTCGGAGTGGCTGGCCTTTTATCCTTATCAGGTGCTCCACGGACAGATCTGGAGGATATTCACGGCCGTGCTCTTTCCGCCGATATCCTCGGCAAGCATACTCTGGGCAGCCATCAGTCTCTTCCTATATTATAACTTTGCTTCCTTTGTGGAGAGGACCATGGGAGAGTTTGAATTCAATATCTACTTTTTTGGGAGCCTGCTCATAGGAGAGATAGGAGCCATCATAAGCTATCTGATCACAGGCATCAATTACCCCTATCTGCCGATATATACTCATTTTGCCATAGTCATGGCCTTTGCCATCATGTATCCCGACGCCTCGCTGCTGCTTATGTTCGTAATACCCATAAAAGCAAAGTGGATAGCCATAGCAGAGGCCGCCGTGTACATATATAATTTCATCATGGGAGGCATCATAACGAAGATCAGCATCGCGGCAGCCTTTATCCCGGTGGTCATCTTCTTTGTGATGAGCTATGGGGGCGGAAACGGAAATATCATAAGCAATATGAAGTTCCGCATGAAGCAGAGAAAGCGCCAGAAGGAGTGGAGAGATCAGTGGCGTTGATGCATGGACATTTCGTTGATAAATGGACAGCTCACTGATGCGTGGACAGTTTGATGTTTGAGGGACAGTAAGAGTATGGAGGAAGCTTTATGAGACATACAAAGATCATATGTACGCTTGGGCCGAATTTTGACGATAAGGACATGTTTCTTAAACTTGCCGGAAACATGGATGTGGCCAGATTCAATTTTTCCCATGGGGACCATGCGGAGCACAAGGGGAGGCTTGAGCTTTTAAAAGAAGTGAGGAAACTCAGCGGCAGGCCCATAGCTGCCCTGCTTGACACAAAGGGTCCGGAGATCAGGACAGGCCTTTTAAAGGATCATAAAAAGGTGGAGCTTTGCGCAGGAGACAGTCTGGTCCTTACTACCAGTGAATGTGAAGGCACAAAGGAGCGCCTGTTCATAAATTATCCTGGCCTTTGCGAGGATGTGAAGCCCGGCAGCCATATACTCATAGATGACGGACTCATAAACCTGGAGGTCCAGAGCGTAAAAGAAGAGGATATAAGCTGCACCGTCATAAACGGAGGAGAGCTTGGAGAGCAGAAGGGAGTGAATGTGCCCGGAGTCAAGGTCAAGCTGCCCTCTCTTACGGAGCGTGACATAGAGGATATACGTTTTGGAATCAGGGAGGGTTTTGACATCATAGCTGCCTCCTTTGTCAGAGACGGGGACTGCATAAGACAGATAAAGGATATACTCAGGGAAGAAGGAGCCTCGGATATCCTGGTCATTGCAAAGATCGAAAACCAGGAAGGCGTTACCAATATAGATGAGATCATAGAAGCAGCAGACGGCATCATGGTGGCCAGGGGAGACATGGGAGTGGAGATAGAGCCCCAGAAGCTTCCCAACATACAGAAGTCCATCATAAGAAAGTGCAACATGGCGGACAAGATCGTCATCACAGCCACTCAGATGCTGGATTCCATGATGCGCAATCCAAGGCCCACAAGGGCTGAGGTGTCGGATGTGGCAAATGCCGTGTATGACGGTACGGACTGCGTCATGCTTTCAGGAGAGACAGCCATAGGAAAGTATCCGCTGGAGGCCCTTAGCATGATGGCTTCCATATGCGAGGATACGGAAAAGAATATCAATTACGATTCCTTCAGACATAAAAAGACGGAGGATATGCATTTTGACAGCATATCGAATGCCGTGGCCCATGCCACCATATCCACGGCCATGAGACTTTCCGCAAAGGGAGTCATAGCTCCTACCATGAGCGGACATACTGCCAGGCTGCTTTCAAAATGGAGACCGGTGATGCCCATATATTCCATGAGCCCCTCCATGTCCACGGTAAGACGTACCATGCTGCTTTGGGGCACGATACCCGTATGGTCCAAAAGGGCGGAATCCACGGATGAGCTGATAGAGAACTCCCTAAACGAGCTGGAGGCAGCAGGCTATATGGAAAAGGGCGATGTGGCAGTGGTCACAGCCGGAGTCCTGAATTACAGGTCAAAGGGTGGAAAGCCTACGGATACCAATATAATGAGAGTTGTGACTGTAGATGAAAACAGCTGAAAGGGGAGGTGAGTCCATGGGCAAGGATGAGAGCCTGAGGGAGCAGGAGGTTCCCGTAAAGATCATAGACAGGAGGCTTGCATATCAGGGCAAGATACTCAAGGTGTACGACGATCTGGTGGAGGTGAACGGCAGGCAGACCCACTGGGATCTGGTCCATCACAATGGCGCTGCCGCAGTCCTGCCTGTGATGGATGACGGAAGGCTTTTGATGGTAAGGCAGTATCGTCATGCACTAAAAAGATTTACACTGGAGATACCCGCAGGAAAGCTGGACAGCCCTGATGAGCCTATGATAGAATGTGCCAGGAGAGAGCTGGAGGAGGAGACGGGCTATAGCTCGGAGGATCTCAGCCTGCTGCTGAACATAAATACCACGGTGGCCTTCTGCGATGAATTCATCGGAGTGTTCCTGGCCAGGGATCTGAAAAAGAGCCACCAGCATCTGGATGAGGATGAGGACATAAACGTAGAGGCCTGGGAGCTTCAGGACCTGCTGAGGCTCATATACACACAGAGGATGACCGATTCCAAAACTGTGGCAGCCATACTTGCGTATGCCAATATGAGAGGAGAGTTTTATCATGAAGAGAGAAAGGCTTGAAGACTATGTGACCACTGTTCCTGATTTCCCCGAAGAAGGAGTCATGTTCCGTGACATCACCACCATACTCAGTGATGCTGACGGCCTTAAAATGGCTGTGGACCTGCTTTGCGACATGGCAAAGGAAAAGGATTTTGATGCCATAGTCGGCCTTGAGTCCAGGGGCTTCATGTTTGGAGTGCCCATGGCCTACAAGCTTGGCAAGCCCTTCATACCGGTCAGGAAAAAGGGGAAGCTGCCCAGGGAGACGGTCTCCCAGGTCTATGATCTTGAGTACGGCCATGCCGAGATAGAGATACATAA
>CALWET010000074.1 GCA_944377385.1 uncultured Lachnospiraceae bacterium | reverse complement strand
CGAATCTCCTGCTGAATTCCTGCCTTGGCACAATTTCTTTTGAATCTGCGAAGAGCTGAATCAAGTGACTCGTTCTCTTTAACGATTACGTTTGACAAAGACCCCTGACCTCCCTTCGGTTGCAAGGTTTATGTAAGTGAATTACATGCAACAAAATAGTGCGGGGTTTAATGCACTGTCGAAAGTTTAGCATAATTTGTCTCAGGATGCAAGAACAAATTACATGTTTTTGATATGGGCGAGTATACCATCCCTGGCAAGCCTCAGATGCTCTCTGTTGACCTGTGTGGCCTCTAAAAGCCTGCCCTCAAGTATATAGCTCACTATCCTCTCGTGCTCATCCAGAGAATCAGAAAAGCGCTTTTCCTCCTCCAGAGAATATATACGGAAGCGCTGTATTACACAGTCCACCCGCTCATACATGGAATGTAAAAGCTCGTTTCCCGAGAGACTGATAAACAGCTTATGAAGCTCGGAATCCTTTCTTATATATAGCCTGCGGTCGCCATCCTCATAGGCGGAGCGAAGCTCCTTTATCGTTTCCTCAAGCCTCATTCTGTCATTATCCGAAAGCCTGTAGAGGCTCTCGATGGCATGATTTTCAAGGAGGACCCTGACCTCAAACACCTCCTCTATGTCCTTTGTGGTAAAGGTCCTCACAAAAACACCCTTGTTGGGGATCTCAGAGACCAGTCCATCTGCGGAAAGCTCTCTCAGGGCCTCCCGGACTGGGCTTCGGGATACTCCAAGCCTTCTTGAGATCTCAAGCTCCTGAAGCCACTGTCCCTCCTGCAGGCTGCCGTTTAGTATCTCTTCCCTGAGTATCTGATATACCTGCTGTCTGATGGTAACTATCTGTACCTCTGCCATTGCATGCTCTCCGCCGGTATTAGATCACTGGTCCGAGACAGTGTATGTCTATGGAGCTGAAATACTGTATGGTCTCATTTTTCGTCATCTCTCCGGAAAGTACACGGAGCATCTTTGAAAATGCCTCTTCACCCACCTGCTCTATGGTCTTTTCGCCGGTAATGATCAGGCCTGCATTGAGGTCCATGTCATTTTCCATGCGCTTATATGTGTTGGGATTTCCGCATATCTTTATTACAGGCATGCTGGGGAAGCCCTGAGGTGCTCCTCTGCCTGTTGAAAACATCATGAACTGAGCACCGGTGGCGGCCATTCCGGTAAGTATCTCCGGCTCCCTGCCAGGAGTGTCCTTTATCCAAAGGCCCTTTTGGTCCGAAATGTGCTCCGGATAGTCAAGCACACCCTGTATGGGCCTGGTTCCGCTCTTCATGATGGCTCCCAGGCTCTTTTCCTCTATGCTTGAAAGGCCTCCGGCTATATTTCCCGGCGTAGGCTGGCCTCTGCGCATATCACAGCCTATGCTCTTTGCCCTGTTTTCCATATTTTCAACGATCTGATATATCCTGTCGGCAACGGCCTTGTTCACTGCCCTTCTGGCCAGCAGATGCTCGCCTCCGATAAATTCCGTGGTCTCTCCAAAAATGACGGTCGCTCCAAGGTCTACCAGCTTGTCTGCCACATAGCCTATGACGCAGTTGGATGCCATACCACTGGTGGTATCAGATCCGCCGCATTTGATGGCCATGATCGCACGGGAAATGTCAACGAGTTCTCTCTGAAGCCCTGAGACCTCAATGACCAGGGATCTGGCTATATCCGTCCCCACCTGTATGGCCTTGCTTACACCGCCGAGCTCCTGTACATGTATGATCTCTACATGCTTTCCAGAGGCGGCTATCTCCCTGTACATGCGTTCATGATCCGTTCCCTCACAGCCAAGGCTGACGATGAGCACAGCGGCCACATTGGGGCTAAGGCCCAGGCTGATGAGTGTATCAGTGACCCTCTCCAGATCAGGCGGCATCTGGCAGCAGCCATGATGATGCTGATAGGTCACTGTCCCCTGTACCTGTCTGCTTATGGCTATGGCCACATCGTTGGCACAGGTCACGCTGGGGATGACTGCCACATGATTTCTTGAACCGACACGTCCGTCAGGCCTTACATATCCCATAAATTCCATGATCAAGCCTCCTCCTTTGCTGCTTTGCTGCGTATGGCCTCTGTGTCCTCCTCTGACCAGTCGCCTCTGCCTCTTATGCTGTCCAGATTGTGTACATGTACGTACTCGCCTTTTTTGATGTCTGCGGTAGCCATGCCGATCTCCTCGCCGTACTTGATGATGAGCTCACCCTTTTTTATGTCCCGTACGGCGATCTTGTGTCCATAGGGCACATCTCCAATGACAGTTTCTATCTCGCTTCCACCCTTTTTGTCCCTGATCTCCACCGTGGTACCGTCACTGATACCCTCGGAGAAAATCGTGGCCACGTTGTCCTTGTCCGTGACCTTCAGCGCAAGTTTAAGTTCCATATGCTCCTCTCCTCTTAAATAATAATGTTCACTTATATCGCTGTGCTTTGTCTCAGAATATGCCAGGACCTGCTCAGGACTCCTGCTTTACAGCCAGTACGCTGACACCATCTGGAATGACCACCACTTTGGCATCACTGCCCTTTATGCCATATGCGATCTCAAGGGCCTCGTCAGGCGAAGATGCCGGGATCATGTTGGCTTTTCTGATAAGCTCATGATCCATAAAGGTGGTCACCAGTATGACCTTATGCTTCTTCATGATGCGTGAATAGATCTGAGGGCACCACTGCTCTGCTATGGTCTCCCTGGGAGGTATCTTTGAAAGATAGCTGTCTATCTCATCCACGCTGCCCATGGTTATGAGCCTGCCAAAGTTTTCTCCTCCCATGCCGTCAACGCAGCTTGCGCACATGATGATGACTCCGTCCTCGCCTGCACAGGCTTCGGCAGTTGACACAGCCTTTGGTGTCTGATACAGATTCTGGTCCAGGGGATAGCCACCATTTCCTGTGATGACTATGTCACCCCTCAGGCTCTGGCACTGGCTGTGCCGGCGTACGAAATCCACTCCCTCAGCGTGAGCAGCCTCAAGGTCTCCGGCCCAGGCTCCGATCACATGCTTCTCCCCGTTCAGGGCAACATTGAGGATAAATGCCACATTGACTCTTCTTGCAGCAACCACCATGTCCTCGTGAATGGGATTGTGTTCAAGGACACCCGTTGTGGAATGAGGATCAGCTATAGCCTTGTAGCTGTGGTTTTCATTGACCGTCTCCTTTGAACAGATACCAGGCAGTATGCTCTTTCTGCCTCCGGAAAAGCCGGCAAAGAAATGGGGTTCAATAAAGCCTTCAGTAATGATCATGTCGGATTCGACGGCCAGCCTGTTTACATGAAAATGTGCACCAGAGGGAAGCTCGCCCAGATCCACAAACTGAGAAGCATCAAAGGCATCATTGACCTCTATGTGCTCATGATCTACGATCTCATCCCCGAACATGCGGCGCTGCTCTTCAACAGTGGTAGGCCTGTGAAGGCCCGTGGCTATAAGTATTGTTATCTCTGCATCTGGATTGCCGCTCCTGATCTCTTTGAGAAGTATCGGCAGTGTCACCTTGCTTGGCATGGCCCTGGTATGGTCACTTGTGACCAGAAGGATCTTCTTTTTACCCTTTGCAAGCTCACAAAGCGGCAGAGTGCCTACGGGCTCTCTGAGGGCCTTTTCCACAAGCTCTGCCTCGCCCATACCGGGATCGAAGCTGTCAAGCCCAGAGGTGATCACGGCCTCAAGGTTTTCCTCCTCGATATGAAGCTCAAGACTTGAGGTATAGTAAGGAATGGAAATGGTTTTCATGATTCCTCCTTTGTATGTTGTATGATGTATACATTTGCTATTATCTAAAATGTAGCATCAAAAAACAGGCCTGTCAATGGATTTATGCTCCATTAACAGACCTGCCGGAAATTCTCTGGCTTTTGTGAAAAGCGCCTTCCCTTTAAGGAATATATTTATTTCTCAAGCTGAGCCCTGGCAGTCTCGTAGGCAAGTGCCAGAGCCTCGTCGGCCTTGTCCGGCATGCTGCCTCCGGCCTGGGCCATATTGGGACGTCCGCCGCCCTTTCCTCCCACCACGGGAGCTATTGCCTTGATTATGTCGCCGCATCTGATGCCCTTTTCCACGGCAGCATCCGTAGCAGTGGCCATAAGGCTGAGCTTTCCATCATTTTCTGCTGCAAGCACTACAACGCAGTCTGAAAGTCTGGATTTCAGATCGTCTCCCAGGCTTCTGAGAGAATTCTGGTCCGGGGCCTGGACCTTGGTGCACAGTACCTTGATGCCGTTTATGTCCTTTGCCTCCGCTTCGGCAGATCTAAGAGACTCTCCTGCAGCCTTTAGCTTTAATGCCTCATTTTCCTTTGAAAGCTCACGTACCTCCTCAAGGAGTGCCGCGATCTTTTGCTCAAGCTCTAATACTGGCACCTTGAGCATGGATGCCACCTTCACAAGCTCGTTTTCCTCAGCCTCATAATGCTTCATCAGGCTTTCACCGGTCAGGGCTTCGATACGCCTTACTCCGGCCGCTATGCCGCCCTCGCTGAGTATTTTGAAGCTTCCTATGGCTCCTGTATGGCTTACATGAGTTCCTCCGCAAAGCTCCGAGGAGAAATCTCCCATGCGTACAACCCTTACCTCGTCTCCATATTTTTCACCGAAAAGGGCTATGGCACCGGACTTTTTGGCATCCTCAAGGCTCATAAGGCTGGTTTCCACGGGCAGATCCCTTTTGATCTCCTCATTTACCATGTCCTCGACCTTTTTCAGCTCCTCCTTTGAAAGAGCAGCAAAGTGGGTAAAGTCAAAGCGGAGCCTGTCCTTATCATAAAGTGCTCCGGCCTGCTCCACATGATCTCCCAGTACCTTTTTAAGCGCCTTGTGAAGCAGATGAGTAGCGGAATGATTTTCAGCTGTGCGTTCTCTCTGGCAGGTATCAACACCCATGGATACCTCTGCTCCCTGCTGCAGCATCCCTCTCTCCATCACTCCTACATGGCCTATCCTGCCTCCCTTGAGATGGATGGCCTCCAGAACTCTGAAGGAGCCGTCCTTGTTTGCGATATATCCTGAATCGCCTGTCTGTCCACCCATGGTGGCATAGAAAGGAGAAACCTCGGTGACTATGGTGCCCTTCTGGCCTTCGGTCAGGGCCTCGACTATCTCATCCTCGGTGGTGAGCACGGAGATACGGCTGTCAGCAGTAAGTCTGTCATAGCCTACGAATTCCGTAGTTATATGTGGATCTATCTGGTCATATACCGTCGCATCGGCACCCATGTAATTGCTGTGCTTGCGGGCCTTTCTGGCCTTTTCCTTCTGCTCATTCATGAGTCTGTCAAAGCCTGCTCTCTCACAGCTCATGTCCCTTTCCTCAAGTATCTCCTCCGTGAGGTCATAGGGGAAGCCATAGGTATCATAAAGCTTGAAGGCATCCTCACCTGAAAGCTCACTGACACCTTGCTTCTGAAACTCAGCTATCCTGTCCATGAGTATGCTCATGCCGGTGTCTATGGTCTTGTTGAACTTGTCCTCCTCCTGGTCTATGACCTTCAGAATCATAGCTTCCTTTTCCTCAAGCTCAGGATAGCCGTCCTTGTTGTGGAAAATGACATTTTTAGCCATGTCCTTCATGAAATTGTGGTCTATGCCCAGCTTGCGGCCATGTCTTACAGCCCTTCTGATAAGACGTCTCAGGACATAACCCCTGCCCTCATTTGAAGGCATTATTCCGTCAGAGATCATGAAGGTACAGGACTTTGTATGATCTGTGATGATACGAAGGGATATGTCCTTTTCATGATCCTCGTGGTACTTTACTCCGCAGAGGCCGCAGGCTTCTTCAAGGAGCGCCCTGTTTGTGTCTATGGTATAAAGGGATTCCTCATCCTGGACCACCATGGCCAGTCTCTCAAGTCCCATGCCTGTGTCTATGTTCTTCTGTACAAGCTCAGTATAATTGTTGTGTCCGTCGTTGTCGAACTGGGTAAATACTATATTCCAGACCTCGACGTATCTGTCGCAGTCACAGCCCACGGTGCAGGTCGGCTTTCCGCAGCCGTACTTTTCACCTCGGTCATAGTATATCTCGCTGCAGGGTCCGCAGGGTCCCTCGCCATGCTCCCAGAAATTGTCCTCCTTGCCGAACTTGAAGATGCGCTCCTCAGGGATATGCATCTCATCACGCCATATCCTAAAAGCCTCGTCGTCATCCACATAAACTGAAGGATAGAGCCTGTCGGGGTCCAGGCCGACTCTCTGTGTCAGGAAATTCCAGGCAAAGGGAATGGCCTCATGCTTGAAATAATCTCCAAAGGAAAAGTTTCCGAGCATCTCAAAAAAGGTACCATGGCGTGCAGTTTTTCCTACATTTTCAATGTCACCTGTACGAATACACTTCTGGCAGGTTGTTACCCTGCGCCTCGGCGGTATCTCCTGCCCAGTAAAATAAGGCTTTAAAGGAGCCATGCCTGAATTTATAAGCAGCAGTGAATCATCGTTATGGGGCACCAGAGAAAAGCTCTTCATCCTGAGATGCCCCTGCTCCTCGAAATACTCAAGGAACATCTCTCTCAGCTCATTTACACCATAGACCTTATGCATAATTTATATCATCCTCTCTATCTTGGTAGCATTTTAAACGCTCGTACGGAGATTTATTATAAAGACAATTCTGATTTTTTGCAATAAAATAAGGGGGAATTAGAGCTTAAATGCTTCTCCCCCTTTAAACCTACTCCTCCAGCCCCTCGTCCTCAATCAAATTCTGTCCTATGGCTGCCTTGACCGCCAATTTGTCACAGCGCTCATTCTCAGGATGTCCATCATGACCCTTTACCCAGATAAAGTTGACCTTATGAGGCCCCAGGGCCTTTAAAAGCCTTTTCCAAAGGTCAATATTCTTTACCGGCCCCGATCTGCCTCTCTTCCAGTCATTTTTAACCCAATTTTCTATCCATTTTTGATTGAATGCATCTGTCAGATACTTCGAATCGCTGTATAGGTCCACAAGGCAGGGCCGGTTCAAAGCCTCAAGTCCGGCTATTGCTGCCATCAGCTCCATGCGGTTGTTTGTGGTGCGCAGATAGCCCTGGCTTATCTCCTTTTCATGCATTATCCCGGCCTTATCGATATATTGCAGGATCGTTCCATATCCTCCCGGTCCATCTGGATTCCCTCTGGCCGCTCCATCCGTAAAAATACTTACTGCACCCAATTTCACACCTCCGACCTGTGCTTTTCTATAAGCGCCCTTATATCTGATGTCAGCTTCTTTATATCCTTGTTTGAAAACTCTGATATGTCTCCACAGAGCTTGGTCAGGTCGGAAAGAGCCGAACTGAGCTCAGTGCGTACCTTGTCATTCCTCATGCTCCGCTCTGTCTGCTTCTTTCTGAATACAGGCTCAGCCACATACTCAAATGCACCTTTTGAGAGATCAAAAACAGAGCCGCTGTAGGGGCACTCCACCTCATAGCTCAGCTTTTCCCTGATCAGAGCTGAAAGGTTTTCCATGGCGCCGTCATCACCGTGGACCAAAAAGACCTTCCTTGGCGCCTTTTTATAAGCACCTATCCACTCCAAAAGCCCATCCAGATCAGCATGAGAGCTCATGCCGCCCATGTTTTCTATGCTGGCCTCCACATGTATGGATTCACCAAGGATCTTTACGTCTTTTTTGCCATCCTGGAGCATCCTGCCAAGGGTGCCCTCTGCCTGATAACCGGCAAATACTACCGAGCAGGCAGGACGCCACAGGTTATGCTTGAGATGATGGCGTATACGTCCCGCATCACACATTCCTGATGCAGAAATGATGACCTTGGGCTCCTGATCAAAATTTATGGCCTTTGAGTCCTCAGCAGTCACGCTCAGGCGAAGTCCTGGAAAGCCTATTGGATTGATGCCCTTCTGAACAAGCTCCCTGGTCTCCTTGTCATAGCACTCAGTAAGGTTTTCACGGAAAACCTCTGTTGCTTCTATGGCCAGAGGGCTGTCCACGTATACTGGGAACCCATCATGTCCCTTAACCATGTCCTCCTGCTTTATATGCCTTATAAAATAAAGCATCTCCTGGGTACGTCCGACGGCAAAGGCGGGAATAACCACGTTGCCGCCTCGATCCAGCGTGCGCTGTATGATGTCAGCAAGCTCCTTTATATGATCGACGGACCTCTCATGCCTTCTGTCACCATAGGTGGATTCCATGATCACATAGTCAGCATCTTCGATATAATGAGGGTCTCTGATCAGAGGCTTATTTTTATTCCCTATGTCTCCGGAAAATACAAGCTTTAGCTCCTTTCCGTCCTCTCTGAGCCAGATCTCGGCAGAAGCTGATCCCAGCAGATGCCCTGCGTCGATAAATCTGAGGCTGACAGTATCTGAGAGCTCCTGCATCTGTCCGTAGGGTATTGGCCTGAAGCTTTCAAGGGCCTTTTTTGCGTCCTCCACGGTATATAAAGGCTCTACCTTGGGCTTTCCTGCACGCTGGGCCTTCCTGCTCTCCCATTCTGCATCCTGCTCCTGTATGTGGGCACTGTCAAGGAGCATGATGCTGTCCAGATCCATGGATGCATCAGTAGCAAGGATGGTCCCGCAAAAGCCCTTGGAAACCGCATAGGGTATCATGCCGGCATGATCTATATGGGCATGGGTAAGTATTATATAGTCTATTTCTGAAAAAGGCACAGGCAGCTCAGCATTTTCATAGATATTGCTGCCCTGCTCCATTCCACAGTCTATGAGTATCCTGGTGTCCTTTGTCTCAAGCAGATGCATTGAGCCTGTGACCTCATGGTCTGCTCCGATAAATGTCAGCTTCATAAAACCTCTTTTCTCCTCCGGGATGTGCCGGGCCTGATACGGACCCGAATATCCCTGGGTCAGGAAAACTTTCCTATGATAAATATCCATATGCGTACTTACATTTTATTTTAGCATCTTTGCTGCGGCTTGTATATGTCTCTTGCAGTAATTGACTATATAGTTCTTTTATGTTAAAAATCCCTGTGAGATACGTTGTCATTCATCACTAGTGTTTAAAAAAGGAAAACATAGAAACCATGCTCAATATGCTGCTTGCCATCATATATCTTTCATTTATAAGCCTTGGACTGCCGGATGCACTCCTTGGTTCGGCCTGGCCCACCATTTATCCTGCCTTCGGTGTCCCCGTATCCTATTCAGGCATAATATCCATGATCATATCAGCAGGCACCATCATCTCTAGTCTGCAAAGCGACAGGCTCAAGAGGCTTTTAGGCACGGGCAGGATAACCGTTATCAGTGTCGGGCTTACAGCGGCTGCCCTCATGGGCTTTTCACTAAGTAAAAGCTTTATGGCTCTTTGTATTTTTGCAGTGCCCTATGGGCTTGGTGCCGGAAGCGTGGATGCGGCACTTAATAACTATGTAGCTCTTCATTATTCCAGCAGACATATGAGCTGGCTCCACTGCATGTGGGGGATAGGTGCCACTGCCGGGCCTTATATCATGGGATATGCCCTGACCAGAGGCAGCGGATGGCAGCAGGGCTATCTTATAGTAGGCCTTCTGCAAATAGCCTTGACCCTGATATTGATTTTCAGCCTGCCCATATGGAAGGCTGAATCCAAGGCGTTAAAGCCCGTGGCAGTAAACACATCTGATGACGACCAGGCTCAAATAAGAGGAACAGACGCCCCGGGCCCTGGCTCCTTGACACTCAGGCAGATATTCCGTATCCCTGGAGCAAAGCCCCTCATAATCAGCTTCTTCTGCTATATGGCCCTTGAGGTGACCACATCTCTTTGGGCAAGCAGCTATATGACTTTAGCCAGGGGCATTCCTGCGGATCAGGCAGCCTCCCATGCAGGCCTCTTTTTTATAGGCATGACCGCAGGCAGGGCAATAAGCGGTTTTATGACCATGCGTCTTGATGACACTCAAATGATCAGACTTGGACAGGCTCTCATATTTTTGGGGCTTTGCATGCTTCTGCTGCCTGCTGGCAGTCTGCTCATACCTCCGGCCCTTGTACTCGTTGGCCTTGGATGCGCTCCTATCTATCCTTGCATCATACACTCCACACCGGAGCATTTCGGAGCTGAAAGATCTCAGGCTGTCATCGGTGTACAGATGGCAAGCGCCTATGTAGGAAGCTGTCTTACGCCTCCATTTTTTGGTTCTGTTGCTTCACGTATCGGCTTTTTCATCTACCCTGTTTTTCTGCTTGGCATCCTTGCTCTCATGGTATATTCCCACGAGAGGCTGGTGCATGTTACAAAAAAAGAGCTGCGGGATTCGCAGCTCAGTTGAAACTTGTCCACAGATGGATGGGATCCATGGTCCGCTTTCTCATCTTCTTACTCTGACAGATAAGCGGATTTGACCTTGGGATCCTCCATAAGCTCTTTGGCATCACCCTCAAGCACTATTTTTCCGGTCTCAAGGACATAGGCCCTGTTTGCAATGGAAAGAGCCTTTTTGGCGTTCTGCTCCACGAGCAGCACGGTAACTCCATCTGAATTTATCTTTTTAATGATCTCAAAGATCTCATTTACATATATCGGAGAAAGTCCCATGGAGGGCTCGTCCATAAGCAAAAGCCTGGGCTTTGACATAAGGGCCCTGCCCATGGCCAGCATCTGCTGCTCCCCGCCGGAGAGTGTTCCCGTCCTCTGCTCACGGCGCTCAAGAAGCCTGGGGAAGCGCTCGTATACCATTTGGAGGTCATTTTCCACTCCCTCCTTGTCATTCCTGGTATATGCTCCGAGCATTAGGTTCTGATATACAGTCAGATCAGAAAACACACGTCTGCCCTCAGGAACATGGGCAATGCCCTGGGAAACCAGCTTATAGCCCGGTACCTTCAGGATATTTTTCCCTTCATAATCCACCTCTCCGCTTTTTGCAGGTATCAATCCGGTTATGGTCTGCAGCGTCGTGGTCTTTCCCGCTCCATTTGCGCCTATCAGAGTTACTATCTCACCCTTTCCTACGTGGAAGGAGACATTTTTAATGGCATGGATGACGCCATAATATACATTTAGATCCTTTACGCTGAGTATATCTTCCATATCTCCTCCTTAATCTCCAAGATAGGCCTTGATGACCTCGGGATCATTGAGGACAGCCCTTGTCTCGCCCTCTCTCAGGATCTGTCCGAAGTTCAGCACTGTCAGTCTTTCGCATATGCCGCTTACAAGCTTCATATCATGCTCTATGAGAAGGATGGTCACGGAAAACTCCCGGCGTATGAGCGCAATGGTGTCCATAAGCTCCTTGGTCTCCTGAGGGTTCATTCCGGCAGCAGGCTCATCAAGCAGTATGAGCTTTGGCTCCGTTGCCAGTGCTCTGGCTATCTCAAGCTTCCTCTGCTTTCCATAGGGCAGCTGTGAGGCCTTTAGCTCGGCCTCATCCTCAAGCTCAAATACACTGAGGATGGAAAGAGCTCTCTCATCCAGCTCCTTCTCCATCCTTCTGAATTTGGGAGTACGGAATATGCTGTCCAAAAGACCGTATCTGTATCTCTCATCCAGGGCTGTTTTTACATTGTCCAGCACGCTCAGATTGGTAAAAAGCCTTATATTCTGAAAGGTACGGGCTATGCCTTCGTGGTTGATCTCCGTTGTCTTTTTTCCTGTTATGGGCTTTCCGTCCAGGATTATGGCTCCTGTATCGGGCTTATATACACCGGTAAGAAGGTTGAACACCGTGGTCTTTCCTGCACCATTGGGGCCTATGAGACCATAAAGCTCT
Source organism: uncultured Lachnospiraceae bacterium (assembly GCA_944377385.1). GTDB lineage: Bacteria > Bacillota > Clostridia > Lachnospirales > Lachnospiraceae > Avilachnospira. The sequence continues at coordinate 4,225 of CALWET010000074.1, read as the reverse complement.
CCCCTCTTGATCTTTACGTTGAAATTGTCAACTGCCTTTAAGCCTCCAAAGGAGATGCTCAGGTTTTCAACGGCAAGGAGGATGTCCTCATTCGTATTTGTCATATCACTCATCTGCGGCCTCCTTTCCTGCTGATCTCCTAAGGCTCGCTGCGATCCTTTCTCTGAAGGCAATGGCCGAGGGAGCCGAGTTGAACAGCATCATGGCTATGAGCACCACTGCGTATATCAGCATGCGGTAATCATCCAGGAACCTGAGTTTTTCGGGAAGTATGGTCAGTATGACTGCGGCAATGATGGAGCCCCTGATATTTCCAATTCCGCCAAGCACCACAAATACCAGCATCATGATTGACTGATTGTATCCAAAGTTGGAGCTTGAGGACTGGAGCGTGGAAAGATTATGGGAATAAAGCACGCCCGCCACACCTGCTATGGCAGAGGCAGTAACAAAGGCCAGCATCTTGTATCTTGAGGCAGAAATGCCAATGGATTCCGCTGCTATCCTGTTATCCCTTACAGCCATTATGGCCCTTCCATATCTGGAATTGATCAGATTAAGAATGATGAAAAGAGCCAGGATCAGCATAACTATGCCAAGGGTAAAGGTGGCATTCCTGGGCAGTCTGGTGATACCCTGGGCACCCTTTATGATGGTCTGTCCGTCAGGCTCCAGTCCAAGGCTCAGAGAATCCTTCAGGGAAAAATGCCAGCCCCTGGAATCGACTCCAAGATATACCACATTTATTACGTTTTTGATTATCTCGCCAAAGGCCAGTGTAACTATGGCCAGATAGTCACCCCTGAGCCTGAGCACTGGTATGCCTATCAAAAAGCCAAATACTCCCGATACCACAGCACCAAGGACTATGGCTATGCCAAGCTCTGCCCAGCCGGGAAGCGATGCTCCTCCGGTCATGGCGAAAATGGCTCCTGTAAAGGCGCCTATGCACATAAATCCGGCATGGCCCAGGGAGAGCTCTCCTGATATGCCGACCACCAGATTGAGTGAAACTGCCAGTATGGAATAATAGCAAAGAGGGACCAGCATGCCCTTCATCAGAGATGACATATTGCCTGTCATGAGCATGATCTCACAGATGATATAAAATGCAAGGACCATGGCATAGGTGAGCAGGCTGTATCTCAGTGATTTCTGTTTATATTTAAGCTTCATATCTTGGTCACCTCTACATTAAACCTTTTCCTGTATCTGTTTGCCCATCAGTCCCGAGGGCTTGAACAGAAGAAGTATGATAAGTATGCCAAAAACGATAGGATCAGAAAGCTGTGAGGATATATAGGCCTTGGAAAGGTTCTCTATGATGCCCAGCAGTATGCCTCCTATCATTGCCCCGGGTATAGAGCCGATACCGCCGAATACGGCTGCGGTAAAGGCCTTTATGCCAGGCATGGAGCCCGTCGTCGATGAAAGGACCGGATATGAGGAGCAAAGCAGCACTCCCGCTATCGCCGCCAGGCCTGAGCCGATGGCAAAGGTAATGGCAATGGTCCTGTTTACATTTATGCCCATAAGAGTGGCTGCTCCCTTGTCAGCAGAGACAGCCAGCATGGCCTGGCCTGTTTTTGTCTTGTTTATAAAGGTCGTCAGCAGCACCATGACCAGGACACAGGTAAGTATGGTCACCAATGTCTCATCAGATATGACTATCTTTCCGCCCATGAGCTTTATGGAAGGGAGATTCACCACGGAATTAAAAGACTTGGTATCCGCTCCGAATATGATAAGTGCTGCATTCTGAAGGAAATAGCTCACACCTATGGCGGTTATGAGCACTGAAAGGGACGAAGCTCCCCTCAGAGGCTTATAGGCTATGCGCTCTATGGTCATGCCAAGGACGGTACATACCACAATAGAGCAGATTATTGCCAACCACCCCGGCAGACCGTACATGGAGGTGGCAACAAAAACCACATAGCCTCCCACCATGATGATGTCGCCGTGGGCAAAATTCAGCATTTTTGCAATTCCATAGACCATGGTATACCCAAGGGCTATGATGGCATATACTGAGCCTAAGCTTATTCCGTTTATCAGAAAAGAGATAAAGCTTGACATAATTTGAATCTACCTTTCAACGATACGATATAGAGGGCTGTTTTTCAGCCCTCTATATAACTTAGCCTTGATCTTATGGCGATGTTGCGATCATTTTGTGATCCATAAGGGGATCAATCCATCAATACGTAAGCTCCGTTTTCGATCACGACAGCCTTGGGATCCTTGTTGGGCTCGCCGTCCTCGGTGAACTGGATGCCAGCTCCTGTAAGTCCGTCGTAGCTTACATTTACCATCTCAGCACACATTGCGTCGCAGAGATCGGAAACGCTCATGTCAGGTGTTGCGCCGGCTGCCTCGATGGCCTGCTTCATGACATATACACAGTCATAAGCGTCAGCGGCGAACTGGTTAGGCACCTCACCAAACTGCTCCTGATACTTTGTAACGAAGTTCACTGTCAGATCGTCAGTTGCATCTGCAGCGAAGGGAGTAAGGAGCATCAGTCCCTCTGCAAGGGAGGTATCAAAATCAGGAAGGGTCAGTATGCCGTCCATACCGTCACAGCCAAAGAACTTGGGAGCATAGCCCATCTCATTTGCCTGACGGAGCACCAGAGATGCCTCTGTATAGTAGAAAGGAAGGAATACAAGCTCTGCTCCTGCATCCTGTATCTTCTGGAGCTGAGTCCTGAAATCTGTCTTGTTTTCTGAGGTAAAGGCCTCGGTAGCTACTATCTCAAGTCCGCGGGCCTGAGCCTCAGCTGCAAAATTCTCATATATTCCTGTGGAATAGGTATCAGAGCTGTCATAGATCACACCGATCTTTGTAGCAAGCTCATGAGTATCTATGAACTCAGCTGACTTTGTTCCCTGTGCAGGATCTGAGAAGCACATACGCCATACATTGTCAGGTATGGTTATGTCTGCTGTGGTTCCTGAAGGAGTGATCTGGAACATGTTGTCTGTTTCGGTCTCTGCAACTACTGCCATGCAGGAGCCGGAGGTGGTGGTTCCGATGAAGGCCTGGATGCCCTGATCCTTGAGTGCGTTGTAGGCGTTTACTGCTGTCTCTGTACCAGCCTCGTCGTCCTCGAAGAGCCACTGTATCTGATAGCCGTTTATGCCGCCGGCTTCATTGATCTCGTCTACTGCGATCTGAGCACCGTTCTTTACTGCATTACCATAAATTGCTGTATCACCTGTGGTAGGGCCTGTGCCTCCAAAGATCCATGTAGCACCGTCTGCTGCTTCTGCCTCAGCGGCTGCCTCAGTCTCAGCGGACTCTGCATCAGCTGCTTCCTCTGCTGCCTCTGTAGCAGCAGCCGTGGTCTCCTCGGCACTGCTTCCGCAGGCTGCCATAGTCATGGCTGCCATAGCTGCAACTGCAACCAGTCTCCACTTTTTCATAATTAGTCCTCCTCTTTCAAATTTATAAAGATTTTATAAATATGAGCACGATTATATAAGTCAGCCAGGATGATGTCAACTTTTATTTGAAATATATCAAAAAAAGAGGACAGATTTGTCCTCTTTATAACCTCAGGTTATGATAAAAATTCATATTTTATGATAAAAGGTGAATTTTACCACTTTATCTCGGCATGCTCCTCTCTTTTATCCCGGCACATCAGATCTCTGACGGCTTCTGAGGCCTGTTTGCCGTCAAAAAGTATGGCATTCACCTCTTCGACGATGGGCATGCTGACACCGTATTTTTTTGCCAGCTGAAGGCCTGCCTTTGCGCTGTAGACACCCTCAACCACCATCCTTACCTCATCCATGGCCTCCTTTACGCCCATGCCCTTTCCTATGAGCACACCGGCACGGCGGTTGCGGCTGTGCTTTGAACCGCAGGTCACTATCAGATCACCAAGGCCCGTAAGTCCGAAAAAGGTCTGGGGATCACAGTCCATGGCCTTCCCCAGGCGACTCATCTCGGCTATGCCCCTGGTGATCAGGGCTGCCAGGGTATTATCCCCGTAACCAAGGCCATCCGACATTCCGGCAGCCAGGGCAATGACATTTTTCAGGGAACCCCCTATCTCCATGCCCCTTAGATCAGATGAAGTATAAACTCTGAACACCGGGCTCATGAATATGCTCTGGATATATTCAGCCGTTTCCTTCCTTGAAGCCCCGACAACTACAGCCGTGGGCAGGCCCCGGCTCACCTCCTCGGCATGGGATGGACCTGAAAGCACGCA
>CALWET010000073.1 GCA_944377385.1 uncultured Lachnospiraceae bacterium | reverse complement strand
GATATATACCCTGTCTGCCTGATAGTAATGGCCTATCTTCCTGAGCACTCCGTCTATGGCAGCATCAGGGCTGTCTGATTTAAGCATCAGCTCCAGACATTCAAGAGCCATGTTCTTATCGGCATCGTCCATGATGTGCATGTGCATGGTGGAGATGGTATTGAAATCCGTATCCTTTGCCGCAGTATCGCTGAGCTCAAAGCTGCTCCAGTTATATTTTTCATGATCGTTTGAAAAGACTACGGTATCAGCGGCCTCGCCTGTGTGCAGCATGCAGATGGCAGCAGCCAGCCTTTCCATCTCATCTATGTCGGCAGAAGCGGGATTGCTGCTTACGACGCCTGCCACAAATCTGATGAGGCGAAGCTCAGGCATGTCGCTGAGGGCTACCCGCATAAAGGAAAAGGCGTTTTCAAGCCTGCGCTGCAGATATTCCTTGGAAATGGTATTGGGGAAAAAGGCGTTTACTGCGCCGTCGGGCCTGCGCATGACTATGCAGTCGGTATCCAGGAAAATATTTAAGGCAGTGACAAGATCCAGGTATTTTTCAGGCTTTTTGGGATCACGGAAGAGCTCGTTTGCTCCTATGAAACGAATGACTGCCATGCTGCAGGAATTCTGTTCGTAAGCATTGATCCCCTTTCGGATGATGAGCCTGCCTGTATCCACTGAATAAAGGCCGGTCTCAGGATCCGGATCGGCATCGGTCCCGGTAAGCTTTTCAAAATCCTTTCTGCGGTTTGCAGTGCTGATATAGGCAAACAGATGGATGTGTCCGGTCTCTATGTCCTTTGTCAGATTGACGCCTATGTCGAGCCACTGTATGGATCCGTTGTGGTCAACTATCTGACAGCTTTCATACATGAAATGTCTGCCCCCATCATACTGTCCAAGAAGGACTTCCCTGGAGAAGCGCTGCCCTATCCTTGAGGCGGCGTCAGATGAAAACAGCCTGTGTATGCCTATATCAAGTATGTCGCTGAAGCTGGCATAGCTTATGAGCCGAGACTGCTCCATGCCCTCGACATGCAGCTTAAAAAGCTTGTCAGAGCTCAGATCAGCCTGCATGTATATAAACAGATGGGGATAGAGCTGGGGAGGGATCAGCCTGCGGGACTGGCTCCTCTGAAGCTCGGGCAGATAGGACAGATCCTTTTTTATGCCTATGACCTTGTCGGGATGTCCATCCTCATCATAGATCGTATGATAGGACATGTTTGCCCATCCAAAGCAGCTGGATTGACGGTACTGAATCATGAAATTGTCGCTGCCATCCGGCTTGCCGCTCATCATGTCGGCAGCAAAGGCGGAAAAGCGTTCTATACTGTCCTGGTGTATGCGTCCGCTTTCAATAAGGGACCTGGGAAAGTCTCTATATGTGGACTGTCTGCCTTCGAGCAGATCATTTGTATATAGCAGGCTGAAGGTCCTGTGCTTTATGTCCAGCTCCCAGAGCTGATAATCGGTCTGCCTGGACAGGAACCTGAGCCAGTCGTTCTTTTCCCGGATATAGCCGCGCAGGTGTCTGATATCCATAAGGGGCCTGCCGGATTCATCCTGAAGCTCACCGCAGCAGGCATCGGATCCCAGGTCCACCCGGTGGACTCCGGAAGCATCCTCATGCTCAATATGAAAATTAGCCCCCTCGCTTTTTCTGGCCATTTCAAGGGCATATTCCGCTCTGGTGATCATCTGGTCTGCATCCACAGGGACATTGCTGCACATATATACACCGATGTGGCCAACAGGAAGCTCTGTGTCCAGCTCGCTGCGGACTATGTCCATTATCTCGGAGATACAGCTTGACTTTGACCAAATGATCTTTTCATCGAAGCTTCCGTATAAAAATACAGAAATGAAGCCGTTTGGAAGCACGCCAATGGTATCATAGGATCTGAATACACGTTTAAGCAGTGTTTCTATACGCTGAAATATCCTGTTCTGCTCGGAAGCAGTAAAGCTGCCGGGAAAGAGATCATCGTTCAGGGATAATAAAAAGAGCACGCAGCTTCCTGACGTGCCGTGATCGGCAATGCCTTTTCTGATCTGTTGTAATGTCTCGTTAGGGTAAAGCATGGACCTTCCCTTTAAATTCAGTTATAAAGAAAAAATATATAGATATTTGTGTATCACACAAATGATTTAAGCTAATTATACTTTAATCTCAAGCATAAAACAAGGAAATAAAAAAAGACTTTACAAATTTATATTTATACTATATAATGCATAATCATACAAAAACAGACACGGACAGTTTTATCCGGGTCCGGCAGGACAGACAAAGGAGGAGCATTATGAAAAAGCAGTTTATGAAGAAGAGCAGTCTTATACTGGCGGCCGCCCTTTCGGCCTTTGCTCTCTGGGGCTGCGGAAGCAGCGCAGAGGAGACCACCGAAGCCCCTACAGAGGCTCAGGCACAAGCAACTGAGGCCGCAGCCAGCACCTCAGACGAAGGAGCTTCATCTGAGTCCGGTGCTGATACAGATACCACCGGAGGCGGCAGACTGGATGCCATACTGGACGCCGGAGTCATAACCATGGCTACCTCGCCGGATTTTGCTCCTTATGAATTTGAGGACATTTCCTCCGGAACGACAGAATATGCCGGATCGGACATAGAGCTTGGAAAGTACATCGCCGAAAAGCTTGGAGTGGAGCTTCAGATAGAGGCCATGGATTTTAATGCATGCCTGGCAGCAGCCAGTACGGGAGCTGTAGATATGTCCATATCTGGCTTTGCCTATACTGAGGAAAGGGCTGAGCAGGTGGGTATGTCAGACGGATATAATGTTACACCGAAAAATGGAAATGCCCTGCTCATACTCAAGGACAAGGCAGAGGAGCTGAGCACTAAGGAGTCATTTGCCGGAAAGACCATTGCAGTACAGAACGCGTCTCTTCAGCAGCAGCTTCGCCAGCAGCAGCTTCCGGACGCAAACGAGGAGGTAGTCACGAATCTCAATGATGGTATCATGATGCTCATAACAGGCAGGGTGGATGCAGTTGTCTGCGCCATGGAGACTGCTGAACAGTATACAGAGAATTATCCAGATATAACAGCCAGTGAGTTCGTGCTGGATTATGAAAACGATGGCAGCCGTGTAGTAGTGCAAAAGGGCGAGGATGCCCTCCTTGAGGCCATAAACGAGATCATAGCAGAGGTAAATGAAGCAGGGCTTTATCAGGAGTGGCTGGACGAGGCTACAGAGCTTGCTTCATCCCTTGGATTAGAGACTAACTGATTCTGCCTGCGGCCGGGATCATGGGATGCCGGACCATACAGCATGAAAACGGGATAAATGAGAGCAGATGCATGGAGATATATTTATGGGAGATATCATAAACAATTTAATCAGTACCTGGCAGAATTACAGCCACCTGTTCATCCAGGGGCTTGGGATCACTCTGGTGCTAAGCCTGATCTCCGTTGCCGCCGGATGTGTCTTTGGATTTCTGATGATGCTGCTCAGGCGCAGCAGGCTGAGCATTTTCAGCTTCAGGCCTCTCAGCTTCATTGCAGGAGTATATATAGAGGTCATCAGGGGCACGCCCATGCTTTTGCAGCTTTACTTTTTCTATTTTTTGCTGCCGGAGATCATCACCTTTGTGGAGCTTTCAAAATTTACCTGCTGCGTGGTGGCCCTTTGCGTAAATTCTGTGGCCTACACCTCAGAGATATTCCGAAGCGGCATACAGGCCGTGGACAAGGGCCAGACGGAGGCGGCCAGATCCCTGGGGCTCAGCTCGACCCAGACCATGATACATGTAGTGCTGCCCCAGGCGGTAAAGAACGTGCTGCCGGCGCTCTGCAATGAGTTCATAACCATGATCAAGGAGACCTCCCTGGCATCCACCTTCTTTATAGGGGATCTGATGAGCGTGTACCGTACGGTATCCGGCATACTGTTTTTGACCATAGAGCCCCTTATAATCGTGGGCATCATATACTTCATCGTTACCTTCTTCTTGTCAAAGGGAGTCATGTTCCTGGAAAAGAAGCTGACGGTAAGCTAAGGAGACCATATGGAACAGAAGAAAGCATTTGACAATATAAAGGATGGAGACGAGATCATCAGGGTGGAGGGCCTTGAAAAAAGCTTTGGAAGCCTGCATGTGCTAAAGGGCATAGACCAGGTCATAAAAAAGGGAGAGGTGATCTCAGTGATAGGCTCCTCGGGAGGAGGAAAGTCCACCTTCCTGAGATGCCTTAATCTCCTGGAGACCCCGGAAAAGGGAAAGATATACTTTGAGGGTGTGGACATAACCGCAAAAAACGTGGACATCAATCTGCACAGGCAGAAGATGGGCATGGTATTCCAGCATTTCAATGTGTTTCCGAACATGACAGTGGAATCAAACATTACCCTGGCCCCTACGCTGCTTGGGAAAAAGACAAAGGCAGAGGCCAGGGACATGGCGGCAGAACTGTTGAAGCGTGTGGGCCTTTATGAAAAGAAGGATGCCTATCCCCAGCAGCTCTCTGGAGGACAGAAGCAGAGGCTGGCAATAGTCAGGGCCTTGGCCATGGAGCCGGATGTGATGCTCTTTGATGAGCCCACCTCGGCCCTGGATCCCGAGATGGTGGGCGAGGTGCTGGTGGTCATAAAGGAGCTGGTAAAGACAGGCATGACCACGGTCATAGTCACCCACGAGATGGGCTTTGCAAAGGAGATCTCCGACAGGGTACTGTTCATGGACGGGGGCATCATCGTCGAGGAGGGCACTCCGGAGGAGATATTCGAGCATCCCGAAAACGAAAGGACAAAGGAATTTTTAAGCAAGGTGCTTTATTGAGCAAGGAGCTTTATTAAATAGAATATTTTTAAACAAGATATTTTCAAGATACTTTATTTAGTCAGGGCCGCATCCTGCGGCGGGAGGTTGCTTTATGGACAAGAAAAAATATCAGGATTTTATAGATCAGAAGGCAGAGCTTATCTGCGACACCTCTGACAAGATATGGGAATATGCCGAGATATCCCTTCAGGAATACAAGTCCTGCAAGCTTTATTGTGAGGTGTTGGAAAAGGAGGGCTTTAAGGTGACCTGTCCAGTGGCAGGCATAGAGACAGCCTTTATGGCCAGCTTTGGATCAGGAAAGCCGGTGATCGGCATACTTGGAGAATATGATGCCCTGAGCGGGCTTTCACAGAAGGGCTCAACGCCTTATCGCTGTGAGGTGGAAAAGGGCGGAAATGGCCACGGCTGCGGACACAACATGCTGGGAGCAGGCTCCATGGGAGCGGCCTTTGCTGTAAAGAAGTATCTGGAGGACAAGCCCCAGGGCTCTGGCACAGTCATATTTTTTGGCTGCCCCGGAGAGGAGGGCGGCGCCTCCAAGGCCTTTATGGCCAGGGATGGGATATGGAAGGAGCTGGACTGTGCACTGACCTGGCATCCCTCCACCATGACCTATGTTGACGGCGGTACCTGCAATTCCTGCATACAGACTGAGTATGCTTTCCAGGGCATAGCTGCCCAGGCCTCCAGCGGAGGACACTTGGGACGTTCCGCCTTGGATGCCGTGGAGCTGATGAACGTGGGCGTCAATTTCCTCAGGGAGCACATGCCCGTAGATGCCAGGATACATTATTCCATTACAGACGGAGGCGGGATATCCCCCAATGTGGTCCAGCCCCATGCCCAGGTGCTTTATATGGTGCGCTCCACCTGGGTAAAGGATGCTCTCAAGCTGCAGGAGCGTGTGGACAAGATAGCTCAGGGAGCTGCTCTCATGACAGAGACAAAGCTCAAAAAGAAATTCATAGATGGCTGTTCAAATACAGTGCCCAACAAGAGCCTGCTGACGGTGCTTTATAAGAACCTTGAGGAGGTGGGAGCACCTAAATTTGACGACAAGGATATGGAGCTTGCAGGCAAGGTGGTGGATGCCTTTGAATTCAAGCCGGAGCCCGGACTGCCTGCGGGGGCTGAGGAATTCTACCCCGAGGATCAAGCCTATATACTGGAAAAGTCAAATAACGGCACAAAGCCTCTGAATGACTTTATCGTGCCCTTTGAATTTGGAAATCCCAAGACCCTGGGCTCCACCGACGTGGGAGATGTGAGCTGGCTTACGCCCACAGCCCAGGTATATGTGACCTGCTGGGCCCAGAATTCGCCTGGACACAGCTGGCAGATAGTCACCTGCGGAAACAGCCCCATAGCCCACAAGGGTCTGCTGACCGCCGCAAAGGTGATAGCCGGAACTGCCATAGATCTTTTTGAGGATCACAGCCTTATCGAGGCGGCAAAGGCCGAGTTTGCTGAGGCCACAAAGGGCGGCTATGTCTGCCCCGTGCCTGCCGATGCAAAGCCGGTGCTCAGCGGAGAGCTGATAGAGGTGGAATAAGCAGAGACAAAACAGGTATCAGGGAGCTGTTGCAATATAGATGAGTAAAACATCTATGGAGCAGCAGCTCCTTTAAGTCTGGTCATTTGGAGTTTATATAGTCAGGGAAAGCATGCCTGAGCTGTTTTGGGATGAGCTTGTCAGATCAAATATCATATGGTATTTTGAGTCTGTTTAGGATATAATCATTTTTGAGGACAGCCTTCCCTCAGGCATATTTGAGGGGTTGATCATAGATCTGAAATAATAAACATACCGAAGGGAGAGACATAAGCATTATGGAAGTAACCAAGGATATAAGATATGTAGGCGTGGATGACAGGAAGGTAGACCTGTTTGAGGGACAGTACCCAGTGCCCAACGGCATATCCTACAATTCCTACCTGATCATGGACGAAAAGATAGCAGTCATGGATACCGTTGATCAGAATTTTACCCATGAATGGCTGGATAACATTGCCAGAGAGCTTTCCGGGCGCAAGCCGGATTATCTGGTAGTACAGCATATGGAGCCGGATCATTCAGCAAACATCCAGAAGTTCATGGAGGTTTACCCTGAGGCCACACTGGTAGGAAATGTAAAGACCTTTGCCATGATAGATGCCTTTTTTGACCTGGATCCCGGGGTAAAGCGCCTGGAGGTGGCAGAGGGGGATGTTCTGGAGCTTGGAGCTCATAAGCTCAATTTCGTATTTGCTCCCATGGTGCACTGGCCTGAGGTCATGGTGACCTATGACAGCACGGAC
>CALWET010000072.1 GCA_944377385.1 uncultured Lachnospiraceae bacterium | reverse complement strand
GTTGTTTCCATCTATCCAGTACCATCCATTCCTGGCATAGATGCCGTTGCCCTGGTCGTACCACCAGCGTCCCGCATTGGCTCCAGTACCCTAGGCCCAGGTGCCAGCAAAGGACAGCATGCTCATGCAAAGTGATGCCGCCGCAGCTATTCCGATAATAAAATATCTCTTCTTCATGAACTCCTCCTCCATAGAAATAAAGGATATATAAAAGCATTCCGGCAAACCGTACCGGATCACTCATCCCATTGGTATCTTTTCATGTCCACACATCCGTTTTTTCTGAAAGCCACTCCCTCGTCCTCCAAAAGCAGCCTCTGCTCATACCAGTGAGGTGCAGTCCTGCCCGCATGATTCACCACACGATGGCAGGGATAGCTACCGTAAAACTGTGACATGCTGAGTACCCTGCCCACGAGCCTTGAATTCCTGTCTCTGCCTATGAGCCTTGCTATCTGCCCATAGGTCGCCACCCTGCCATAGGGTATCTCTTCTACCACGGAGAGTATCTCATAGATCAGTCTTTCATCCAGTATCCTGCCCATATAAGCATCACTCCTGCATTTTTCCCTTCTGACTGTTTATAGGCTTGAGGGAGCAAGGCTCACATCAATATCCAGACTGCTCTCTCCCAAACTGCAGGGAAGATAAAGGATATGGACGCCTGCCTTCTCCGCCTCGTAAAGCGCATGGCCGAACTCTGGCGCAGTATCCATGTTTGGCAGGACCTTCCTTATGCCAGGCATGGGTATTACAAAGGCTATGAAGGAATGATACCCCTCCCTTGCAGCCACCGCAAGCTCGTGCAAATGCCTTATGCCACGCTCAGTAGGCGCATCGGGAAAGAATCCCACTCCATCACGCTCAAGTGTACAGCCCTTGACCTCCATCAGGTAACGCCTGTCTTCCTTTTCCATATAATAATCCAGCCTTGAAGATCCAAAGGTATATTCCGGCCGTATCACTGAAAAATCCAGTCCTGAGAGCCATTCTCCCACCACCTTGTTCGGCGCCTGACTGTCTATGTTCACAAGGCCAAGCCCTTCCTTATATACTGCTATAAGGTCGTAGGCCGTCTTTCTGTTCAGATTGCTGCTTCTTTGGATCATGACCTCTGCTCCCGGCAAAAGGAGTTCCCTGCATCTGCCAGTATTTTTGACATGCACGGTCTCTCTTGTTCCATCCAGATCCACATGGGCTATAAAACGATTTGGCCTGTCAATGAAGCTGGCCCTGCATATATTTTCGTACCGCATATCTTCCGCCTTATCCGTCTTTTATAAATATATCACTTTGCGGCCACTGGTTAAAGCACAAAATAAATGGTTATAGATCACTTTGTCTGTTATAATGTGATACTGATGAGATCAGCCTGCTTTACGCCATCCGATCTTTTTCGGTTCCTAAGGAAGGCTGGTGATATCACATATCCCAACATCAAGGAAGGGGACCTGAACTTGGAAAAGCTTATTTTAGGCCTGTTCTGCGGAGGCCTTGCCGTCTGCATAATATTAAATATATCCGTACTCTATGCTCTGATATTTGGTTTCTTTCTGTTTCTGGCCTATGGCAAAGGACGAGGCTATTCATGGAATCATCTCCTGCACATGAGCCTTTCCGGACTGGGCACTACAAAAAATATTCTGGAGGTATTTGTACTTATAGGCATGCTCACGGCACTCTGGAGAGCCTGCGGCACAGTTCCCTACATCATATGCGAGGCAGTGAGATTCATACACCCCAACACTTTTTTGCTCATGACCTTCATACTGAACTGTGCAATATCCGTGCTTACAGGCACTGCCCTTGGCACGGCAGCTACCATGGGAGTGATATGCATGACCATGTCTGCAAGCCTTGGCATCGATCCACTGCTTGCGGGAGGGGCAGTGCTTTCCGGGGTCTATTTTGGCGATCGCTGTTCTCCGGTATCCACCAGTGCCCTGCTGGTAGCCGAGCTTACCCATACAAACATATTTGATAATATACACAACATGATCCCTCGCGCCATCCTCCCTTTTATATTGTCCTGTATCATATACGGCATTCTTGGGATCTTTTCCTCCGGAACCGGCACTGCACCTGATCTGTGGGCCGTCTTTGCACCGGAATTTGACTTTCATATCTGCATGCTGCTGCCGGCAGCCGCCATACTGCTGCTGTCCTTACTAAGGATCAATGTAAAGGTGACCATGGGGGTCAGCATCCTCATAAGCATCCTTATATGTCTTTTTTACATTCGCATCGACCCTTTGCAGCTGGCAGGCTATATGCTTACTGGCTACAAGGCCTCAGACCCGGAGATCTCGGCCATGCTGAACGGCGGAGGGATAAGCTCCATGCTGCAGGTGATAATGATAGTTTTTATATCCTCCTCCTATGCCGGCATCTTCAGGGAAACAGGGCTGCTTGACCATATCAAGGAGCTGATCACAGGCCTGAGCAGGCGTATCACAAGCTTTGGAGCCGTGCTCACCACCTCCATCATATGCGGGATGATCACCTGCAGCCAGGCCCTCAATATCATGATCACCTACCAGCTGTGCGAGGAGCTTGGAGATGATAAATCCGAGCTTGCCATAGACCTCGAGGATACCGCAGTCATCATATCACCGCTGGTCCCCTGGTCCATAGCCTGCTCTGCGCCAATGTCATCGGCAGGAGCTCCCACATTTGCCGTCATCGCTGCCTGCTTTCTGTATCTGCTTCCCGCAACGCACCTTTTGAGCTGCCTAAGGAAAATGCGCAGGGCGGCATAGAAAACATTGATGGCATCAAGGATAAGGTCGAGGACGTGAAGGACAAGCTTCCGGATCTGGACGAGGTAAAGGAGCAGCTCGGTAAGCTTGAAGGACTGAAAAATCTCTTTGGTGGACATAAGGAGTAAAAAAGGGCCCAGGCCCTTTTTTTATTGGATACAACCAAAAGCCCCTGACCACAGGCATGACCTGCAGGCAAGGGCTTTATGTTTATGTTTTATTCCATCTCTATCGTGCCCGGGGGCTTGCTGGTGACATCGTAGAGTACGCGATTGACTCCTTTGACCTCGTTTACGATGCGGGTCATGATCCGCTGAAGCAGCTCGTAGGGAAGGTCTGCTGCCGTGGCTGTCATGAAATCAGAGGTCAGCACAGCACGAAGCACAACGGCATAATCATAGGTGCGGAAATCTCCCATGACTCCGACTGAACGCATATTTGTAAGGGCTGCAAAATACTGGCTGATCTGCTTATCCAGGCCTGCCTTTGCGATCTCCTCACGATATATGTAGTCTGCGTCCTGGACTATCCTGATCTTGTCCTCGGTTATCTCTCCTATGATGCGCACTCCAAGGCCGGGACCGGGGAAGGGCTGACGATAAACAAGATTTTCCGGAAGCCCAAGCTCAAGTCCTGCCGCTCTGACCTCGTCCTTGAAAAGTAAGCGCAGGGGCTCTATGATCTCCTTGAAGTCCACATGCTCGGGAAGCCCTCCCACATTGTGATGGGATTTTATGACTGCCGACTTTCCAAGCCCCGATTCTATCACATCGGGATATATGGTGCCCTGGGCCAGAAATTCCACAGCTCCTATCTTTTTAGCCTCTTCTTCAAAGACATTTATGAACTCAGCTCCTATGATCTTACGCTTCCTTTCCGGCTCTGTTACGCCTGAAAGCTTTTCATAAAAGCGCTTTGAAGCATCCACATGGATGAAATTGAGATCATATATGCCCTTTTCTCCAAAGACAGCATCCACTTCTGCGGCCTCGTTTTTACGAAGCAGGCCATGATCTACGAACACACATGTGAGTTGTTTTCCGATCGCCTTAGAAAGAAGCACTGCGCATACAGAAGAATCGACTCCACCCGAAAGAGCAAGCAGAACCCGGCCGTTTCCTACCTTTTCCCTGATGGATGCAATACTCTTTTCAATAAATGAACCCATGGTCCAGTCGCCCTTGCATCCGCATACGTCCATAACAAAGGCTTTAAGCATCTCAAAGCCATGCTCGGTATGATTTACCTCGGGATGCGGCT
The DNA here is from genome assembly GCA_944377385.1 of uncultured Lachnospiraceae bacterium. GTDB lineage: Bacteria > Bacillota > Clostridia > Lachnospirales > Lachnospiraceae > Avilachnospira. The sequence goes on along the minus strand of CALWET010000072.1, from coordinate 27,013 downwards.
GGAGCGCATATATCTTTCTTTCGGGACATTCCATGGCGGCTATAGGGCATACCGCAGATCTGGCAGTCACCTTGAAGCCCTCCGGAGCCTCTGCAATATAATCCGTATGGCTCATCCAGGCTATCCCCTGATCGGGCTCTTCCCTGAACAATACCGATGAGGTATCATAGCTGAGCTCCGTCCTTCCATATTCAGAGGTAGGAGCCGTTTCTACCCTGCCTCCAAGAGTATATGCAATGAGCTGAGCCCCATAGCAAATTCCAAGTATGGGTATGCCAAGGTCAAATATAGCCTTGTCCACATGCTGGGATTCCTCAAGATAAACAGAATTTGGCCCTCCGGTAAAGATTATGCCCTTTGGAGCCATCTCCTTTATCTTTTCAATGGAAAGTGTCGAGGGATGTACTTCACAATAAACGTGACATTCACGGACACGGCGGGCAATGAGCTGATTGTACTGGCCACCGAAATCCATGACTATGATCATTTCCTGCATGTTTTTCTCCACCATCTCACCTTTCATTTATTTTATATCTGTATTGATTCTACCCATAGCCGTTTATATAGTCAATTCCTATTTGATTAAAAGATGATCAATCCAGACTCTTTCCTATAAAACGTGAGAGGAATTCCCTGGTCTCCGGCCTTTTTGGAGCTCCAAATATCTCCTCCGGTGTTCCCTGCTCACATATGACACCGTTGTTCATATATACGACCTTTTTGGACACGTCCCTTGCAAAGGCCATTTCGTGAGTTACCACAAGCATCGTCATGCCATCAGCTGCCAGGGATCTCATGACATTGAGCACCTCTCCCACCATCTCAGGATCAAGGGCAGATGTGGGCTCATCAAAAAGCAGGACCTCCGGGTCCATGGCCAGGGACCTGGCTATGGCCACCCTCTGCTTCTGTCCTCCGGATATCTGTCTGGGCCTGGCATTGATATAAGGCGTCATGCCTACCTTCTCCAGATAATACAGTGCCCTTTCCCTGGCCTCGAACTTCTTTTTATGCAGCACCTTCATCTGGCCTACCATACAGTTTTCAAGCACGGTCATATTGTTGAAAAGGTTGAAGGACTGAAATACCATACCAACATGGGATCTGTACTCGGCTGCATTGACATTTGCGCCGGTCACGGGCCTTCCATGATACAGTATCTCGCCGCCCGTTGGTGTCTCCAAAAGGTTTATGCAGCGAAGCAGCGTGGATTTTCCAGAGCCCGAAGCTCCGATTATGCTGGTCACATCGCCTGCACTTACGGTAAAGTCTATGTCCGTAAGGACTCCATGGGAGCCGAAGCATTTTGACAGATGTCTGATCTCAAGTATATGCTCGCTCATAGCCTGTCACCTCCCATGTCTGCCTTATGTCGTTTTCCTTCCTTCACCTTTTCCAGCCTGCCTTCTCTTTTGCTGTATTCGTCAAAGGGTGTGCCCCTGTCAGGATGTGTATAAGTGCCGGCACTCATAACCAGCTGATCCCCCTGAACCAGCTCGTAGCTGTCATCACCATCCATACGCTTTTCGATAAATCTGAGTATGAATGAGGCTATCAGTGTCATACACAGGTATCCGGCCATCTCTATCGCTGCAGAAGGGAAGTACATGTTGTTGACGCCGGTGATGTATCTGTGGAAGGCAAAGAATTCGGTAAATCCTATGATAAACATCACTGAGGTATCCTTGACATTTATAATGAAATTGTTGCCTATCTGAGGCATGATGTTACGCAGCGCCTGTGGAAGTATGACAGAGGTCATTGTCTGAAAATGGGTCATGCCTATGGCCTTTGCCCCTTCGGTCTGTCCTGGATCAATGGAAATGATTCCGCCTCTTACGGATTCTGCCATATAGGCTCCTGTATTTATGGAGACGATAAGTATGGCCGCTGTCCACAGATTATCGAACTGCATGGTGTTCCCTGAAAAATAAGGAAGCCCATAATAGATAAATACCGCCTGCAGCACCATGGGAGTGCCACGGAACACCTCCACATATACACGTATAATAATGCGTATCAGCTTGAGCAGAAAGCGCTTGGGCCTTGGTGTATATTCATTATATGGAATAGTGTTCAATATGCCGCAGAGAAGCCCTATCATGCAGCCTATGACCGTGGCCACAAGAGCCAGCAGAAGGGTGCTCCACATGCCTCCAAGATATGCACTTCCATAATTTTCCCAGAGCAGTGATATGTCACTGCCAAGCTTTATAAATCTGTCCACCTTGTGCTCCTCTTAAACCTCGGGCTGTACGGCTATGGCCTCTTCCATAAGAGAATTGAAATCATCCTCTGTCATGCTGCCAAGGACATCGTTCATGGCATCGAGAAGCTCTGTATTGCCCTTTCTTACAGAAATCCCTATATTGACATTTTCAGCCCTTTCCTCCTCGGAAGCAAACTGGAAATCTCCCTCTGTTCCTGAGAAATTAAGGATAACAAGATCAGGATTTTTCTCTGCTGCTGCCATGGCAGTGGGCATATCAGTACAAATGAAATCCACCGTGCCTGTCTCCAGTGACATGATCATGGCCGGAGCCGTCTCGGCAGGGGATACCAGCTCTGCTCCTTCTATCTGAGGCAGGCAGGAATCATACCAGATGGTGCCAGACTGAGCCGTACACTTGCCGCCGGCAAGATCAGCTATGGACTGGGCACCGGCATAGGGGCTGTCCTTTGTGGTCACGCATACGATGGTGGCATAATAATAAGGTCCTGCCATATCAACCTGAGACATACGGTCAGCAGTCATGGACTGTCCTGCTATGCAGGCATCAAGAGTTCCTGACTGTACTCCAGGAACCAGTGAATCCCAGGCACTTGAAATGACCTCAAGCTCCCATCCGTTCTCTTCACATATCTTTTTTGCTATCATCACATCATATCCGTTGGCATAAGAGCCCTGCACATTGGATATGGGTACTGCTCCGTTTGAGTCATCCATCTGCATCCAGTTATAGGGAGCATAGGCGCATTCCATACCTACAGTCAGCACTCCGTCCTCTACTCCGCTTCCTGAAGCTGTCTGAGAAGCCTCTCCGTCAGCGGCAGTATCAGTTGCCTCTGAGCTTGCCTCAGCTGCAATGGATTCGATCTGCTCCTCTGCATTTTGAGAGCCACAGGCCGTAAGTGCAGCCATAAGTCCTAATGCCATACATAAACTGATAAGCTTTTTCATAATTTGCCTCCTCTTTTCATATTTGAGAACCATGAATTCATAGTTCTGAAGTTTTTGACGAAGCGCATCTCTCCGCCATATAGTTCCCTGTCCATACGGACAAAAATAAAAATGAACCGCCTCGTAAAGCGGTTCATGAAAATACAAAAGCACGGCCCCATCGGGCCACGTATCGTTTCAATAGCGCTCCACAAGTACCTTGTGACAGTCCAGAGCATATTATGCTCAGTCCCAGCCCTCCAGGCCCAGGCAGCCTGTCAGGCTTCGGCGGTCTCCCCTTTCTCCCCTGGCGGATGCCTGTCCTTGCCAGCTGATACTTTTGAAGCCCGCACCTCTATCAATGCGATCCTGTTTTCCGTATATTAGCAGTTTAAGAAGGAAATGTCAACGTGATTCTGCAATGATCATGATATATCAAAGCTCGATATAGTAAAGATGTATATCATCATAGCTCCCATCCTTTAACCGAAATCCAGCCGGTATCACTCCAAGCTTATGAAAGCCAAGTCTCTCATAAAGATGTCTTGCATGTATATTGCTGTCCACCACTGCATTGAACTGCATAAGCTTAAAGCCATGGAGCCTTCCCTGCAAAAGAGAATCCAGCACCAGCTTTTCCCCTATATGCATGCCTCTGGACCTGCTGTCCACGGCATAGCTGGTATTGGCTATGTGCCCGCAGCGTCCCACATTATTGGGGTGAAGTATATAAAGCCCAAGGATCTCTCCGCTCTTTATATCCTCAGCAACAGCGCAGTAGGTCTGGGCAGCAAAGAAAGCCCTTCCCCTTTCCTCCGTCAGAAGATCCTCCTGAGGAAAGGCAATTCCCTCATCTATGATCTCGTTCCATATATCCACCATGCGGGCCACGTCGTCCGCTCCGTATCTTCTTACGATCATATCAGATGTATCGATCATGATATCTGCTGTCCTTTTATATCTTAATTTTAATAAATGTCAAAGGATTAAAAAACTCCGCCTGCCTCGTAGGACAAGCGGAGCTTTAAATTTACCTTATAACGCTAATGCCAAGCCCAGTAAGCCTTGGCTCCAAGCCTTTGATCTATAGATCAGATCAGGCCTTGCCCTGGCGTTTAATCGACGCCTGAGCTGCGGCGAGGCGAGCTATGGGCACACGGAAAGGTGAGCAGGAAACATAGTTAAGACCTATGCTGTCGCAGAACTCAACGGTGGAAGGATCTCCGCCGTGCTCTCCGCAGATACCGCACTTGAGCTCGGGACGTGTAGCCCTGCCCTTTTCAACAGCCATCTTTACAAGCTGGCCTACGCCTGCCTGATCAAGCTTAGCGAAAGGATCAGACTCATAGATCTTTGCCTTGTAGTAAGCATCAAGGAACTTGCCTGCGTCATCTCTTGAGAAGCCAAAGGTCATCTGAGTAAGGTCATTGGTACCGAATGAGAAGAACTCAGCCTCCTCAGCGATCTCGTTTGCAAGAAGCGCTGCTCTCGGTATCTCGATCATGGTACCGATATGGTACTTCATGTCGGAATTCTTTTCCTTCTTTACCTTCTCAGCCTCATCAACGACTACGTCCTTGACGAACTTGAGCTCCTTCTTCTCTCCTACAAGAGGGATCATGATCTCAGGAACGATCTCCTTGCCGGTCTCGGCCTGAACCTCGATAGCAGCTTCCATAACAGCTCTGGTCTGCATCCTTGCTATCTCAGGATAGGTAACTGCCAGACGGCATCCTCTGTGTCCCATCATGGGGTTGAACTCGTGCAGGCTGTCGCAGACTGCCTTTACGTGCTCAGGAGTAAGTCCCATATCCTTTGCAAGCTCGTCGATCTCCTCCTGGGTCTTGGGAACGAACTCATGAAGAGGAGGATCTATGAACCTGATGGTCATGGGTCTGCCGTCAAGAGCCTTATACATAGCCTTGAAATCGCCCTTCTGATAAGGCAGGAGCTCTGCAAGAGCTGCCTCTCTGGCCTCTACGGTCTCGGAAAGGATCATCTTGCGGATCTTGGGTATACGCTCTGCATCAAAGAACATATGCTCTGTACGGCAAAGTCCTATGCCCTCTGCTCCAAGCTCTATGGCCTTGAGTGTATCTCTGGGTGTATCGGCGTTGGTACGTACCATCAGTCTCCTGTTGGCGTCTGCCCAGGCCATGATACGTCCAAAGTCTCCGCCTACGGTAGCATCCTGAGTCTCGATGTCGCCATCATAGATCTTACCTGTGCTTCCATCAAGTGAGATGTAGTCTCCCTCGTGATAGGTCTTTCCGTTGAGCTCGAACTGCTTGTGCTCCTCGTCCATCTTTATGGCATCGCATCCGGATACACAGCAGGTGCCCATGCCTCTTGCAACAACGGCTGCATGAGAGGTCATTCCGCCTCTGACTGTAAGTATACCCTCTGATGCCTGCATTCCCTCGATATCCTCGGGAGAGGTCTCAAGCCTTACAAGGATGACTCTCTCACCCTTTGCATGTGCTGCCTTTGCTTCCTCAGCAGTGAAGTATATCTTTCCGGCTGCAGCTCCAGGAGATGCGGGAAGTGCCTCTCCCATAAGCTTTCCGGCTTTGAGGGCCTCGGGTACGAATGTGGGGTGAAGCAGCTGATCCAGAGACTTAGCCTCGATACGGCATACAGCCTCCTCAGGAGTTATCTTGCCCTCATCCACGAGATCGCATGCGATCTTGATGGCAGCCTGTGCGGTCCTCTTTCCGTTACGGGTCTGAAGGAAGAACAGCTTGCCCTCCTGGATGGTAAACTCCATATCCTGCATATCACGATAGTGCTCCTCCAGCTTCATGGCAAGCTCCATGAACTGCTTGTAGCACTCAGGAAGATCTTCCTCAAGCTTTGCAATGGGGCTGGGTGTACGTACACCGGCAACGACGTCCTCGCCCTGAGCATTGATGAGGTACTCACCAAATATGCCCTTGGCTCCTGTAGCAGGGTTACGTGTAAATGCAACGCCTGTTCCGGAGGTATTGCCCATATTTCCGAATACCATGGTCTGAACGTTTACTGCTGTGCCCCAGTCTCCGGGGATATCATTCATACGACGATAAACGATGGCACGGGGGTTGTTCCAGGAACGGAATACGGCCTTTACTGCCTCCATGAGCTGTACCATGGGATCCTGAGGGAACTCCTCACCCTTCTGCTCCATGTAATATGCCTTGAAGCGCTTGATGAGCTCCATCATATCGTCAGCATCAAGCTCTACATCATATTTTACGCCCTTTTCTTCCTTTACGGCGTCTATGATCTTCTCAAATGTAGACTTGGGGATCTCCATAACTACATCAGAGAACATCTGGATGAATCTCCTGTAGGAATCATAGGCAAATCTGGGATTGCCTGTCTTTGCGGCAAAGCCCTCTACAGCCTGATCATTAAGGCCAAGGTTAAGGATGGTATCCATCATACCGGGCATGGAAGCACGGGCACCGGAACGAACCGATACAAGCAGGGGATCTGCATTGTCTCCGAACTTCTTGCCGTTGATCTCCTCTACCTTTTTAAGAGCCTCAAGGATCTGTCCATTGATCTCATCGGAGATCTTGCCTCCCTGTGTGTAGTAGTCGGTACATGCTTCAGTGGTAACGGTGAATCCCTGAGGGATCGGAAGGCCCAAATTCGTCATCTCGGCGAGGTTGGCACCCTTACCACCCAGAAGGTTACGCATCTCTGCATTACCCTCTTTGAACATATACACCCATTTGTGTGCCATGTTAATCATCCTCCTTCAATAATGCATAAATAGATTATGTATGGTATATCTCCTTTTGGAGAAACACTCTTTTGACCGCAAAAATGAAATGCCAGAGTCCCTTGGGCCCTTTGCATTTCGCAAAAGCAGTCATTTATGTGTTTATTCTAACACAAGACTGCCGGCATTGAAAGTATTTTGACAAATAAATCTCAGACTTTGAAGCGGTAGCCCACGCCCCATATGGTCTCTATATACTGGGGCTTTGCAGTATTGTACTCTATCTTTTCCCTTATCTTCTTGATATGTACGGTGACTGTTGCTATATCTCCTATGGAATCCATGTCCCAGATCTCCCTGAAAAGCTCCTCTTTGGTAAATACATGGTTGGGGTGCTCTGCAAGGAAGGTAAGCAGATCGAACTCCTTTGTGGTGAACTGCTTTTCCGCTCCGTCCACCCATACCCTTCGGGCTGTCTTGTCTATCTTCAGTCCTCTGATCTCGATTATGTCATTGCGATTCTTTTCGCTGCCGGTAAGTCTTTCATACCTGCTGAGATGAGCCTTTACTCTGGCAACGAGCTCTGAGGGTGAAAAGGGCTTGGTGATATAATCATCTGCTCCAAGGCCAAGTCCCCTGATCTTGTCTATATCCTCTTTTTTTGCAGTGACCATGAGTATGGGGGTATCCTTGACCTCCCTGACTCTGCGGCAGATCTCAAAGCCGTCCGCACCCGGAAGCATGATATCCAGTATGATCAGGTCATAATCTCCTTCAAGTGCTGTTCTCAGTCCCTTGTCCCCGTCTGCCTCCAGGTCCACTGAAAAGCCGGAAAGCTCAAGATAATCCCTCTCAAGCTCAGCAATACTGATCTCGTCCTCCACGATAAGTATCTTCTTCTCAGCCATATCAAAACTCCTTTATACCTGTGTCTCCATGTATTTTCTGAGCAGGAAATGTATCGTCAGTCCGGCACCCGCCTCACTTGATGCCCATATCCTGCCTCCATGATCCTCTATGATCTTCTTTACTATGGAAAGCCCTATGCCTGAGCCTCCATGCATGGAATTGCGGCTCTGATCTGTACGATAAAAACGCTCAAAGATCCTGGCCAGATCCTGCTTTGCCACTCCGCAGCCATTGTCACTGATGTCACATTCTATAAAATCACCGATGTCACTGACTTTGATCTCGACTCTGCCCGGCTTTTTATCCAGATACTTGACTGAATTGCCTACGATGTTGTTGATGACCTTCCTGAGCTGCTCGGGATCCGCTATGACCAGTGTATCCTGCTGCACGGTGTTTTCATAGCTGAATTCAATGCCCCTGGATTCCATATCCAGCCCGATCTCCTCTGAGCAGTCATCAAAATAATCCCTGACACTGAGCCTCTTGTAATTATATGGTATCCTGTTTGTATCTATCTTTGAATAATAGGTCAGCTCATCAATGAGCCTGGCCATGTCGTTGGCTTTATTATAGATGGTTTTTATATATTTTTCCATCTTTTCCGGATTTGAGGCGACACCGTCCAGTATGCCCTCCGCATAGCCCTGTATGGCCGTGATAGGGGTCTTGAGATCATGGGCTATATTGCTTATCAGCTCCTTTGACTCGTTTTCAGACCTCATCTTTTCTTCCTGGGATTCCTTTAGCCTCAGGCGCATCTCCTCGAAATCCTCGGTAAGCTGGCCTATCTCATCGTTATTCTCACTTTCAAGGGTAAAGTCCAGATCCCCTTCCTTGATCTTTTTTGTGGCATGCCTCAGCTCATCCAGGGGGCGAAGTATTGAAGAATAAATCCAAGAGAGCAGGACAAAGCCTGCTCCCACCAATATGAATATATCCGTATTGTAATCTGTCCTGCCGGTCAGTGTCAGATACATAAGCACCAGCGGAAGCACCGTGCTTATGCAGAACATGACTGCAAGTCTGGTAAAAAGCTTCATGATCAAAAATCAAACTTTCCGTCAAAATAAGCAAGCAGCTCGTCGATCTTTACTCTCTCCTGCTCCATGCTGTCACGATGACGTATGGTCACGGATCCATCCTGTTCTGAATCAAAATCATAGGTGATGCAGAAGGGCGTACCGATCTCATCCTGACGTCTGTATCTCTTGCCTATGCTTCCTCTGTCATCAAACTCACAGTAATACTTGTTAAGGAGCATATCGAATACCTTTTCGGCACCCTCATTGAGCTTCTTTGAAAGGGGAAGTACGGCTATCTTTACCGGCGCAAGGGCAGGATGGAAATGCATGACCGTCCTCTTGTCGCCTCCTTCAAGCTCCTCCTCGTCGTAGGCCGAGCAAAGGAAGGCCAATGTCACCCTGTCGGCACCAAGTGAAGGCTCTATGACATAGGGAACATACTTTTCATTCGTCTCATCATCCATGTAGCTGAGATCCTGCTTTGAAACATTCATATGCTGGGTAAGGTCATAATCCGTCCTGTCAGCAATGCCCCAAAGCTCGCCCCAGCCAAAGGGAAAGAGGAATTCAAGATCTGTTGTAGCCTTTGAGTAAAATGCCAGCTCCTCCTTTGCATGATCCCTGCACCTGAGCTCCTCGTTTCTGAGCCCAAGATCCCTGAGCCACTTTATGCAGTAATCCTTCCAGTAGCTGAACCATTCAAGATCAGTGCCGGGCTTGCAGAAGAACTCCAGCTCCATCTGCTCGAACTCCCTGGTCCTGAAGGTAAAGTTCCCGGGAGTTATCTCATTTCTGAAGGATTTTCCTATCTGGCCAATGCCAAAGGGCAGCTTTTTCCTGGAGGTACGCTGTACATTTTTAAAGTTGACAAATATACCCTGGGCTGTCTCTGGCCTGAGGTATACGGTATTTTTTGCGTCCTCGGTCACACCCTGGAAGGTCTTGAACATCAGATTGAAGCTCCTGATGGAAGTCCAGTCATGTCCGCCGCAGCTGGGACAGGGGATGCTGTGCTCTCTGATAAAGCTCTCCATCTCCTCATTTGACATTCCATCTGCAGAATCATTGGGCAGCTTTATGCCCTGCTCCTCACAGAAATCCTCTATCAGCTTGTCAGCACGGAAACGTTCCTTACACTTTTTGCAGTCCATCAGGGGATCAGAAAAGCCTGCCAGATGACCGGAGGCCACCCAGGTCTGGGGATTCATCAGTATGGCACAATCCACTCCCACATTGTATCTTGAACCCTCTACAAATTTCTTCCACCAGGCCTTTTTCACATTGTTCTTGAGCTCGACCCCAAGATTTCCATAGTCCCAGGTATTTGCAAGTCCTCCATATATCTCTGAACCGGGGAATATGAAGCCTCTGTTCTTGCAAAGAGCAATGATATCTTCCATCTTTATCTGTGATCTGTCCATAATAGCATCTCCTCTTAAATAAGCGTAGAATTAAGTATAAACCATGCAGCCTCTCTTAGCAAGGACTTGATAGCCTACTCCAGAAGCTTTACGGATCTGAAATCATGACGCATGAGCTCTGAGGCCATGGCCCTCTCTTCATTTATGAATTCCCTGCAAAGCTCCTCATTCCTGAAGGCCCCTCTGTCATATATATGGGAAAGGGAAGCTTTGGTCACAAAGGCCCACATATCCATGAGCTCCTCCCTGTGCTTTCTAGAAAGAGGCGCCTCCCTGTATTCCCCCTCTATGACCAGGAGCCTAAGCTCAAATATGGCTCTGATAAGCCTCGGCTCCAGCTCTTTTTTTCTCAGGGCAGCAAGGCTCAGATAAACAAGATTGAGAAGGCTCCTTGCCTCGGATTCCACCATGCCCTCCTGGGCATAGTAGGCGGCTGCCTCAAGGAAATAGCTGCCATAAAGCGATGCATCCAGATCCGTGGACAGCTCATAAAAGGAATCCATCAGCTCCACACCATGTATGTTGTAGGCTGAGCGTCCCTTTGAAAGCCTAAATTCGGCCGCCGTCATGGGACGCAGCTTGCCAATGAGCCTTGATCCGGTCTTTGCGGCAGATTGGGCAAAGGCAGTGATCTTCCCGAGCCTGTCCGTAAGCAAGACTATCCTTTTATTGTATTCAGCCTGGGGCGAAGACGAAAGCACTATGCCCTTTACTACTATATCTGAAGTCATTTTTGTTGGTATTTTTTGATTATGATCTTATATATCGAAAATATCTCTATCTTTTTAAGTTATACCCAAAACTTCTTATGAAGCCTTCGTTGTCACGCCAGCCCTTTCGGACCTTTACAAACAATCTGAGATCAACTCTCGCATCCAGCTGAGTCTCGATCTCAAGCCTTGCTCCGGTGCCGATACGCTTCAGCATCGATCCGCCTTTTCCTATGATCATGCCCTTGTGGCTTTCTCTCTCACATATGATGTCGGCCTCTATGACAAAGAAGCCGGGGCGTTTCTCCTTAAAGCTTTCAACGACGACGGCTATGCCGTGGGGGATCTCGTCAGACAAAAGCCTGAGCGCCTGCTCCCTGATCAGCTCTTCAGCTATGGATCTCATTGGCATCATCGTGACCACATCTTCATCATAGTAGATCGGGCCCTCCGGAAGCAGAGAAAACAGGGATGAAAGAAGCTCCTCAAGTCCGGTTCCCTCTTTTGCGGATACCACCTGTGTGACCTCGGGGCCAAGCCTTTCCGTATAAAGCTCGAGGGCCCTCCTTTGATCCTCCGATGATCCAAGCTTATCTGATTTGTTCAGCACAAGCACCACAGGACAGCTCCTGCTTCTTGCGGAAAGAAGCTCAAGTATATGTTCTTCGTTACTCCCAAGCTCTTTTGAGGGCTCTACGATCCACATTATCACATCGCAGTCTCCAAAGCTCTTTTCCGCCACATCATCCATATACTGTCCAAGGCGGTTTTTTGCCTTATGTATGCCGGGAGTATCCACAAAAATGATCTGTCCTCGCTCATCAGTATATACAGTCTCTATCCTGTTCCTGGTGGTCTGAGGCTTGCCCGAGGTGATCGCTATCTTCTGGCCTATCAGACTGTTCATGAGCGTGGACTTTCCCACGTTTGGTCTCCCTACGAGAGCTACATATCCCGATCTCATGAGTAAAGCTCCCTGACATTTTCAAAGCATTTCCGATCGCGGTCTATCATGCCTGCATTTCCGATCACGCAGATAAGGTCATCAGAAAGCAGCTTTTCGATATATGGAGCAAGTGCCCTTATATCAGCGCAGGTACAGGAGAGTATCTCTGCCCTCTCCCTGTTCCTGTCATCATCAGTAACACCCGACATAAAGGCAGACAGCGCGTCTCTGGCCTTCATGGACGTGCTCAGCGGCCTGTCCATATCAGATATGGCGCCAATGATATATTTGGTCATATCCCTCTCGGAAAGCTCAAGGCTTTTAAGATACCCTGGTATCCCCTTATATACCTCATTTGTCTTGCAAAGCTCCGGATCCCTGTAGGATACTAGATATGCCTTTCCTGAACGTGTAAAGCCGGACATGCACCCATATGCTCCGCCTTTTACTCTCAGATTGAGCCACAGATACTCGTAATTAAGTATGACCCTGAGCACGTCAAGGGCTCCGGTAAATGGAAGCTCTCTGATAGAGCCTGCCCTGGCAACATAATTGACCATGGACGTGCTCCTCAGTCCTTCATTCATCCTTCCAAGGGGCCTGGGCCCAGCGGACTGGATCTGTTTTTGCTGTATCTGCTCTCTGTCAGCCGGAAGCTTACGACAGAACTCCTCTGCCTTTTTTTCAGCCTCCTCTGCTATCTCACTGTCGGCAGCTACATAGAAAAGAAGGGAATCTCTTTGGAAAAGCTTTTTCGATACGCTTTCAAGCTCGTCAAGTATCTCCTTCCTTCCCTCCTGCTCTCTGAAGGCCCTGCCTGCAGAATCCAGAAAATCGTAAAAGGCTATGCCCTCTGTCAGATCGTCAAAACGTGCCGTTGCATCAAAATATGATGAAGCCCTCGTAACTGCCGCACTGTGAGAGGCACCGTCTATCTTGGCCTGCATGCGGCTCTTCAGTTCCATGAGCTTATCTCCTATACGCTTTTCATCATCCAAAAGCGTCTCTTTTATAAGCTCAAGGCTCATGTCAAACCCGAAATCCAGCTTGTCCCTGAGCACTCGGAAGCTTATATATACGTATCCCCTGGTCTCGCCGCTGCCATCAGTCAGCGGATATGATACCGTATCCGCATCCAGACCGCCAGAATTGAGCAGTATCTCATCACTGATCTCACTGTAGGTATGGCTCTTTGTATTCAGCTCTCCCAAAAGATAGCTTAAAAGTGAGGCATATTGGAGCTCCTTATTGGAAAAGCCTGAGGTATCGAACAGCAGTCTTACATAAGCTATGCCGTTTGTATCCATATCCGCCCTTATGGAGCTGCCCTGCTTTTTCACCGGAATCAGATTAGCCTCGGGGATCCTCGGGTCTATATCCGAAAGCCTGAGCAGAGGTATCCTCTCAAGCTCTTCATCGCTGTTCTTTTCATCCTGATAAGCCTTCAGCTCCCTGGCTTCCCTAGCAATATCAGAAAGCTCCTCCTCTGAAAGTGAGGCCTTGATCCTGCCGAGCCTGTCCCTCAGTTTTTTTTCATTTTCAGCCAGCAGTCCCTTTTTAGGAACGATGTCCACATATGCACAAAAGCTGTTATCCAGCAGGTATTTTTTTATCAGCTCCTCAAAATATCCTGTCTCCGCCTTTTCCCTGAGTATGGAAAGCACACTCAGGCTTTCAAGGTGAAGGGTCGGAGCTCCGTCATAGAGCCAGGAATCAAAGGCGGAGAGCCCATATACAAGTCCCTTGGGCGTCCTTCCGAAATCTGCCTCCCTGGTCTTGAATTCCAGATAATTTATGGCAGCATAAAGGCTCTTTTTGCTTATTCCATTTTTGACAAGCTCTGAAAGCGTAGCTCTGATGATGCTTTCAAACCTGTCCCTGTTCTTTTCAGATGTATTTTTTGCAATGACTGAAAAATACGGCTCTCTGATACCGTTCTGATAGCCTCCAAGTATATCCTCGCCTATGCCTGCATCTATCAGAGCCTCTGTAAGGGGTGCTCCGGGAGCATCCAAAAGCAGAAAGGCCAGTATCTGAAAGGCTCCGTTCAGCACAGGATCCAGGGCTCCTCCCACCACATAATTTGCAGAGAGATAGCTCAGGCCCTCTTCGTCCTGCTCATCTCCCACAGGATAATACCATACCTCTCTTCTGGGCTCGGAAAAGGGTTTCTGTAAGCCTATGTCCGAGGCTATGGATCTCCTGTCATATCTTGAGAGATAGTTCTCATCTATCCATCTGAGCCTTTCCTCCATATCCATATCCCCATAAAGATATATCCATGAATTGGAGGGATGATAATAAGTCCTGTGGAAATCAAGAAAGGCTTCATAGCTAAGCTCCGGTATGACCTCGGGATCACCGCCTGATTCCGAACCATATACCGTATCGGGGAACAGGGCATGCATGGTCCTGCGTTCAAGCACTGCATCAGGGCTTGAAAAGGCCCCCTTCATTTCATTATAGACCACGCCGTTATATATTAGCTCTCCGTCATTGGAAAGCTCATAGTGCCAGCCCTCCTGCTCGAATATCTTTTTTTCACGATAGATGTTGGGATCAAAAACAGCATCCAGATAAACGTCCATCAGATTCCTGAAATCCTGGTCATTGCAGGAAGCCACAGGGTAGACAGTCTTGTCCGGATAGGTCATTGCATTTAAAAAGGTGTTCAATGAGCCCTTGACCAGCTCCACAAAGGGATCCTTTACCGGAAATTTTCCTGAACCGCACAACAGGCTGTGCTCCATGATATGAGGCACTCCCGTATCATCGGCAGGAGTGGTCCTGAAGCCTATCATAAACACTTTATTTATATCCTCATTGGATATGGCAAATATCCTGGCTCCGGTCTTTATGTGCTCATAGACCCTGCCTGTCCCCAGGCTGCCTTCAAGCTGTGTCTCGCTTATGCTTCTGTAGATCTCATCAAAGCTTTTCAAATCCTCTCTCCTTTCAGGAAATCCATTACCAGCGCACAGGATTCCCTTACACATTCGTGGGGGTAAAGCACCAGATCAGTGCTGGTGCTTATGCCGCATATATATCCATATCCTTCAGTCCTGGCATATTTCAGAGCCCTATACATATTGAAATCACTGGTCAGTATCCCGACTCTCAGGTCTGATCTCTCAAGACCTCTGTGATGCCTTTTCAGGTCTCTGTCTATCACGCTTCCGGAATATACTATATTCTGCCTTGTGACTACTGAGGACATCTCTATCAGCATATTGGCCTCGGGTACTCCCTTTAAATAAAGATAATTGTACATGGCCATGGCTTCCGGTACCGGATCACCCTCTGTCTGCCCTCCTGACAGGACAAATATCGTATCCTCGTTATCCAGATAATACTCATATGCCCGGTCAAGCTTGAGGCGCAGAGCCGTGGAGATGCCCGTGTCAAATACCCGGTCTCCCACCACTATCACATAGTCCATTCCATCTTCTGCCCTTTTGTCAGTAGCCGATACGACAAGATACATCGTAGCCGCAAATATCCCTACTGCCATCACAAAGCTTGTATAAATAAATATAGGGAGCTTCCTTGGCATCCCGCCTTTTCTGCGGAGCCTGCCTGCCTGAAAGCATCCCATCAAAATAAAAACAGCCGCCAGCGCCAGCCATATGCCGCAGAACGAGGTGGCTATGCCGCTATAGATCACGATTATGATAAAATATATTATACAGGCGCCTGCCAGAGAAAAAAATATGACCTCCAAAACCTTACTCCTTAGCCGCCTTCATCCTGAGCACCTCACCGCATACAGGCTTTTCCGAAAGCTTTAGATATACTTTCTGTCCAGGATGCGGGCAGCTGTCCATATGACTCAGTCCCTCTCCGTCCAGCATATCCTCTACCAGCACCTCACTGTCCGTCATATCACGGTGCATGATCTCTATACGGTCTCCCACACGGAATTTGTTTTTCTGAGTTATCTCGACATGATCCGAAAGGGATGCCGCATGAGTCTGATCAGCTATGTCCCTGACCGTACCAAGATATATGTGATCCTTTATGTAGGTACTGCTGTCGTATATCTGAGCATCAGAGCCGGGCCTTCCAAAATAAAATCCTGTGGTATAAGCCCTGTGTGTGCACTTTCCGATCTCTGCCTCATAAAGGTGCAGATTGGCTTTGTAAAGCTCAGGATCCCTGAAATAATCGTCGAGGGCTCTTCTGTAGCACCTTGCCGCCGTAGCCACATAAAGCTCGGTCTTCATCCTGCCCTCTATCTTGAAGCTGTCAATGCCGGCTGAAACAAGCTCTCCCATATGCCCTATCATGCACAGGTCCTTTGAATTGAGGATATAGGTCCCTCGCTCATCCTCCTCTATGGGAAAATACTGTCCCTCCCTGGTCTCTTCGCAAAGAGCATATTTCCACCTGCAGGGATGAGTGCAGGCTCCCAGATTTGCATCCCTTCCAGTCATAAATGAGGACAGCAGACAGCGGCCTGAATAGGATATGCACATGGCGCCATGGACAAAGGCCTCTATCTCCATATCCGAAGGTATGCTGTCCCTGATCTCCCTGATCTCCTTCAGGGAAAGCTCTCTTGCACATACAACTCTTTTTGCCCCCAACTTCCTCCAAAACAGGAAGTCCCTGTAATTTGTATTGTTCATCTGGGTGGATATGTGAAGCTCCATATCCGGAGCCAGCTCCCGGCACAGCATAAAGATGCCCGGATCTGAAACTATAAGAGCATCAGGGCCTGCATCTGAAAGCTCCCTGATATAATCCTCTGCCTTTTTTATATCCTCGTTGTGTGCAAATATATTCACAGCCACATAGACCTTTGCTCCATGCTCATGGGCAAATTCTATGGCCAGTCTGAGCTTTTCCCCGTCAAAATTATCTGCCTTTGCTCTCAGGGAAAAGGCCTCTCCTCCCACATATACTGCATCGGCTCCATAAAATATGGCCGTCCTGAGGGTATCCAGGTTACCTGCCGGAAGCAGCAGCTCGGGTCTTTTTTTTATTGTGAGATCATTTTGTTTATCCATCATGTTCAAACAGCTACGGAAATGCTGATTCCATCTCCCAGATCCAGTATGGTGCTCTCAAGACTGTCCTCGTGCTTTATGGCATATAGGAACTCCCTCATGCGGCTGTGTGTGGTCCTGTCCCTTCTGGCTACTGTATATCTGGATTCCATAACGGTCAGGTCCTGAAGCACATTATCTGCCATCAGCACAGAGCCTCTGTCCATGAGCCTAAGTATGTCAGGAAACCAGTTTATATACTGTCCCTTTGCCGCATCCAAGAAAATAAAATCATAGCTTCCGGAAAGCCCTCTGAGAAGCTCTCCTGCATCCTGTATCCTGAGCTCTATCCTGTCTGAAAGACCTGCCTTCTCTATATTATGCTGGGCCATCCTGGCCCTGCTTTCATAGCTCTCCACCGTAAGTATCGCTGCGTCAGTACAGGAGGCCATCATTATGGAGCTGTAGCCTATAGCTGCTCCTATCTCAAGTATGCGTTTTGGCCTGAGGATGCAAAGCAGGGTCCTCATGAAGTCCTCGGTCTCTTTTCGGATTATGGGTATGCCCGAGGCCTCTGCTGAGGCTCTGAGCTCCGAAAGCTGCCCGCAGCTCTCTCTTTCAAGCGAAGCAAGGAACTCCCTTATTCTGTCTCGTTCCATGTCTCAGCTTCACTCTCGATAAGTATGTCTGCCTCGGCCCCTCCGCCTATGACATCAGGGCTTGCGGTACTCATGGCCTCGCTTTCGGCTATCCTCCTCTGATATTCCTCCTCGGATATATTGAGCTCGTTTAGGATCTCTTTTGTGGTCATGGAGGTATTGAGCACATAATCTCCGGGATAAATGTTCACCTCATAAAGGCCCATCTCGATCTCAAAGGCCTTTTCGTCCCGTATCAGCCCCTGGGATGCCAGAAGCTCTGCCACATCTCCCATGTCGGCTCCTTCTGTGATCGTGATCGTCACATCAGTGCCCGGTTCCGTCTCCATGGGCTCCTGATAAAATATGGACCTTCCCAGACCGAAGCAAAAGCTTCCCACCTCAAAGGCTATCAATATAAGAAGTGCCGCTACGATGACTCTTCCTGCGACACCTCCTAAAATATCCGCTATCCTGCCTATGACAGAACTGTCTCTTTCCCGCATCAGACCTCCGAAATTATAGGCAATATCATGGGATTACGCTTCATCTTTTTCCAGATATATTCACTGAGCGTATCTCTGATGACATTCTTGATCTTTCCCCAATCGCTTACATGATGTATCAGGCAATCCTCTACTGCATCAGATACCATGACCCTTGCCTCTTCCATCAGGTTCTCGTTTTCTCTTACATATACAAATCCCCGGCTGACAACGTCAGGACCGGAAACGAGCCTTCCGGAATATTTTTCCAATGTCATAACGACTATTATAATACCATTCTGAGCAAGATTTTGTCTATCTCTCATCACGATATTGCCCACATCGCCTATACCAAGCCCATCCACCATCACAGGACCTGCAGGTACACGGCCGGTTATCTTGAAGCCATCCTCGCACAGATCTATGACATCTCCGGATTCTGCTATGACAATATTGTCCGGGGATACGCATACATCCTCTGCCAGAGTCTTTTGAGCAAGCCTGTGTCTGTACTCTCCATGTATGGGGATGGCAAATTTGGGATGCACCAAAGCATATATGAGCTTCAGCTCCTCCTGGCAGGCATGTCCCGATACATGTGTATCCTGATTTATGACCTCTGCCTGTTTCTGTGCCAGCTCATTTATGACCTTTGCTACGGCCTTTTCATTGCCGGGGATGGGATTTGAGCTCAGGACCACAACGTCCTTTGGCCCTATCGTCACCTTGCGGTGCTGGCCGCTGGCCATCCTCGAAAGAGCTGCCATGGATTCCCCCTGGCTTCCTGTAGTTACCAGCACCATCTTTTCATCCGGATAGTCCTTTATATGATCTATATCCACCAGCGTACCCTGATTTATGCGTATATAGCCAAGCTCGGCCGCCGTGCCTATGACATTGACCATGGATCGTCCGTCAATGACCACCTTGCGCCCGTACTTTTCGGCATCATTTATGATCTGCTGTACCCTGTCCACATTGGATGCAAAGGTGGCAACTATGATCCTCTTGTCCTGATGTGCAGCAAATATTGCATCGAAGGTGCGTCCCACCGTGCGTTCAGACATGGTAAAGCCGGGCCTCAATGCATTGGTGGAATCTGCCATCAGGGCCAGCACCCCCTGCTTTCCAAGCTCAGCAAAGCGCTGAAGATCTATTGGATCCCCGTATACAGGGGTATAATCCACCTTGAAATCCCCGGTGTGAAGTATCACTCCTGCCGGACATTTTATGGCCAGTGCCGAGGCATCCTGGATGGAATGATTCGTCTTTATATATTCTATTTTAAAGGCTCCTGCACTGATCTCATCGCCGTGCTTTACCACATTGAGCTTTGCGCTCTCAAGTATGCCTGCCTCTCTGAGCTTGTTGGCTATCAGGGCTATGGTCAGCTTTGTGCTGTATACCGGCAGATTCATGCTCCTGAGCACATAGGGCAGAGCTCCGATATGGTCCTCATGGCCATGGGTTATGAAAAAGCCCCTGACCCTGCTTTCATTTTCCTTGAGATAGGTGATGTCCGGTATGACCAGATCTATGCCCAGCATGTCGTCCTCCGGGAAGGACATGCCACAATCCACTACTATGATATCCTCGCCATACTCAAAGGCGGTGATGTTCATTCCTATCTCTTCAAGGCCTCCAAGCGGGATGACCTTTACATGCTCCGGAGCGCCCTTTTTGCCGTTCCTTGCAAAGCCGCGTTTTTTTGTTGTCCTATGTTCCTTTTCAGTCTTTTCAGATCTTACAGTCTTTTCAGACGTCTTTTTCTCCGCTTTTTTTTCGGCCTTTTGGACTTTGGTCCTTTCCAAAGCCTTGTCCGACTTCCTTGAGCCTGTACCGGGCTCCTTTGGCTGCCCCGCTGTCCCGGCAGAGCGTTTTGCGGAGGCTATGCTTCTTTTCTTTTTACCTTCGGCAGTGCCTGCTGCCCTTTTTGCTGTTCTTACTTCCTTTGTCTCTGTTTTTTTCTGCTCACTCATATTTTCCTTACTGTTTCTCAATACTTATCTCGTCCTTTAACATCTCTTCAAAAATCTTCATTACTGCTTCTCTTTCGTCCTCATCCTCCACATCCACATAAAGGGCTTCCTCATCCTCGGGATCAGACATATCCTTCATAAGGTAGCACTCGCCATCCTCATCCTCGGGGGCGTCCGTCACAAGTATATAGTCCACCTCTCCAAGCCTGGTGGTCTCAAGCACTGTAAACTCTGCCTCAGTTCCGTCATCCATGATCATGACTATCTTTTCATCCATTTTTGTGATCTCCGTTTTTCATATAATCTTCAAGTATAAGAGAGGCCGCAACCTTGTCGACATATTCCTTGCTGTGCTCAGCGGGGATACCGGATTCCCTGAGTATCTCCATGGCCGAAACAGTGGACAGCCTTTCATCCCATAGTTTTACCGGGATCATGAGCCCCTGCTGTTCAAGTCTGAGCTCAAGCAGCCTCTTGAACTCCCTTGTTTTTTCGGCCCTTTCCCCTATACTGTCATCCATGTTCATTGGATAGCCAAGGACTATGGCTCCCACCTGCTCTTTTTGGCATAATTCAACTATACGTCTCAGGGTAGGACGCAGCTTTCCCTCTTTTTCTCTTTTTATCGTTTCGTACGGCGACGCAATGACACAAAGGGCATCGCTCAGCGCTATGCCCACAGTCTTTGAACCGTAGTCAAGTCCCATGATCTTTTGCATATAACACAAAAATTACATGCCGGCAGATAGACCGGCATGTTGAAAAGCTAATATATCCCGCTTATCCATAAGCGCTCAGTGAAGGGCTCCTGCTTACCTGTCCTTTATGAAAGGCTCAGGACAGCCTGCTCTCCACATAAGCCGCCATCAGCTCCTCAAGGATCTCGTCACGCTCCACCTTCATTATGAGACTCCTTGCATTTTTATGGCTGGTGATATAAGTAGGATCACCTGACATGATATATCCCACGATCTGATTTATAGGATTATAGCCCTTTTCCACCAGGGCACCATAAACCTGGGCAAGCACATCACTTACGTTTGGCTTTGCCACTTCCTTTATCTGTCCTATGATCTGTGTATTTTGAATATCGTTCATGTCATCACGTCCTTTTTCAACCTAATTCATTCTAACTTAAATATATGAATTCGTCCATATCTTTTTCATTAAATATTTCTTTCGCAATCCCTGATCTGAGCTCATTTCTGCAAAGCACATCCTTTTCCATGAGGCATCTCAGATAATTGTCAGTATAGCCCGTGGCATAGGTCCTGCCGCCTATCTCCACAAGTTCCTCCTCCAAAAATGTAAGCTCCCTTCCAAGAAAGCCCGCCCTGTATTCATGGGATAGCTGCCTGCAAAGCTCAAGGAGCCTTTCCGCCCTTTCAGTCTTTACGGCCTCAGTAAGCTGTCCCTCCATGCGGTCAGCCCTGGTGCCGGCACGTCTTGAAAATTTGAATATATTTGCCTCATAAAAGCCCATCTCCCTTGCAAAGGAAAGGGTCTGGCAAAATTCCTCCTCTGTCTCCATAGGGAAGCCGACGATGATATCCGTGGTGATGGCAGGCTCGGAAAAATACTTCCTGAGTATCTTGCAGCTCTGCCTGTAATCATCAGTGGTATAATGTCTGTTCATCCTCCTGAGCACGCTGTCTGAGCCTGACTGCAGGGAAAGATGAAAGCTCCTGCAAAGCTTTGGTATCTTTGAAAGCTCTGCCGCAAATTCCTCAGTGATCAGCCTCGGCTCCAGTGAGCCTACCCTGATGCGTTTTATCCCCTCTATATCCGAAAGCTCACGTATGAGCTCAAGCAGCGGAGAGGAGGCCCCTGTCAGTATATCATCTCCCGGAATCCTGATCTCTGCATCCCTGCCTGCTGCGCCATGCATCAAAGCCCCTATGCAGCCATCTACCTCGGTCGGGCCCTCTGGCTTCTTTTTCAGCAGATCCTTGCCGTAGGAGCTCATGTGTATGCCTGAAAGGACTATCTCGCATATCCCGTTTTCGGCAAGCCTCCTGGCCTCCCTTATCACATCCTCCATGGGCCTTGTCCTGATGCGTCCCCTCACATAGGGAATGATGCAATAGCTGCAAAACTGATTGCAGCCATCCTGTATCTTTATGAAGGCCCTGGTATGGCCGCTGATCCTGGTCACCCCAAAGCTGCCGTCCTTTTCTTCACTGACATGCTCCGCCGGTCCCTTTTCCTCAGATCCGCAGCCATCAGATTCCCTGCCGGCCCCTTCGTCACCTGCGCCTGCTCCTTCCTTCAAACGCTCAAGTATCATAGCAGCAAGCTCCTGCTTCTGGGAGTTTGAAGCAAAGATGTCTACAGCGCTGTCGGAAAGCAGCCCCTTCATGCTCTCATTCATCCTGGCGGCATCCACGTAGCAGCCTGTGACGGCTATAAGGGAATCCGGGTTCAGCTTTCTGGCCCTGTGTATGATCTGGCGTGACTTTTTGTCCGCCACGTTCGTGACAGTACAGGTATTTATGATGCAGACATCTGCCCCGTCGGCAAAGCCGACTCTTTTGCCGCCCATATCCTCGAGCTCTTCGCATATGGCATCGGATTCATAGGTATTTACCTTGCATCCAAGGGTATGTATAGTAAAAGTAAATTTTGTTTCTTTATTCATCTTTTCACTCAAATCAGGTTGACTTTAAATACCGTCATGGTACAATTTAGTCAAATAAAGTAAGGTAAAATTTGGGAGGTAGCAATATGAAGACCGTTAAGATATCCCTCAACTCCATCGACAGGGTAAAATCATTCGTAAATGATATAAACCGCTATGACTGCGATTTTGACCTTGTCAGCGGACGTTACATCATTGATGCAAAATCCATTATGGGTATTTTTTCACTGGATCTTTCCAAGCCGATCTTTCTGAACATCCATGCAGACAAGGAGCTTGACGAGATCCTTGAGATGCTCAAGCCCTATATCATCGAATGATCTCCGCAGCAATCAGATCATCCGGGCCTTATTTATCGCACCAGATGATCTCGTCGGAGGCTATAGCCTGTTCCATCAGCTCGTCGATCTTTTCGGCGAGCTTTTTTTCTGATTTTATTATGGAGCTGAGATTTGGCTTCGTGACAGGGTGCTTGGCAACGAATATGGTACAGCAGTCCTCATAGGGCAGTATGCTGGTCTCAAAGGTGCCTATCCTCTCTGCCAGATCCACGATCTCCTGCTTGTCAAAGCCTATGACCGGCCTGTATACAGGCAGCTCGCATACCTCGTCCGTGACCCTGAGGGAAAACATGGTCTGGGACGCAACCTGCCCTATGGATTCTCCGGTTATGAGGCCTATGCAGTCATCGGCTGCAGCAAGTTGCTCTGCGATCCTCATCATGTATCTGCGCATGATGATGGTCAGCTCGTCATGGGGACATTTTTCATAGATATAAAGCTGTATATCTGTAAAATTGATGACATGCAGCTTTATGGGGCCTGAATACCTGGCCACAAGCCTGGCAAGCTCCACCACCTTTTCCTTGGCCCTTTCCGAGGTATAGGGAGGCGCATGGAAATATACCGCCTCGATCCTGACTCCTCTTTTTGCTATCATATATCCTGCAACAGGGCTGTCTATGCCTCCTGAAAGCAGCAGCATGGCCTTTCCGTTCGTTCCCATGGGCATGCCGCCGGCTCCGGGAAGGACTCTAGTATATACATTTATCCTCTGCCTTACCTCGATATATACGACAAAATCGGGATGATGCACGTCGACCCTTGATTCCGGATATGCGCAGAGGATGTCGTAGCCCACATCTGCGTTTATCGTATCTGAATTTACCGGATAATGCTTGTCGGCCCTTCTTGCATGGACCTTGAAGGAAAAGCTGCTTTCCGGATGCTCTTCCTTTACGAAGCCAAGCACCTTTTCCCTAAGCTCATCATATCCGCATTTATCTATCTGCATCATCGGACATATGGAGGTGATCCCGAATACACGCTGAAGGGCATCTATCACATCCTCATACTCATATTCGGATTTGGCATTGACGTATATCCTGCCCTGTTCCTTTTGTATGGCAAACTCGCCCTCTATCTTGTCCAGCTTGTGCCTGATGTCGTGCATCAGGGCATCTTCAAAGATATAGCGGTTTTTTCCCTTGGTACCTATCTCTGCATATTTTATCAAAAAGCTATGGTAAAACATCCTGATCTCCTGTATTTTTCAGCAGCTTTATCGTCTTACAAACCTTCTCAGATCCGGAAGTATCTCTTTAAGTATCTCAGCGCACAGATCTGCCTCGGCTTCCTCATTGTAAAGGCCAAAGGAAAACCTGAGAGTGCTGTCCAGAGCCTCTCCGGAAAGTCCTATGGATCTAAGTGTACCGCTTACCGCCGGATGATTTGACGAGCAGGCAGAGCCGGAGGAAACGTATACTCCCTTCTGCTCAAGGGCATGGAGCAGCACCTCGGCCCTGACTCCGGAAAATGAGGCGCTGACGATGTGAGGGGCAAAGCCCTCCTCGGCCCTGGTATTGAGCCTTACGCCCTCTATATCTGAAAGCCTGTCTATGAGCCTGTTCCTGATGCCAAGAAGCTTTTTTTTATTTTCCTCATGCTCTCTGTAATAGAACTCTGCTGCAAGGCCAAGGCCTGCTATTCCAGGAACATTTTCCGTTCCTGAACGCATGTCTCTTTCCTGGCCTCCTCCCATGATGAGGGGATGCAGCCTTATCTTTTTATCGACATATATAAAGCCTGCGCCCTTTGGCCCATGTATCTTGTGACCGCTTACGGAAAGCATGTCTATATGCTCTGTCCTGGGCCTGAGCCTGAGCTTGCCATAGGCCTGTATGGTATCGGTATGGAAGTAACACTCCGGATTTTTCTCCTTTACGATGCGGGCTGCCTCAGCTATGGGCTCTATGCTGCCTATCTCGTTGTTGACATACATGAGGCTGACCAGTATGGTATCCTGCCTCACTGCTTTTGAAAGCTCTGAAAGGTCGATATGTCCCTCTCCGTCAACCGGAAGTATGGTGACCTCGAAGCCCCGCTCCCTCAGAAAATCCAGAGGCTTATATATGGCGGCATGCTCTATGCCGGTGCTGATGATATGCCTGCCTCTTTTCTGCCTTGAAAGCGCCGTTCCCAGCAGGGCCAGATTGTTGGATTCCGTACCTCCGGAGGTAAAATATATCTCTCCGGGATCGACACGGAGGGTCTTTGCTATCTGCTCTCTTGAGTCTCTGATATACCTTTCTGCCTTCATGCCCAGTATATGCCTTGCGGAAGGATTGCCATAATCCTCGGTCATGGTCCTGAGCATCAGCTCCGCCACCTCAGGCCTGACCCTGGTGGTGGCGGCATTGTCAAAATATATCTCTCTCATCCCTTATCTGTCCTCATAAAGAGGATATCTGGAGCACAGGCTCTCTACCTTGGCTATGATCTCCTCTTTCCTTTCAAACTCCCGGGCAGTCATCCTCATACATTCTGCGATAAGCGGCATATCCTCCTCCTTAAAGCCTCTGGAGGTAACTGCTGCGGTACCGACCCTTACACCGCTGGTCACAAAGGGCGATCTGGGCTCATTAGGTATGGAATTCTTGTTGAGGGTGATATGCACCTCATCACAGCGGCTCTGCATCTCCTTGCCTGTAATGTCAAAATCAGTCAGATCGACAAGTATCAGGTGATTGTCCGTTCCTCCGGAAACCAGTCTGAAGCCCTCCTTTTTAAGGGCATCTGCCAGAGCACTGCAGTTTTTGATGATCTGCTTCTGATATTCCTTGAACTCAGGCTTCAGTGCCTCTCCAAAGCATACTGCCTTTGCTGCTATGATATTTTCAATGGGTCCTCCCTGGGTACCGGGAAACAGTGCCTTGTTGAAATTATACTTTTCATTTGTAGCCGCATCCGAAAGTATGAAGCCTCCTCTGGGGCCTCTCAGGGTCTTGTGGGTCGTGCTGGTCACCACATGGGCATAGGGCACGGGCGAAGGATGGAGCCCTGCCGCAACAAGGCCGGCTATATGGGCCATATCTACCCACAGTACGGCTCCGCATCTGTCGGCGATCTCTCTGAAGCGCTTGAAGTCTATGATACGGGGATAGGCAGAGGCACCGGCACAGATGAGCTTGGGCCTTTCTTCCATGGCTATGCGCTCTACCTCGTCATAATCTATATATCCGTTTTCATCGGTTCCATAGGGAATTATCTGAAAATACTTTCCGGAAAAATTGACTGGAGATCCATGGGTCAGATGCCCTCCGCAATCCAGGCTCATGCCCATCATCTTGTCGCCCGGAGAAAGTATGGCAAACTGTACCGCCATATTTGCCTGAGCTCCTGAATGAGGCTGCACATTTGCATAATCACAGCCATAGAGCTTTTTAAGCCTTTCTATGGCCAGATCCTCTATCTCGTCTATATATTCGCAGCCACCGTAATAGCGCTTTCCGCTGTAGCCCTCGGCATATTTGTTGGTGGGCACCGTGGCCATGCTGAGGAGCACGGCCTCTGACACGATGTTTTCCGAGGCTATGAGCTCTATATTGCTGCGCTGCCTTTTGCATTCTCTCCTGAGGGCAGCTCCCAGCTCCTCATCACAGGAGCTGATATAATCCATTATGGCATCTACTCTGTTATGCATCCCATCCTCCTTTACTGCTCTTCCTGCATGCTTTCCGCTATCTCGATCCTGATCATGACAAGGGACAGCATGGCTATGGCCGCCGTCTCCGTCCTGAGTATCCTTTTGCCAAGGGAGACCGGCAGCACCGATCTTTTTTCCGCAAATTCAAGCTCCAGCCTGTCAAAGCCTCCCTCAGGACCTATGAAAACGCCTATGCTTCGTCCAGGCATAAAACCGATGATGGCCTCGCAAAGCCCATCCATGGCCTCCTCCCGTTCATCCGGTATGACAGAGAGATCCAGCCTTTGCGCCAGTTTTACCGCATCCGTAAAGCGCATTGGCTCCTCTATGATCGGCAGCTTTGAACGTTTTGACTGATTTGCCGCAGATTCTGCTATAGCCCTCCAGCGCTTGAGCTTTTGCGGGAGCTTTTTTTCATCAG
>CALWET010000071.1 GCA_944377385.1 uncultured Lachnospiraceae bacterium | reverse complement strand
AGCTCATCAAAAAATCAGAAGGCCAAGGAGCTTTCCATACCCATAATAAACGAAGAAGAGCTTTTAAGACTAATTCGGGACGGACATAAGGCATGAGCGGGGACTGCGGACTCCTTAAAGGAGGATATGAATCTGAAAGGATAGGTGCCTGTATAGCGGAGCTTGGAGAGATGATGCTTCGTTATGGGGGCGAGGTCAGCAGGGTGGAGGATACGGTCTATCGCCTTGGCATAGCCTATGGCTACAGATCAGTGGACTGTCTGACCATCATGAACTGCATCATCATCAGCTTTACCCGTGAGGACGGAGAAAGCTTTACCCAGATGCGCAGGGTCCTGGAGATCAAGAAGAACATGGAGAGGATCAGAGCCTGCAATGCCCTGAGCAGAGAGATATGCCAGGAGCCTGCCGATCCTGAGCAGTTCAGGCAAAGGCTCACTGCCATAGAGGAGAGAGAGCCTTATCTTTCATGGCAGACCTGTCTGATATACATGATGGCTTCGGCAGCCATGACCATGTTTTTCGGAGGGGGCATTGCGGATTCCGCTGTCTCAGCCGTGGCAGCCATAGCCCTTTATTTTTCGGGCAGGCTCATGGACCTGGCACGTATACAGAACTTTGTCACAGCCTATATAGAGGCCTTTATGGTCGGTGCGGTCATCTGCCTTTTGATGGCCCTTGGCCTTGGCGAGGACTATGGAGTCATATCCATGGGCAACATCATGCTCATGATCTCAGGCTCGGGGCTCATGACCTCAGTCAGGGACATGATAAACAATGATCTTTTGAGCGGGATCATGGGATTTTTGTCAGCAGTGCTGGGAGCGGCTGCCATAGCCCTTGGCTTTGTATCGGCTGCATTGCTTTTCATGTAGGAGGGAACGCTTTGGAAGAGACGGTTCTGCATATCCTGTGTTCCTTTATCGGGACACTGGGTTTTTCGATGTACTACAACGTGGGGGTACGTATATCTGCTCTGAACGCCTTCTGTGCCATGCTGGGCTATGCCTCCTATGTGGCCGTGCTGGAGCTTTCAGGCAGTATATTCTGGAGCAATTTTGCCATAGCCATATTCATGACGGTACTTTCGGAGCTTGCTGCCCGCAGATTCAAGGTGCCTACCACCATGCTGCTGGTGCCCATGCTGTTTCCGGAGATCCCCGGGGGAGACCTTTACAACATGGTATGGAACCTGTTCATAGGAGAGACGGGGCTCAGCCTGCGCTATGCCATAGAGCTTATGGACATAATAGCAGCCATGAACCTGGGCATAGTTTTAGTCACTACGGTAGTAAAGATATACATGAATATAAGTGACAGGCTGAGATACGGACATTATGAGGGCTACCGCTGAGCAGCTTCACAAACACAGCTTGCGACAAAGTCCGCTTCATAATAAAGCCTTGATCAAGAGGCGATAAATAAGGATATACTAAGATCTTCAAACAAACGGAGGAGAGATGAGAGGAGTAGAAACAAGGATACAGGAGATAAGACACAAGATCTTTACCGAGGTGGCGCGCCTTGCCTATGACAGGGATGCTGATATCGAGAAGCGCATAGAGGAGCTTCCCTACAAGATCATCCCCGGTGAGGTGGGAAAATACAGGAACAATGTTTTCTGGGAAAGAGCCATAGTAGGAGAAAGGCTGAGGCTTGCCATGGGCCTTCCCAGCAGGAGCGCAGCTGAGCATGCGCCTATCTCAGAGGGCATAGAGGCTGCAAATAAGGACGAGACCTATTATACTCCGCCTCTGATCAATGTGATCAAATTTGCCTGCAATGGCTGTGCGGAAAAGCTGGTCACGGTCACCGAGGGCTGTCAGGGCTGTCTGGCACATCCCTGTGAGGAGGTATGTCCCAAGGAGGCCATAAAGCTTGACCATTTCGATGGCAGGTCCCACATAGATCAGGAAAAATGCATAAAGTGCGGACGCTGTGCCGAGGTATGCTCCTACAATGCCATCATCATCCAGGAGAGGCCCTGTGCAAAGGCCTGCGGTATGGATGCCATAAGCTCGGATGAAAATGGCAGGGCAGAGATAAATTATGACAAATGCGTATCCTGCGGACAGTGTCTGGTAAACTGCCCCTTTGGAGCGATAGCAGACAAGTCCCAGATCTTCCAGGTCATAAGGGCCATACAGTCAGGAGAAAAGGTCTATGCAGCCGTGGCTCCTGCCTTTGTAGGACAGTTTGGAGCCAAGGTCACTCCCGGAAAGCTCAGGGCTGCCATGAAGGAGCTGGGCTTTGCGGATGTATTTGAGGTGGCCATAGGCGCAGACCTTTGTGCAACTCAGGAGGCCATAGACTTTGTAAACGAGGTCCCGGACAAAAAGCCCTTCCTGGCTACATCCTGCTGTCCCGCCTGGTCAGTCATGGCAAAGAAGCTGTTCCCTGAGCAGGCAGAGTGCATATCCATGGCACTGACACCCATGACCCTTTGTGCAAGGCTCATCAAGGCCCAGCGTGAAAAGGGCAAGGTAGTGTTCATAGGTCCCTGCTCTGCTAAAAAGCTTGAGGCCATGCGTACCTCTGTGCGTTCGGACGTAGATTTCGTCCTGACCTTTGAGGAGATGACAGGTATATTCGAGGCAAGGAACATAGATGTGCAGAGCCTGGCTGAGGAAGAGGGCGTCAACGATGCCTCTGCCGACGGAAGGAATTTTGCCGTGGCCGGCGGAGTGGCAAAGTCAGTGGTGGATGTCATAAAGAGCATGTATCCCGAAAGGGGAGAGGTAAAGACCATGAATGCCGAGGGCCTCAGAGAATGCAGGAAGATGCTGACCCTGGCAAAGGCCGGAAAGTACAATGGCTATCTGCTGGAGGGCATGGCCTGTCCCGGAGGCTGTGTTGGCGGAGCAGGCACCATGCAGCCCATAAAGAAATCAGCGGCACAAGTGAACCTCTATGCCCAGAAGGCCCACCATGTGAACTCCAATGAGACAGAGCATGTAAAGGAGCTTGAAAAGCTGGTGGATTGATCTCACTAAGCAAATATATATTTATGTTCATTCAGACCATGGACAGGAGGCAATGGCCCGGGATCCATGGTCTTTTTTGTTGTAAATTTTGTTATTTTTTGGTCAAACTTTTATAGTAAATACACAAAATAAATGGTATAATCTGGATTATCACACATCAATTTATCAAGTACGGACGAGGCTCCGTACTCTATTTTGGAGGTTATGTTTTATGAGCAGACTTGAGATACTTACGCCAAGTAAGTCTCAGCTTGTTGTCGAGTCTATCTACAAGAACCTCGAGCAGAGGATAGTGGCAAGCCCTCCCGGACTTTGCCCTGTAGATATCACGAGAGTCTTTGTGGAGATGTGCCATGCCCAGTCCTGCGGCAAGTGCGCGCCCTGTCGTATAGGGCTCATGCAGCTCAAAAGACTGCTTACGGATGTGCTTGACGGCAAGGCAGATTACGAGACCATCGACATTATTGAAGATACGGCCAGATCCATCATGGAGACGGCAGACTGTGCCATAGG
This sequence comes from uncultured Lachnospiraceae bacterium, assembly GCA_944377385.1. Lineage (GTDB taxonomy): Bacteria > Bacillota > Clostridia > Lachnospirales > Lachnospiraceae > Avilachnospira. The sequence goes on along the minus strand of CALWET010000071.1, from coordinate 32,894 downwards.
CTATGAAGCAGCCAGCATGGTCCTGAAGAGCGTCCTTAACTGCAGGGATGACTATGAGGAGCATGTAAAGCACAAGCGCTGCACCTGCATGACATCACAGCCCGTTCCCTGCGTGGCTCTCTGCCCGGCTCATGTCGATATCCCCGGATATATTGCCCTTGTGAGAGAGGGCAGGTTTGCTGATGCCATTGCGCTGATCAGAAAGGACAATCCCTTCCCATGCACCTGTGGATTTATCTGTGAGCATCCCTGTGAGGCCAGATGCCGCAGGAACATGGTGGATTCCTCGGTCAATATACGCGGCCTAAAAAGAGCGGCAGCAGACTATGCGGGCAAGGTGCCTGCGCCCAAGTGCGGTCCCTCCACAGGCAAAAAGATCGCCGTAGTAGGAGGCGGCCCCTCAGGTCTTTCTTCAGCATATTATCTTCAGCTCATGGGACATCAGGTCACTGTGTTTGAGATGCTTCCAAAGCTTGGAGGCATGCTTCGCTATGGAATACCCAACTACAGGCTTCCCAAGGAACGCCTTGAGGAGGATACGGATGCCATACTGGAGACAGGCATAGAGGTCAGATACGGGGTAAAGGTAGGCCGTGACATAAAGCTGGATGAGCTCAGGCAGAAGTATGATGCCGTGCTTATCACCGTGGGAGCCTCCACCGATAAAAAGCTTGGGCTTCCGGGCGAGGATGCCGAAGGCATCATGTCCGCAGTCGATTTCCTCAGGGCCGTTGGCATGGGAGAGCATATGGATCTCACAGGCCAGGAGGTGGCAGTCATAGGCGGCGGCAATGTATCCATGGACGCAGTCAGGACGGCCATCCGTCTTGGAGCCAAAAAGGTAAGCATAGTATACAGACGAAGGGTAGCTGACATGACGGCCCTTCCCGCAGAGATAGAGGGTGCCATAGCCGAGGGCGTTGAGGTCCAGACCCTGAAGGCTCCTTCATCCATTTCCGTTGGGGAGGATGGCAGAGTGAACGGTATATATGTCACTCCACAGATGATCAGCCTCATAAAGGACGGCAGGGCTTCCGTAAAGGCAAACGGAGAGCCGGACGAGTTCATCCCCTGCCAGACACTGATAGTAGCCATAGGTCAGAATATAGAGACCAGACACTACGAGGAATCCGGCATACCCGTAAAGAGAGGCAGGATAGAGACGCTGCCAAACGGAGGCTTCAAGGAGATCCCCGGAGTATTTGCGGGAGGAGACTGTGCCTCAGGGCCTGCTACCGTCATAAAGGCAGTGGCCGCCGCAAAGGTCATGGCTGCAAATATCGACGAATATCTGGGATATCATCACGAGATAAGCTGTGACATCGAGATACCGGTGCCTAACATAAGCGACCGCACTCCCTGCGGCAGAGTAGAGATGACCGAGAGGGAGGCCTGCGAGAGAAAGTGCGACTTTAATGCTGTGGAAAACTGCATGAAGCCTGGAGAGATCAGGCAGGAGGCCGACAGGTGTCTGAGATGTGACCACTTCGGCTTCGGAATCTTCAAAGGAGGTCGTGAGAAGTTATGGTAAACCTTAAAATAGATAACCTGGATGTTTGCGTGAAGGAAGGGACTACCATCATGGAAGCGGCTGCCTCAGTAGGCATAGGGATACCACATCTCTGCTACTGGAAGGGACTTAATGAGATAGCTGCCTGCCGTGTATGCGTCGTCGAGATAGAAGGAAAGGAAAAGCTCATCACTGCCTGCAACAATGCAGCAGAGGAGGGCATGGTCGTTTATACAAACAGCCCCAAGGTAAGGCTGGATCGCAGAAGGACGGTGCAGCTGATACTCTCAGAGCATGACTGCCTTTGTGCCACCTGTGTAAGGAGCGGAAACTGCTCTCTTCAGAAGATAGCCAACGACCTGAATATCCATGATGCCATATATGAAAAGCATCTTGAAAAGCAGAGCTGGGACAAGGACTTCCCGCTGATCAGGGATTCTCAGAAATGCATAAAGTGCATGCGCTGCGTTCAGGTCTGCGACAAGATACAGAGCCTCAATATCTGGGATCTTGAGGGCACAGGCTCCAGATCCACGATAAATGTCACCTGCAACAGGACTATCAGCGAGGCTGACTGCTCTCTTTGCGGACAGTGTATAACCCACTGCCCTGTGGGAGCCCTGCGTGAAAGAGATGATACGGAAAAGCTCTGGAAGGCCATAGCCGATCCCAACAAGGTAGTGGTAGTCCAGGTGGCTCCCGCTGTAAGGGCGGCCTTTGGAGAGAGCCTTGGACTCAGCACGGAGCAGGCGACGGTAGGCAAGATCTTCGATGCCTTAAAGAAGATGGGTGCGGACTATGTATTTGATACCACTTTCTCTGCAGATCTGACGATCATGGAGGAGGCGAATGAATTCATAGAGCGCTATACCAGCGGAGAGCTCAGGGACAGGCCAATGTTCACATCCTGCTGCCCCGGCTGGATCAGGTTCATAAAGAGCCAGTTCCCGGAGCTGGTGCCTCAGCTTTCAACAGCCAAGTCACCCATGCAGATGTTTGGCGCTGTCATGAAGACCTATTTTGCCCAGCAGATAGGAAAGAAGCCTGAGGACATTTATTCAGTGGCCGTCATGCCCTGCCTAGCAAAGAAGGGCGAGGCCAATATGGAGCTTTACTACGAGGAATATGCCGGACATGACACGGATCTGGTCATCACTACCAGAGAGCTGTGCCGCATGATCAGGAGCACTAACCTCCTTCCTCAGCTCCTTAAAGACATAGAGCCTGACAGACTGTTCAGGGATGGATCAGGCGCAGGAGTCATATTCGGAGCTACCGGAGGCGTTATGGAGGCTGCACTCCGTACCGCATATTTCAAGATAGTAGGCGAGAACTGCGAGCCCGATGCCTTTAAGGTAGTCAGGGCCGGAAACGACGATTTCGGAGTACAGGAAGCAGAGTTCAAGCTCAAGGACATCACTCTCAGAGTAGCTGCGGTCAGCGGACTTTCAAATACCAGGAAGCTCCTTACGGCCATAGAAAGGGGCGAGAAGCACTATGATTTCGTTGAGGTCATGGCCTGCCCCGGAGGCTGTGTGGGAGGACGCGGACAGCCTCAGCACGACGGCTATGAGATGGCCTTTGAAAGAGGACAGAATCTGTATTTCCTTGACAGGCATGCATCCATCAGGTACTCTCATATGAACCCTGATATATGGAACCTCTACAATGAGTTCTTTGGTGAGCCCCTGAGCCACAAGGCCCATATGCTACTGCATACGGACCATAACAAGTGGGAGATGCCGAGGAGCCCCGAGCGTAACAGGAATGGATATGTCATAAATCCCAATATCAAGCTTCAGGGTTAACAGATGAACAACAGGAAAGTACCGCAAAAGAGCATAGCCGTATATGGAGCTTCGGTGGCCCTTATGCTGGTACTTTCTTATATTGAGAGCATACTGCCTCTGGACATCATGATACCGGGAGCAAAGCTTGGTCTGCCGAATATAGTGACCATATTCCTGCTTTATATAAAAGGGGCATCAGGCGCCCTGATCGCCTCTGCCATCAGGATAGTATTATCAGGCTTTATGCTCGGAAACATGTTTTCCATACTGTATTCTGCATCCGGCTTTGCGCTGAGCTTTTTATGCATGCTTGCAGCCAAAAAAAGCGGATATTTCGGAGTTACCGGAGTGAGCCTTATTGGAGGCATAATGCATAATATGGGACAGCTTGTGTGCGCTTCGCTGATCACAGGCAGATATGTGCTCAGCTACCTGCCATTTCTTATACTTGCCGGATGTATTGCCGGCGTGGTCATAGGACTGCTTGGAGCTGAGATGATAAAAAGGATCGGGAGGTTTATGTTATGAAGATTTCAAGTGCTGTGAGAGATCTGACGGATTATGGGCTTTACTGCGGATTGATATGCCCGGAGGACAGTATATATGTTCGTAACCGCATACTTTGGCTGCTTGGGCTTGATGAGTACGAGGAGTGTGATACTGAGCCTCTCGTTTTTACTGAGGAAAATAAGGCAGAGCTCCTTTCCGGTATATTAAAGGTGCTTCTTGATCATGCCGTAAGTTCTGGTATGATCGAAGATACCGTAACTCAGAGAGATATTTTCGATACAAAGCTTATGAATTGCCTTATGCCCCTGCCTCATGAAGTGATATCCACATTCAAAGAGAGGTATGAGCAGTCTCCAAAGTCGGCAACAGAATACTTTTACCGTCTTTCCCAGGACAGCGATTATATCAGGAGATACAGGATAAAAAAGGATCTGAGATGGAAAACGGATACTCCCTATGGAGAGCTTGATATCACCATAAATCTCAGCAAGCCTGAAAAGGATCCCAGGGATATTGCGGCTGCAAAAAAGATGAAGCAGTCAGGCTATCCCAAATGTCAGCTCTGTATCGAGAATGTGGGCTATGCAGGCAGGATGGACCATCCCGCCAGGGACAATCATCGTATCATACCGCTCAGGCTGGACGGTGCAGACTGGGGATTTCAGTACAGCCCCTATGTATATTACAACGAGCACTGCATAGTCTTCAATTATGAGCACACGCCTATGAAGATATCAGGGGCCACCTTCCGCAGGCTCTTTGATTTCGTAAAGCTCTTTCCTCATTATTTTCTGGGTTCAAATGCAGATCTGCCCATAGTCGGAGGCTCCATACTGAGCCACGATCATTTCCAGGGCGGAAACTATGAATTTGCCATGGCAAGAGCAGAGGCAGAGCTTGGCTATGAGCCTACGGCAGAGGCCCTGGCCATGGATGACAGCCTGACGGCCGAGATAGTGAAATGGCCCATGTCGGTGATCAGGCTCAGGGCAAAGGATACGGATGTCCTGGTATCCGAGGCAGAGAGGATACTGGAGGCCTGGCGCAGTTATACTGACGAGGAAGCAGTGATATATGCCGAGACCGACGGCGAGCCCCACAATACCATCACGCCCATAGCCAGATTCAGGGACGGGCACTATGAGCTTGACTTGGTGCTCAGAAACAATCTGACTACAGAGGAATATCCCCTGGGACTCTATCATCCTCATAAGGAGCTGCATCATATAAAAAAGGAAAATATAGGGCTTATAGAGGTCATGGGACTGGCTGTGCTCCCTGCAAGGCTGAAAACAGAGATGGCTGAGCTCAAAAAGTGCATAGAGGGACTTGTCATGGAACAGGGAGGAGCAGAGCAGGGACTTGCTCCTGAGGCCGCAGCCCGTGTATCCCAGGAGCTTGCAAAGCTGTGTGAAAGCGAGCCCAGGCTGAGCTCTCACGGAAGCTGGGCAGCGGAATGGGTCAAAAAAAGGCTGGAAAGAGGAGAGCTCCTTACCGGCGAGGCTTTGTCAGATGCTGTTGATGAAGAGATCGGCAAGGTATTCTGCAGGGTACTTGAGGATGCCGGTGTCTATAAATGCACCGAGGAGGGCAGAAGACATTTTGACCGCTTCATGCAGCATATAGGCTATAAGAGAAAGTAAAAAAGCAACAGAAAGTAACAGAGCCATCCCTATGAAAGGATCAGAAACAAGGATAAAGGATAAGGCTTTTATTCCCCGCGTCATAATTCCAGGCGCGGGGCTTATTCTTGTGCTCATGGAGCTTGCAAAGCAGCTGTTTCTTTATACCACGGTCTTTGAAGGACATTACAATATATGGTATCTGCCATTTCAGCTGTGCTCCATGCCCATGTATATGGCCCTGCTTTCAGGAATACTGTATCGTAGAGGCTGCCAGGGACAGGCCCGCATCCTGTTTACCTTTATGCAGGATTTTGGAATACTGGGAGGGGTTGCGGCCCTGATAGTACATGATGGCTTTACCTGGCCCGAATATCCCCTGCTTACCTTGCATGGCTATGTCTGGCATGTAATGCTTATCCTGATAGGCATATGCATCTGCAGGCACGGGCTCTCGGATCTGAGCCTCCGGGGATTTATTCAGGCAGCCTTGCTGTTTCTTTTCTGTGCGGCGCTGGCTCAGGTGCTTAATATAGGGCTCAGGGATCTTGGAGACTGTGACATGTTTTACATATCTCCGTATCATCTCAGTGCACAGCCTGTGTTCAGGAATATAGATGCAGTGCTTGGCCGGCTGCCGGGCATGATCATTTATCTTTTATGTGTGATACTGGGAGGCGGGATCATACATCTTTGTTTTTCTTTGAAGGCTGTACGCAGCAGGTTTCTTGTGGTAAAATAATAAAATTGTTTGAATAAATTCAGGAGAGTGGAAAAATGCAGCAGATCGGCTTTGACAATGAAAAATATCTACGCATCCAATCGGAGCATATAAAGGAGCGTATAGGCAAATTTGAGGGCAAGCTTTATCTTGAATTCGGGGGCAAGCTGTTTGATGATTTCCATGCTTCAAGGGTGCTTCCGGGCTTTCAGCCTGATTCCAAGCTGAAGATGCTGCTTTCTCTTAAAGACGAGGCTGAGGTGGTCATAGCCATCAGTGCCGAGGATATAGAACGCAACAAAAAGAGGGATGACCTTGGCATAGGCTATGATGAAGATGTGCTTAGGCTTGCCAATGTATTTACCGAGAGAGGGCTTGAGGTGAATTCCGTAGTCATCACAAGGTTCACCCATTCTCCCGCCGTTACCCAGTTCAAGCAGAGGCTGGAGAGGAAAAAGATAAAGGTATACAGGCATTACAGCATAGAGGATTATCCCAGCAATGTGCCCCTGATAGTCAGCGACAAGGGCTATGGCAAGGATGAATACATAGAGACCACGAAGCCGCTTATCATAGTGACGGCACCGGGCCCCGGAAGCGGCAAGATGGCAACCTGCCTTTCCCAGCTCTACCATGAGAACAAGAGGGGAGTCAAGGCAGGCTATGCAAAATTTGAGACCTTTCCCGTGTGGAACCTGCCCCTCAAGCATCCGGTGAACCTGGCCTATGAGGCAGCTACGGCAGATCTCAATGATGTGAACATGATAGACCCTTTCCATCTTTCTGCCTATGGAGAGACCACGGTGAATTATAACAGGGATGTGGAGATATTCCCTGTGCTCAATGCCATCTTTGAGGGCATATACGGTGAAAGCCCCTACAAGTCTCCTACGGATATGGGAGTCAATATGGTGGGCATGTGCATCGTCGATGACGAGGTATGCAGAGAGGCCTCCAAGCAGGAGATCATAAGGAGATATTATCAGTCCAAGGAGGCCTTTGCCCGCGGAACGGGGGATGAAAAGGAGATATTCAAGATAGAGCTCCTGATGAAGCAGGCAGACATAACTCCGGAGTACCGCAGGGTAGTAAAGCCCTGCATGGACAGGGCAAAGAAGGAGGGCAAGCCGGCAATGGCCATAGAGCTTGCAAACGGTGAGATCATCACGGGAGGCACGACAGAGCTCCTGGGAGCATCATCGGCCGGGCTCCTGAATGCACTCAAGTATCTGGCAGGCATCCCAAGGAAGGTAAAGCTCATCTCTCCCAAGGCCATCGAGCCTATACAGAGGCTCAAGATCGAGTATCTGGGATCGCAGAACCCTGCCCTGCATACGGATGAGACACTGATAGCCCTGAGCACCAGTGCCGCCGAGGATGAAAATGCCAGGCTTGCCATGGAGCAGCTGCCAAAGCTCAGAGGATGCCAGGTACATACCTCTGTCCTGCTGGCCCATGTGGACGTAAAGATGTTCAAAAAGCTGGGAGTGAATCTGACCAGCGAGGCTGTTCAGGAAAAGGGGACGCATAAGGTCTGATCATTGGAGCAGGTATTATATCTGATCGTTGATGCAGGCATTATAAAGGATATACGGAGCATTTGATGGACGAAAACAGAAACAATCAAAACGGAGGAGACGGCGGAGAGCACAGAGGCGGTGACAGGAGAGGGCCCCAGGGCCTGGGCCCTGGAGGGGGCTTTTCTCAAAATATGATAGCCCTGGTCATTACCCTGCTGGTCAGCTTTTTCCTGATGAATACGGGCAGGAACATGGTAAACAACGGCAGCCGGATAGAGGTGCCCTATACCGAGTTCTATAAAATGGTGGAACAGGGTGTGGTCGAACGTGTCGAGGTGGGAGACCGCAGCATCGACATATACATACGCCCGGATGCAGAAGGCTATTCTCCCCTTTTTACCTACTATACCGAAAAGATGGAGGATCCGCTGCTGTCCTATTTCCTCATAAGCAACGGAGTCACGGGGTCCCAGCAGAAGCCCAGCAGCTCAGGACTGATACTGGATATCATCATCACGGTGGTGCTGCCCATAGCTCTGGTATTTTTCATGCTCAGCTATATGAATAAAAAGATGGGAGGAGGCTCCGGAGGCATCATGGGAGTGGGAAAATCCACGGCCAAGATGTACATGCAGAAGCAGACCGGAGTCACCTTTGCTGATGTGGCCGGAGAGGATGAGGCAAAGGAATCTCTGATAGAGATCGTGGATTTCCTTCATGATCCTGAAAAATACAGAAAGATAGGAGCTAAGCTGCCTAAGGGAGCATTGCTTGTGGGACCTCCCGGCACAGGAAAGACTCTGCTTGCAAAGGCTGTGGCAGGGGAGGCCGACGTTCCCTTCTTTTCCATGACGGGCTCGGATTTCGTAGAGATGTTCGTCGGAGTGGGAGCCTCCAGAGTCAGGGATCTGTTCAAGCAGGCAAATTCCGTGGCGCCCTGCATCATATTTATAGATGAGATAGATGCCATAGGAAAATCCAGGGACAACCGCATCAGTACGAACGATGAGCGCGAACAGACCCTTAATCAGCTGCTCTCGGAGATGGACGGCTTTGATCCGGGCAAGGGCATAATGGTGCTTGGAGCCACCAACAGGCCGGAGATACTGGATCCTGCGCTGCTCAGGCCAGGCAGGTTTGATCGAAGGGTCATAGTAGAAAAGCCTGATCTCAAGGGACGGGTAGATATACTCAAGGTACATTCAAAGGGTGTAAAGCTGGACGAGACCGTGGATTTCGAGGAGATAGGGCTTGCCACCAGCGGAGCCGTGGGAGCGGACCTGGCCAATATGATGAATGAGGCTGCCATCACTGCTGTAAAGCACGGCAGGAAGGCAGTCAGCCAGGCAGATCTCTTTGAGGCAGTGGAGGTGGTCCTTGTGGGCAAGGAAAAGAAGGACCGCATACTTTCCCAGGAGGAAAGAAGGATAGTATCCTATCACGAGGTAGGACATGCCTTGATAGCTGCCCTTCAAAAGGATTCTGAGCCGGTACAGAAGATAACCATAGTTCCCAGGACCATGGGGGCTCTGGGCTATGTCATGCAGGTACCTGAGGAGGAAAAATACCTCAATACGAAAAAGGAGCTCTGCGCCATGCTGGTGACCACCCTGGGAGGCAGGGCGGCAGAGGAGCTGGTATTTGACACGGTGACCACCGGTGCTGCAAATGATATAGAAAAGGCTACCCATCTTTGTCGGGCCATGGTCACGCAGTACGGAATGAGCGACAGGTTTGGCCTTATGGGGCTTGCCAGGAATCAGGATATGTACCTGACAGGCAGGACAGTGATGGACTGCGGTGACGAAACTGCCACAGAGGTAGACAACGAGGTCATGCGTATACTCAGAGAATCCTATGAAGAGGCAAAGCGTATACTTTCCGAAAATATGGAGGCCCTGCATCGTATATCTGAGCATCTGATAAAAAAAGAGACCATTACCGGAAAGGAATTCATGGCAATATTAAAGAATGTTCAGGAGGGGGATAAAGATGCGGAGCCCGAGGCTGTCAAAGAGGCCTCAGAGGGCCACGAGAAAAAGGCCAGCTTTGAGGATATCGCATCCCAGATGAACATAGATACAGGCATGACAGATAAAGCCGCAGACTGCGGCAAAGAGGACAAAATGTCGTAAGCATATCGTAATAGGATGTGCCTGTAAAATAAAAAATGACTGTGATATACTTATGCTTGCTTTGCTCTGCTATGGAAGCAGCGCAGACGGATAAATAAATCAGACACCAAGGAGACAGCTATTATGTCATTCAGGACCAGAAGGGCCGCACTTTCCATGCTTGCCGCAGCGGCCATGATGTCAAATCTTACATATGCCTATGGAGCCGTGACGGCAACTCAGCCTGGTACAGGATCCACGGCTGCAACATATATGAGCTCTGATCTGACAGGGTATGTGGATTCAGGCCCGGGGACCGTCGGAGTATTTGCAAAGGATGCTGAAGATACTGTTACTGTCATAGACGGGACAGGAAGTGCTGATTCAGAGACAGTGCCGTCAGCAGGACAGGAGGGGGCCTCCACTCAGCCTGGAGGCAGTGTACAGCAGGGCCCGGGGGTCCAGCAGGAGCAGCAGGGACCTGGAGTTACCGGCAGTCAGCAGCAGACATCTCAGATAAGCATAGACCAGAGCATAGCCCAGCCTCAGGTGGCAAGTGAGGCCGCAGTGCTCTATGATGCTACTACAGGACAGTTCCTTTTCGATAAAAACGGCACAAAGGCCATGTATCCCGCATCCACGACAAAGCTTATGACAGCTCTGCTTGCAGTGGAGAATCTCAGTCTGGATGATACGGTCACCTATACTGCCACGGCGACACAAAATCTGGAATCCGGTGCTGCCACTGTCAATCTTACCACTGGCGATCAGCTGAGTGTACGGGACAGTCTCTACGCCATGCTTCTGAAATCAGCCTGTGAGGTGGCAAACGGACTTGGAGAAAAAGTATCCGGGAGTCAGGCAGCCTTTGCTGAGAGGATGAATCAGAGGGCTCAGGAGCTTGGATGTACAGGTACACATTTTGAAAATGCCTCTGGGCTAAATGGTGCAAGCCACTATACTACCGCCAGGGATATGGCACTGATCGCAAATGCAGCCGTGTCAAATGAAACTGTCAGAACCATACTTCAGACCCGTACCTATCAGCTTCCTGCCTCAAAGAACAGGGGTGCCATAACCGTTACGAATGGCAACAAGATGATAAACCAGTCAAACAGCCAGTATTATGAGGGTATACTTGGAGGAAAGACAGGCTATACCTCAAAGGCAGGCAATACCCTTGCCGAGGTCGCTGATGTAGAGGGACACAGACTGGTGGCAGTGGTCATGAAGTCAAAGAGCAAGCACTATGACGATGTAAAGCTTCTTTTTGACTATGGCAAGGAACTGATCAGGGCTTCTGCAGGACAAAATGGCAGCCAGACGGCTCCTGGCACAGTCACGGATACCATAGGCCAGGGATCAGAGGCTCCGATCACGCCAGGAATGACTCAGGGTCCTGGAGCTGCGGGAAGCACGGGATCTCAGTCCGGAGCCCAGCCTGGAGGAACGGGACCTCAGTCCACGGCTCAGACAGGCAGCGGGTTTGTCAGGACCGAGGCCGGAACTCAGTATGTAAAGGCTGATGGAAGCATCTGCAAAAATGAGTGGCTGGACCTTGAAGGAAAGTCCTACTTCTTTGACGGAGATGGGCTTATGTGTACGGGATGGATACATTTTGCCAATGGAGACTGGTATTATTTTGATACGGAGAGTGGCGAAATGATCCGAAACAAGTGGGTCACCGATTCAGAGGAGGGCAAGTCCTATTATCTGACCTCCAGCGGTGTCATGGCTACAAATACAGTCATAGATGGTACCTACAGAGTAAATGAAAACGGTGAATATGTGGAAAAGGTAGGTTAAGCCGGATTGAACGAGCTTGATAAAAAGGAAGCCCCCGATATGCCGGGGGCTTCAGAAGAAAATAAGGCCAAGGATACTGATCTGGATCTCAGCTTCTTCGACAAAGACAGACTGAGACAAAGGTCAAGATCCAGGATCAAAGGAAGACGGGCGGCAGCAGGATCCCGTAGCAGGGGAGGAGCACCCATGGATCGCAGCCGTCTTATTTTCGTATCTGCGGCAGCGATCATTCTGGTCCTGATCATAGCCGCTCTTTTTGCACTTTTGAGAAACGGAGGAAAGACTGATCCAGATAATGGAGGTGCGGAGATTCAGGATGTGAGCATGGCTCCTGCAACTGCATCGGCAATGGATGATTCCAGACAGGCAGAGACGCTTCGAGCCTGTGACATACCTGAGATCAGCATGCTCATAGATTCTTATTTCAGCTGCAGGCTTTCAGCTGATGCGGAGGGGCTGTACGCTTTGTTTGGCAGAGAGCCCGACCAGTCCATGGATCTGCTTTCAGAAAAGCTCAGGGCAGAGGCCTCCTGGATACAATCCTTCAATGATGTGGCCATATGGCTGGCAGCCGGGCTTGACGGCGATTCAAAGGTCTGCTTTGTGACCTACAGTGTCAATTTCAGAAGGACTGATACGAATGCTCCGGGCATCATGTATTTTTATGTGGAAAAGGATGAAAAAGGGAGCTATATCATAGACGAGAGCCTGGACAGTGAAAAGCTGACCTTGATAAACAGTCTGCTGTCAGAGCCTGAGGTGGAGGAGATGGTTACGGAAACGGACAATGAGCTGTCAAATGTCCTTGGCTATGACAGTGATCTGGCTCTTATATATACGGCCTTTACAGATGGCAGCATATATGAGGAATCAAGCTATGATCCTGAGAGAGAGCCAGAGGTCAATCTGTTCATCGATCCCCAGGATTCCGTGCTTGTTGCAACGCCGTCTCAGCCTGAGCAGCCAGAGGTTTCGGAAGGAAGTGTCGGATAAACGATGGATGTAAAGGATTTTGATTATGAATTGCCGGAGGAGCTGATAGCCCAGGATCCGCTGCTGGACAGGAGCTCTTCAAGGCTCCTTGTGCTGGACCGCGAGACCGGAGCCATGGAGCACAGGCACTTTAAGGATATAATGGACTATCTTTCTCCAGGGGACTGTCTCGTCATAAATGACACAAAGGTCATCCCGGCCAGGCTCCTTGGAGTCAAGGAAGATACCGGAGCTCATGCAGAGATACTCCTGCTTACAAGAAAGACCGGAGATGTGTGGGAGTGCTTGGTGCGTCCCGGGAAAAAGCTCAGGCAGGGAGCCAAGGTAGTCTTTGGAGACGGGATGCTCAAGGCTGAGATCCTTGATACGGTAAATGAAGGCAACAGGCTGGTCAGATTCATCTATGACGGCATATTCGAGGAGGTGCTGGACCGGCTTGGAGAGATGCCGCTTCCTCCATATATCAGACATAAGCTCCAGGACAAGGACAGATATCAGACAGTCTATGCAAAGCATGAGGGCTCTGCGGCCGCCCCTACTGCAGGCTTGCATTTTACGAAGGAGCTCCTTGCTCAGATCGAGGAGAGGGGAATCAGGATAGCCAGGGTCACACTTCATGTGGGCCTTGGTACCTTCAGACCGGTAAAGGCGGCTACCATAGAAGAGCATCATATGCATACGGAGTTCTTTATAGTACCGGAGGAAACCGCAGAGATAGTAAACAGGACCATGGCAGAGGGCCACAAGATAGTGTCAGTCGGCACTACTTCGACAAGGACACTGGAATCTGCAGCGGAGCTTAATCCTGAATATGTCAGGCTCCTGAGGGAAATGGGCGAGGATGTGAGCTCCCTGGAAAGAGAGCTGGAGGAGCAGACCAGGAAAAACAGCTGGGAGGATGAAAAAACAAAAAATAATACGTTTACATCCGATTCTTTAGATAAAAAACACATACTTATAGGACAAGACGGCAAAATAGTCACAAAATACATATTAAAGCCAAAGAGCATGTGGACAGGGATCTTTATCTACCCGGGCTATGAATGGAAGATCGTGGATGAGCTCATCACGAATTTCCATCTTCCTCAGTCAACGCTGATCATGCTTGTTTCGGCACTTGCAGGAAGAAGGAACATACTCAAAGCCTATAACGAGGCCGTAAGAGAGAGATACAGATTTTTTTCCTTTGGAGATGCGATGCTGATAAGATAAGGGCATTAAAGAAGGGAGCGGCAGGCAGCATATCATATGCAGCCCGGCCGCTCCCTTTTGTACAGGGCCAGCTGGATTTGAACCAGCGAATGCAGCAGTCAAAGTGCTGTGCCTTACCGCTTGGCGATGGCCCTTTAGATCAGGGATCCCTGAGTTTCCAGAAAAATTCTATCTTATTTTCAATGATTTTACAATAACATATTTGAATTTACACGACTCCGACTTTTCTGAGGATCGCTCCCGCTTGATGGAACGGTTTTGTCAAAGGTCATCAATGCCCCAGTGAACGTCTCAGCGGTATACATACTGCCACGGATATGATGGCAGCCACTGCCATTTCACAGACCGAGGAGATAGTGACCAGCGACAGCACCACAGCCATCACGCCCATGCCAAATTCACTGAAGAACAGTGCAAGGAGTCCAAGCACGAGTACAGTATGGCATATGGTGGAAATTACTGCGGCCAGGCCTATGGACAGCCCTTCCTTGCCGTGAAAGGCTTTGAAAAAGGCTCTGAACAGCATGGCGGCTATGATCCCCAGCAGGATACGGGGCCCCATGCACATGATCAGGCTCTGCAAAGGCTTTCCGCTGACAAAGGGGCTGAAGGCAAGATCCACCGGGCTTGTGGCCTGAGTGCTTGCCTTCCACATGGAGGTTAGCCCGAATACCGTTCCAAGAGCGGCTCCCTCCATAGGTCCCATGACGATCGCACCTACTATGACAGGTATGTGCATGAGGGTGGCGGCTATGGGAGGTATCATGATATAGCCAAGGGGAGTCAGTGCCATCAGCAGCTCTATGGCGATCAGCAGAGCCAGCTGAGTCATTTTGATCGTAGAATATCTTTTGTTCATCTATTCATCCCTTCTGCATTATGATTCAATTTATAAACAGGTCTATTAAGGATATACCCTTATGCCTTAAATATCAAGTATAATTTAATGTAACATTTTTTTACAATACTGATATAAAATGATAATGGAAAAAGGAAATCATCTGAAGGAAAGGAGAGACATATGAAATATAAGGATGCTTTTGCAGCGCTCAAGGGGATCAGCCTGGGATTTGTGCTGAGCCTCTGCTCGGTATCTGCAGCCTTTGCCCTTGACCACGACATCATCATACTTAATACAAATGATGTGCACTGCGGCATTGAGGACGGGATAGGCTATGCCGGGCTTGCGCTTTATGAAAAGGAGATGAAGGAGCAGACGCCCTATGTCATGCTGGTGGATGCAGGAGATTCCATACAGGGAGCTCCGATAGGTACACTGTCGGATGGAGGCTACATAGTGGATATCATGAATGAGCTGGGCTATGATTTCGCCATACCCGGAAATCATGAATTTGACTATGGCATGTCCCGCTTCCTTGAGCTTGCGGGACAGCTGGACTGCGGCTATACCTCCTGCAATTTCACCTCTCTCGCCACAGGCACGACGGTATTCCCCGCATATCGTATGTTTACCTTTGAGGATACGGATGTGGCGATGATAGGCATCACCACGCCGGAAAGCTTTACAAAATCCTCTCCTGTCTATTTCCAGGACGGAGCGGGAAATTATATCTATGGTTTTTGTGAGGACGCCACTGGAGCAGCACTCTATGCCGCAGTTCAGACAGCTGCGGACAGTGCCAGGGCAGCCGGAGCGGAATTTGTGATAGCAGTTGGTCATCTTGGCAATGAGGGCGTACATCAGCAGTGGAGCTCTGAGGCTGTCATAGAAAATACCACGGGCATAGACGCTTTCATAGACGGCCACAGTCATGAGACCTATGAAAGGACCTGTACCAACAAGGCAGGTGAGGCAGTGCCCTTGATCCAGACAGGTACCAAGCTTTCAACTGTAGGAAAGGTATCCATAGGCACGGATGGAAGCATAAGGACAGAGCTGATATCTGAGGTGCCGGCAGACAGCAGTCCTGCCATGACATATACGGTGCAGAAGGGAGACAGCCTCAGGCGTATAGCAAAAAGGCTCCTTGGCTCCTATGATCTGTGGGAGCCCATATGGCAGCTGAACCTGTCTACGGTCCAGGACCCTGATATGCTGAGTCCCGGCATGGTGCTCGTGCTTCCGGGATCAGCCGCTGTAAACGAAGCAGGTAAAAATGTGGACTTATATATGCAGTCGTATATAGATGGCATAAAGGCTCAGTACGAGGCCTCCCTTCAGACCGTGCTTGGACATACTTCAGTGGGGCTTACAACTCTTGATCCTGCCACAGGCCAGAGAGCGGTAAGGAGGGCCGAAACTAATCTTGGTGATCTCTGTGCCGATGCCTACAGGATACAGACAGGAGCTGATATAGGAATGCAGAATGGAGGCGGGATAAGGGCCGACATAGCCGCAGGAGACATTACCTATGAGGATACCCTGAGTGTATTTCCTTACGGAAACATGATATGTGTGGCTGAGGTGACGGGACAGCAGATCAAGGATTGCCTGGAGATGGGTGTAAGGAATTATCCTGAGGAAAGCGGAGGCTTCCAGCATGTATCAGGCCTTACCTATACCGTGGATACCTCGGTGCAGAGCTCGGTGACAACTGATGCTCAGGGCAGCTTTACCGGAGTGAGCGGAGCCTACAGGGTAACGGACATAATGGTAGGCGGAGAGCCTCTGGATGTAAACAGGACTTATACGCTGGCCTCTCACAATTATCTGTTAAAGTCAGGCGGAGACGGGATGAGCATGTTTGAAGGCTGCAATATCATAAGGGATGAGGTGTCTACGGATGTGGATACACTCTCTGCATACATAAATAAGGACCTGGGAGGAAGCGTAGGCTCTGAGTATGGAGATTCCTACGGCCAGGGCAGGATCAGCTTCAGATAACAAGCAGCTCTGCTGTTTTTAAGGGGGGGGTAGTACTAATATTATATTTAGCTTAAATCTTCTTTAGTTTTATTTACCTGCTGCTTTCATATATGTATAATGTGCAATGATCTGTAAGACAGGGATCTTTAAGAATATATGGCAGGCAGGTATATATGGAAGACAGCAGAGACAGGATCGAAGAAAAAACAAGCAGCGCAGAGGAAGAGAGCAGAAGCCTTGATGAGCAGATAAAGGAGCTCATGGATGAGGGCACACAGGGAGCCAAAAAGAAAAAGCGTCGTAAAAAGAGGCTCCTTTTGCTCATTCCTGTTGCGCTGCTTTTGATCGTAGCGGCAAGGCTTTTTCTGTTTAGAGGAAGCTCTGCGATCTATGTGGATGCAGCTCTTTTGGAAAAAGGATATATAGCTGATACCCTCAGCATAACAGGGCCTGTAGAGGGCACGGACAGCGTGGATGTGACATCCAGCATACATGCCAAGATCACCTCGCTGAATGTACAGGAGGGTGACAAGGTCGTGGCGGGAGAGACTGTGCTTTTGGAGATAGATCCGGAGGAGCTTGAGTCCAAATACGAGCTGGCAAAGAGCAACTATGATCTGGCGCTCAGTGACAAGGAGACTCAGACCAGAAACGCACAGCTTAGCTATGATAAGGCTGTCCAGGATCTTCAGACCGCCAGGGAGGACTATAACAGGAAATCCGTGCTGTATGGTACAGGAGACATATCCAAGGTGGAGCTGGAGGCCTCACAGACGGCACTCAATGACGCTGAAAGAGCCGTGGGCTCCTATGAGACATTAGACGGAAAGGTTGTCCCGGATGAAGCTCTGGATATAAAGATACAGTCTGCGGGACTTGAGCTGGATGCGGCAAAAAAGAATCTGGAAAATGCCAGGATCCTGGCTCCCATCACGGGGACTGTGACCAGGGTGAATACAAAGGTCGGACAGTTTGCTGATGATATAGAAAATTCAGCTCCCATACTGACCATTGAAAACCTGGATCAGCTGAATATGGAGATAAAGGTCAGCGAATACAGCATCGGACAGATAAGCCCGGGACAGAAGGTCATCATTACGGCGGATATCCTTGGAGAGGGAGGATCGGAAAGCGGAGTCATAGAAAGCATAAGCCCTACCGGCGAGGAAAAGGGAGGCGGCTCCACGGAAAGAGTCATTCCCACGAAGATCCGTGTTACGGAGGAAAAAAGCGGATTGATGGCCGGGATCACTGCAAAAGCTCAGATCATACTGGAAGAAAAGGACGATACTTTTGTGGTTCCGATCTCAGCCGTAGGGAAAGACGAAACTGGGCAGAGCATAATGCAGTTTATCCTCTTTGATAACAGTTCTGATGCGGCTCCTGGAGCTGTCGTGACCGGCAGACTTCAGACTATGCCAGTGGAGACCGGCATAGAAAGCGATATCAATATCGAGATACTTGAGGACCCCACTGCGGTTTATGACGTTGATTACATGCCCATATATCTGACAGGCTATCAGCCCGCATATACAGATGGCATGGAGCTGAGCTTTTCCATGCCGGAAAGAAAAGAGGCTGAAACTGCTGAAGGAGCTGACGCAGCGGCCTCTGAGACGGCAGCTGAAACGCAGGCTGAGGCCGGGACCGAGGGGGATGCCGATGAGTGAGCTCATACGCCTTGAGGATCTTGTAAAGATATACAACACCGGGAGTCTGAGGGTGCTTGGATTAAATAAGATAAATCTGAGCATAAACAAGGGAGAATTTGTGTCCATCATGGGGCATTCAGGCTCCGGCAAATCTACGCTCATGAACATCCTTGGCTGCCTTGATACTCCTACCCTTGGGAGATACTATCTGGATGGAACTGATGTGGCGGGAATGAGCCCTGACGAGCTTTCCCGCATACGCAATAAAAAGATAGGTTTTGTATTCCAGTCCTTCAATCTTATCAGCAGGATGACGATACTTAAAAATGTGGAGGTACCGCTGACCTATGCCAGAGTCAGGCCCTCGGAGCGCAGAAGGAGGGCCCTTGAGCTCCTGGAGCTGGTAGGCCTTTCCTCCCGTATCGACCACCAGCCCAACGAGCTTTCCGGAGGACAGAGGCAGAGAGTGGCCATAGCCAGGGCCCTGGCAAATGACCCTCCTTTGATATTGGCAGACGAGCCTACAGGCAATCTGGATTCTCAGACTTCGATAGAGATCATGGAGCTGTTTGCAAGGCTTCATCAAAATGGTGCCACGGTAGTCGTGGTCACACATGAGGAAAACATTGCGGCATATACGGATCGCATCATCACCTTCAATGATGGAAGGCTCATAAGTGACAGGATAAATATTGCTCCTACGGCTCTGTCCGATACAGCCGGGGCGCTTGGAGGGAGGATGAGCTGATGCTTATAGAAAACATGAAGATGGCGCTGAGCGCTCTCAGGGCCAACAAGATGAGATCCTTCCTGACCATGCTGGGCATAATCATAGGCATAGGCTCCGTCATAGCCATCACCTCCGTGGGGGATACCATGAGGAAGATGTTTTCTGACATCTATCAGGATGTGGGAGTGACTCAGGGCTATATCTCCATAAGCTATCGGATAGAGGAAGTCAGAGACAGTGACTATTTTACCATGGATGAAATGGAAAGCTACAAGGAGGTGTTTGGAGACAGGCTGGCCTATATAGACAGCGGGAACTCAGTGACCGGAGAGATAGTCACGGATATCACCAAGAAAAATTTTTATTTTTATGGTGTAGATTATAATTATATAGATGTTCAGCCTGTAAATATAGTGTACGGCAGATACCTGAACGAGGGCGACATACTGGCCAGGAAGCCAAACTGCGTGATAGACAGGGCTTCTGCGGAGGAACTGTACGGAAGCGCAGGGGCCGCAGTGGGCAGGACCTTCAGGATAACCGTATATGGGAATGTCACGGAATTCAATATCATAGGAGTTTTTGAAAAGGAGCAATCTGCCTTTACCGCTCTTATGACGGGCTCCAGCGCAAACGGAGAGGCCTACATACCCTGGACGCTCCTTACCTGGCCCAATGATTATATCTATCAGTGTCATTTCTTTGCTGATCCTGATATGAGCGCTGCGGAGCTTGAGCAGTTCAATGAAGATTTTGCCGCTTATGTGGCGAAGACAAAAAACCGTGAGCCTGAAGATTTTTATATCGTTACGGCCCAGTCCGAGATGAGCACGGTGGACAGCATGCTTTCAGGAGTTGCAGCAGCCGTGGCAGGAATAGCTGCCATATCGCTTTTGGTAGGTGGCATAGGCATCATGAACATAATGCTTGTGAGCGTGACTGAGCGCACCAGGGAGATAGGCACGAGGAAGGCCCTTGGGGCGACCACCAGGGACATCATGATCCAGTTTTTGACAGAATCTGCCGTGCTTTCAGCCATAGGCGGGATCATAGGGATAGGCCTGGCTGCCGGCCTGGTTTCCATACTTGGAGCCATATTTTCCCTGCCTGTGGTCATAAAGCCCTATGTCGTACTTATGGCTGTCGGCTTTTCCGCCATGGTAGGCATATTCTTTGGGATATATCCTGCAAGGAAAGCAGCCCAGAGAGATCCCATCATTGCCCTTAGATATGAGTGATCTCCAATTTCATAACGATACCGACATTGAATGATCCCGACATTAACAAATTTTAATGCCGGGATCAATGTTTTTTTATAGGATTTTTTAGCTCTGTATGCTATAATTTTTAAGAAATTATTTATAATGGAGGAATTTGGATCAATGAACGGACTGAGCTTTCTTTGGGAAGGCATCATATCCATCACACCGCAGCAGCTGGTGATGTATGTCATAGGCATAGCCCTTATATGGCTGGCCATTAAAAAAGAGTATGAGCCGGCACTTCTGCTGCCGATGGGCTTTGGAGCCATACTGGTAAATATACCAGGATCGTCGGCCATCAATCAGATGATGGAGGGCATAGGAGAGACCCATGGCATCATCCAGTGGCTTTTTGAGACTGGCATAGAGGCCTCAGAGGCATTTCCGCTTTTGCTGTTTATCGGTATCGGAGCCATGATAGACTTTGGCCCGCTTCTTTCAAACCCCAAGATGTTCCTTTTCGGAGCGGCAGCTCAGTTTGGAATATTCCTGACCATAGTATTTGCTGTCATCCTTGGCTTTGATCTAAAGGATGCGGCTTCCATAGGCATTATCGGAGCTGCAGACGGCCCCACATCCATACTTGTATCCCAGGTACTGAAATCAAATTACATAGGGCCCATAGCCGTGGCTGCATACTCCTACATGGCCCTTGTGCCCATAATACAGCCACTGGCCATCAAGGCTGTCACCACCAAAAAGGAAAGGATGATACGCATGCCCTATGCCAGCGGAAGCGTATCAAAGACTACAAGGATAGCCTTTCCCATCATAGTGACCTTCATAGCGGGTCTTGTGGCACCGGATTCTATATCCCTGGTGGGCATGATCATGTTTGGAAATCTGATCAGAGAGTGCGGAGTGCTCCATTCCCTTTCGGACACGGCACAGAACGGGCTGGCAAATCTGATAACACTGCTCCTTGGCATCACCATCAGCTTCAGCATGACCGCAGAGCAGTTCGTACAGCCAAGCACGATACTGATCATGCTGCTGGGACTTTTCGCCTTTGTGTTTGACACCATAGGAGGCTGCCTGCTGGCAAAGCTTTTCAACCTGTTCAGCAGGAACAAGATAAATCCCATGGTGGGAGCTGCCGGTATCTCGGCATTTCCCATGTCCTCAAGAGTGGTTCAGAAGTTAGGCCTTCAGGAGGATCCTACGAATCATCTTTTGATGCATGCCATAGGAGCAAATGTATCAGGACAGATAGCTTCGGCGGTAGCCGGAGGCATCATCCTTGGTTTCTTCAGATAAGCAGGGAGGTAGGCTCATGGAGATAGCAACAGGTAATCTGGCGTCGGCCCTTACGATGATGTGGCAGGGAATGCTTGGGCTGTTCGTCGTAATGATCATCATCGCTTTGATAGTTTATTTTCTGGGAAAGACCATTAAATAAATGACAGCAGACAGGCTTTTATGCCGCAAATCTGAAAATGACCAGTATAAAGGCACAGTTTAAATAAAAACATATGACGTCATACGACTTTAGAGAGTTTTGCATAAAAAACCGGAGATGGCTCCGGTTTTTTTGTATGAAAGCGAAAAAAATCTGTCGCCATAACGGCGACAGAGCTTGGTTTTCTGACTAAACTATTTTCATATGAAATAGTAAATATTTTCCAGCCGTCAAAAATTTTATTTTTGATCGGATCTATGGCCGCTGTTGAGTTCAAAATCTGCGGCTATGACATCATTATATACACCGATAACCTTATAAAAAACGTCGATCTCCTCGGGACTAAGCTTTTTCTGAAGGTGGCTCATGGTCTTTGAGATATCCTTGATATCGTAGAGCTTATGAGCCAGGCTTATGCGCTTGCCTTCCTCTGTGGCATAGAGCCTGAGGGATTTTGCGTTGTCGGGAGCCTTTTCCTTTATTATAAAGCCCCTGTCGCAAAGCCTGCTGAGGATCTGCGATATTGCGCCCTTTGTCAGCTCCCAGTATTTGACCAGGTCGGTGGGGCTGATTCCAGGATTGTCCTCTATATATGTAAGTGTATGGACTTCTATCATGGTCAGGGGCTCGACGTCAGCATACTGATGTGAGGAATGTATATATTTGTTATACCGCATGACAAAGCGATAGAGTTGGGTGTATTTTGCGTTCAGCAGCTGGAATATGCTGTCTATTGCTACGGGATCGTCATCGAAGGATTGCTTTTCCATTGGCCTCTCCTTAAAAGTGATAGAAAATAATTATACTATAAAAAGAATAAATTTAATATGAAAAACGCATAAAAAATACTAAAAAAAACATAAAATAAATCGTTGACATGTACAAAATAGGGTGATACTATAAGTATGAAAATAGTTTAAACATTAAACCATAATTAAACAAAAGGAGGTTCTGATTATGGGAAAATATAATTTTGACGAGATCGTTGATCGTCGCGGTACGACCTGCCTCAAGTACGATTTTGCCATGAAGCGTAAGGGCAGGGATGATCTGCTTCCCATGTGGGTCGCAGATATGGATTTCAAGCTTCCCGAGGAGATACTTGATGAGTTCCGCAAGAGAGTTGATCACGGCATCTTCGGATACAGCGATCCTCTGGATGATTATTATGAGGCTCTCAACGGATGGTTCTCATCCCAGCACGGCTTCACCGTAAAGCCTGAGTGGGTATCCATTCTTCCCGGTGTAGTTATGGCTCTGGCTACCTGTGTAAATGCCTTCACAAAGCCCGGAGACCACTGCCTTATCACCCAGCCCGTTTATTATCCCTTCCGTGAGGTCATTGAGAACAATGACAGGAAGCTTGTAAACAGCCAGCTGGATTACACCGATGGCAGATACACCGTTAATTATGAGGACTTCGAGAAGAAGATCGTGGAGAACGATGTAAAGCTCTTTATCCTTTGCAATCCTCACAACCCTGTAGGAAGGGTATGGAGCAAGGAAGAGCTGGAGAAGATGCTGGACATCTGCCTCAAGCACAATGTGATCGTTATCGATGACGAGGTACATGCAGACTTCGTATATCCTGGCTTCAAGGCCACCAGCGTAATGACCCTGGACGAGAAGTATGCAAAGAATGTCATCGTATGTACTTCACCCTCCAAGACCTTCAATGTAGCCGGACTTCAGCCTGCAAACATCATCATCAGGAACAAAGAGATGCATGACGAGTTTGAGGTACAGAAGGGCCGTGTAGGCTACAGCAATGCGCCCATCATGGCTATGCTTGCATGCAAGGCCTGCTATACTCACGGTGCTGAGTGGGTAAAGGAGCTCAATGCATACATCAACGAGAACATGAAGTACTTCAGAGAGTTCGTAAAGGAGAACTTCCCCAAGGCTACATTTGTAGAGCCTGAAGGCACATACCTCATCTGGGTAGACTTCTCAGCATATGGCTTCAGTGATGAGGAGCTTGAGCATATCATGGTAGAGGAGGCTCACCTGTGGCTTGACTCAGGAAAGATCTTTGGACCTGCCACAGCTCAGTTCGAGAGGTTCAATATTGCTTGTCCTAAGTCCACTGTAGTTAAGTGCCTTGACCAGCTCAAGGAAGCTCTGGACAATCATAAAAAGTGGTAAGCCTTTTTTGAAAGAAGGGAGAAAAACGAGATGAAAAAGATTTGGGATTCCTACAAATCATCCATAGTACTCCTTGGTTCCATGCTTATCGGCGGAATCGTAGGAGCATTCTGGGGAGAGGGAGCATCCATACTTCAGCCTGTGGCTGACCTGTTCCTGAACCTGCTGTACTGCTGCGTAGTACCTTTGATATTCTGCTCACTGACAGCAGCCATCGCAAAGATGACCGACCTGTCAAAGCTCAGAAAGATACTTATATACTTCCTGATCGGTACATTCGTAACTGGTATCATCTCCTGTCTGTTCATGGTAGTTCCCTGCCTGTTCATCGATACGGCAGCAGGCGTACAGCTTGACCTGACAGAGGAAGTAGAGAACCTGACAGGATCACTGAACATCCTTGGAATGTTCACTGTCAATGACTTCCCTTCACTGTTCTCCAGATCCAATCTGATGGCACTCATCGTCTTCACGATCATGTTTGCAATAGCCATCATCATGGGCGGAGAAAAGACAAAGCCCCTGGTTGGAGCCATGGAAGCCATGACAGAGGCTATAGTAAAGCTCATCGGTATCGTTATGAAGATAGCTCCCCTTGGACTGGGCTGCTACTTTGCGATCCTTATTGGACAGTACGGCAGTGAAGTCGTAGGACCTCTTGGAAAGGCCATAGTTCTTTATCTGGTAGTTATTGCCATATACTTCGTCGTATCTCAGACTGTATTTGCCTATATCGGCGCAGGTATGGACGGCGTCAAGAGATGGTGGAAGACCTGTGTTCCTCCCACACTTACAGCTCTTGGAACCTGCTCCTCAGCAGCTACTCTGCCCATCAACCTCCGTCAGGCAAAGGAGATCGGAGTTCCCGATGAGGTAGCTGACCTGGTAGTACCCCTTGGTGCAAACCTTCACAAGGACGGCGCCTGCGTTATACAGATCATAAAGATAGCATTCCTTTGCTCAGTATTCGGAATGCAGTATGGCACCTTTGAGAATATCCTGCTTTCAATATTCGTTGCAGTTATCTCCTCCATCGTTATGGGTGGTATCCCTGCAGGCGGATATGTGGCTGAGATATTCATCACCTCAGCATTTGGCTTCCCTACAGTTTCCATACCCATCATGGTACTTATCGGAACCATCACCGATGCTCCTGCAACGGTAGTAAATGTTACAGGTGATACCGGCTTCGCAATGGTAATTGCCAGACTCGTTGAGGGCAAGGACTGGATGAAGAAGTCTGATGAAAAGAAGGCCGCTATGGCTAAATAAGCTTTCAAAGATCAAAGACATACATACGAAAATGCAGCCATCCGATCTGACGGGTGGCTGTATTTTTGCGTCCTTAACCAAGCCTTTGCCTGACCAGGTCATAGTAGAACTGGACTCCGTATTTAAGCGCCGCTTCATTCATGCAGTAGCGGCTGTTGTGATGGGGGACATTGTAGACCGGATCCTCGCTCATGGTACCGAGATCCGCAAAAAAGCCAGGACAATCTTCCAAAAAGGCTGAGAAATCCTCACCGGGCATAAGAGGGTCTATCTCCATGTAATGGTCATTGCCAAAGCTTTTTTTGATCAGCTCCGAAGCAAGGCACGTAAGGACTGGATCGTTTATGACAGAGGCATAGCCCTTTGAAAAGCTGAATTCATGATCTGCGCCATGGGCCTCGCATATACCTTTTACGATGCGTTCCATAAGCTCGGGCAGCCTCTGCCTGGTCTCTCTGCTGAAGGTTCGGGTGGAACCGGTAAGCTTGGCCTCACCTGGGATTATGTTATAGGCCGTGCCGCAGTTTACCATGCATATGGAGACTACAGCCGGCTCCACGGCTTTTATGCTCCTTGATACCAGGGTCTGGAGGGAGCCTATGAGCTCTCCTGCTATGACTATGGGATCTGTGCAGGTCTCGGGAAAGGCAGAGTGTCCGCCCTTTCCAATGACCTTTATATCGAAACGGTCCGTGGCACTTGTAAGGGCGCCCGGACGGGAGCCGAATACACCTAAGGGGATGCCTGACTGAAGATGCAGGCCATAGATCTCTGATACGCCTTTTGTCACGCCTGCCTTTTGCATCTCAGCTGCCCCTCCCGGAGGAAGCTCCTCGGCATGCTGGAAGATAAAGCGTACCTCGCCTCTGAGGCTCTGCTGCTCTGATGAAAGCAGCCTTGCAGCAGAAAGCAGCATGGCGGCATGGCCATCATGGCCGCAGGCATGCATGACGCCAGGTGTATCAGAGGCAAAGGGCAGGTCAGTCTCCTCAGTGATAGGCAGGGCATCTATATCGGCCCTGAGGGCGATCACAGGGCCTGCACCTGCGCCTCCCTTGAGTATCGCCACAGCACCTGTTTTGGTGGGCCTCTCTATGACTATGCCTGGCAGCTTTTCAAGCTCTGAAATGATAAGCTCTGTGGTATGCCTTTCTTCAAATGAAAGCTCAGGATGGCGGTGCAGCTTCCTGCGAAATTCTATGGTATCCTGTTCTATGTCGAGTACCTTCTGTGAAAACATGGCGCAAACTCCTTTGAAAACTGTTTGTTTAAAAGCCGGATGCCAGCTATATGCTCTTATATGATAATGTTACTTAAATACCTCTTTATTTGCAAGTATGATATAATATCTGCATAGCTTGAGGCTATGGCTGCAGGACAGCCCTTAGAGGCTTTGCCGCCATGTAGCTTCCATGAATTACAGAGGTCGATCTTATGGACGAACAGATAAGCTTTTTTGAAAATACGGGCTACAGGCCCCTGGCAGATCGTATGAGGCCTGAAAAGCTGGATGATATAGTAGGACAGCAGCATCTATTGGGGCCAGGAAAGGTGCTGAGGCGCATAATAGAGCAGGACCAGGTATCCTCGATGATCTTTTGGGGCCCTCCGGGTGTGGGAAAGACCACCATTGCCCATGTCATAGCCAATCAGACCAGATCGGATTTTATAAATTTTTCTGCGGTGACCAGCGGGATAAAAGAGATACGAGAGGTCATGCAGAGGGCAGATGAAGGACGCAGGTTTGGAAAAAAGACCATAGTATTCGTGGACGAGATACATCGTTTCAATAAAGCCCAGCAGGATGCCTTCCTGCCCTTTGTTGAGAAAGGCAGCATAGTTTTGATAGGAGCCACTACGGAAAATCCCTCCTTTGAGGTCAATGGGGCTTTGCTTTCAAGATGCCGTGTATTTGTACTGAAGGCCCTGGAAAAAAAAGACATGATCCGGCTGCTTGAACGGGCCATAAAGGATGAAAGAGGATTTGGAGCCCAGAAGATAGATATGGATGAGCGGGCGCTGGATATGATAGCCGCCTTTTCAAACGGAGATGCCAGGGCTGCCCTTTCCACTCTGGAGATGACGGTACTGAACGGAGATTTTGACGGCCAGACCACAACTGTCAGCCTGGAGACTGTTGAGCAGTGCACCTCAAAAAAAGCCCTTCTTTATGACAAGGACGGAGAGGAGCACTATAATCTCATATCTGCGCTGCATAAGTCCATGCGTAATTCAGATCCTGACGCAGCGGTATACTGGCTGTCCCGTATGCTTGAGGCGGGAGAGGATCCCCTTTATATTGCCAGGAGAGTGATACGCTTTGCCAGTGAGGATGTAGGCATGGCTGATCCCAGAGCCCTGGAGCTTTCAGTGGCAGCTTATCAGGCCTGCCACTTTATCGGCATGCCAGAGTGCAGCGTAAATCTGACGGAGGCTGTCATATATATGTCCCTGGCTCCAAAGTCAAATGCCATGGAGACAGCCTATAACAGCGCCAAAGAGGATGCGCTGACTCAGCTTGCAGAGCCTGTGCCCCTCAATATCAGGAATGCCCCTACTTCGCTTATGAAGGATCTGGGCTATGGAAAGGGCTATAAGTATGCCCACGATTTTGAGGAAAAGATCACTTCCATGCAGTGCCTCCCTGACAGCCTTTTGGGAAAGGAGTATTACCATCCCACAGCCCAGGGCCTTGAAAAGAACTATGGAGAAAGGCTCAGGCAGATAAAGCAGTGGAAGAAGGAACACGGGGCAGGGTAAAGCAAATAGTCGCGACGTATGATGAAATGCATGCAACGACAAATTGATGGATACTTCATAGGCAGGAACACTCTGCACTTTTGACTGAAGATAAGCTTATAGTATATAGCTTAACAAATTGACAAATTGCTAAAGCTTGTTATAATGAGAATATAAAAGGCTACTGAGATAGACGGTCAGCCCAAATAATATGTTACAAAAAAGTAACCATTACCTTGGCATGGGGCGGTTACTTTTTTCGTATACTGATAATGATAGTCATGATGGTTAGTACCACCATGAGCATCTCATAGTCACTCATACGATAGCCCTCCTTTCATGCAGTTGGAGAGATTCCAATACATTTATAGGAGTGCTGCCCATAGGGAAATACCTCAGATGGGCTGACCGCCTACCGTTTATTCAGTAGCCATGAATATTATAATATAATACTAATTGATAGGGCAAGCTTATCTATTTTCTGGATGTAGATACTTATCCATCCATGCTGTGATCTCCTTAAGCCGTTTTATGCGGTTTACAGGCTTGCCTGAACGTGAGAGCTCATGGTTCTCCCCATTGAAGAGGCAGAGCCTTGAGTCTATGCCTCTGCTCCTCAGGGCCGTGAACATCTGGAATGCCTCAACATACCAGCAGCGATAATCCTCCTTGGCGTGGATAAAGAGGGTGGGAGTGGTGCAGAGATGGGCAGAGTTCAGCGGAGACTGGCTCCATACCTTTTCCACATCCTCCTCAGTAGTAGCTCCTATATGTCCCAGCAGAAAGGTGCGTCCACAGTCGCTGGTGCCCTCCATGGTCACAAAATTGGATATGGAGCGCTGGGAGGCTGCTGCCGCAAAACGGTCTGTATGACCTATGATCCAGTTGGTCATGAAGCCTCCATAGGAACCTCCGGCTACACCGAGACGGGCAGGATCTATCTGAGGATAGTGCTTAAGGACTTCGTCTGTGAACTGCATGAGGTTATTGAATTCTACCGTACCATATTTACCTCTTATATAGGCAAATTCATCGCTTCGTCCATCGCTTCCTCTGGGATTTGCGTAAAATACAAAATATCCATGGGCAGCCCAGTACTGCATCTCGTGATAGTAAACAGGGCCGTAGGAAAGCCTGGGCCCTCCGTGTATATCCAGTATGGCAGGATAGGTCTTTTTGGGATCGTAGTCACAGGGCTTTATCACGAATCCGTGTATCTCAAAGCCGTCAGGGTCTGTGAACCTTAGCTCCTCGGGCCTGGAGACAGCATGGGAGCTTGTGTATTCCCCATTGAGGCCGCTACGTTTTACAGACTTTCCATTTTCTATGCTGTAAAGCTCCTGAAGCTCCATATCTGACATCCCTACATAAAGCACTCTGCCATCCTTTACATCAAACAGATCCACAGAGCCATAGGGCTCGGCAAGGACTGTCATGCTGCCAGCTGAGCTGATACAGAGGAGACGGGACATATCCTCCTGCCCTGATATGAGATACAGGCTGTCTCCCTCTGTCTTAAAGGCAGTTCCTGAGCCATAGCGTACATCAGAGGCCACAGGATTGCCTATGGACAGGGATTCGGTATAAAGTCTTGATACCTGGCCTCCGTCAGGGGCTACGGTAAACAAAGCAGGAGTCTGACTGTAGCTGTATTCCCCCATGGCTGTACCTGCAAATACCACCCTATCTTTAAGCCAGCCTGCCTGCCGCATACGGTATACGCCCTGAGGGACGGCGCAGCTCGTTTTCCCAGTCTTATAGTCGTATACCCATATGCCTGTGCGGTAATCGCTTACAGTATCGAATACCCGGCCGTGATAAACTATCTTTCCATATTCGGGAGAGACCGACACTCCTTCCATATCAAAAAGTCTCTCGGTGAGCTGTCTTAGCTCGCCGGTACTGCTGTTATAAAGGAAGAGGCCGACCCTGGTCTTGTTTATAAGGCCAAGTCCATTGAACCAGAAAGGAGCCTCGTCAAAGATGGAAAAACGGCTGCGCTCCTCCCTGAGTCTTTCGAGCTCTGCCTTTCTGTCTGTATCACAAAGGCCCCTGAGCCTTTCCTCCTGTATAAGATCTTTTCTGGCACGGAGCACATATACATGGGTATCGAGCTTTCCCAGAGGAACTGCCTTAAGTCCTACGTCAAAGGCACTTTCTGCACAGCCGCCTTTAAGAGAGAGCCTGTAGAAGGCAGTCCATTCCTCACCAGAGGCCTGCTTTGCAAGGTCGTCCTCATCCCTGCTGTTTGAAGGAAAGATAAGCTCATCCTCATTATCCCAGATGAATGAATGAACATCTCCACTCCAGGTCAGCTGCCTGAGGCTGTGATCACAGGCCTCATATACCCAAAGGTCAGAACGGTACCCGTTTATGGCTATGTCAGCCTTATGCAGGATGAAGGCAGCATGGCTTCCCTCTGGACTCCAGCTGAGATCTGAAATGGAATTATAGCTTAGAAGATCCTCTAATTGTATAGCTTTCATCATACTTCCTCCTCCTTAGTGCTTGAGATGGGCATCCATCCAGCCTAAGAGCTCCTCAAGGCGCTTTATGCGGTTTTTAGGGCTTCCGCTTCGGGAGAGCTCATGGTTTTCTCCCTTAAAGACGCAGAGCCTCGTTTCTATACCGCGCTGGATCAGGTTATTGTACATCTGCAGGGCCTCTCCCAGAGGACAGCGAAAGTCCTCATCTGAATGTATGAAGAGAGTAGGAGTTACTGCTCTCCCTGCATATTTAAGAGGAGAATTGTTCCAGGCTGCATCCTTGTTTATTGTGGCAGATACACCGCCGAACTTGCAGGGCACATAGAGGTAGGACCAGTCTGAGGTACCCTCATCGCTTATCCAGTTGGATATGGACCGCTGAGATACGGCTGCTGCAAAACGGTCTGTATGTCCTATGATCCAGTTGGTCATGAAGCCGCCGTAGGAGCCTCCCGTAACACCCAGAGCAGCTCTGTCTATATCGGGATAGCGCTCCAGCACTGTATCAGTGAACTGCATAAGATCGTCGTAATCTACAGTGCCATATCTGGTGATAAGGAAGCCAAATTCATCTCCTCTGCCGTCGCTGCCTGTAGGATTGCAGTAAAATACAAAATAGCCCTTTGCTGCCAGAAGCTGCATCTCATGGAAATAAACGTCGCCGTAAACAGTCTTTGGTCCGCCGTGTATGGTCAATATACCTGGATAGGAGGTGCCGGGACGATAGTCTGTGGGCGGTATCACCCAGCCCTGTATCCTGACTCCCTCATGATTTACGAAATCACAGCTCTGGGGTATGGACAGTTTATGGGAGAGGATATAGTCCTCATTGAAGGAGGTAAGACGCTCCTCTTTCCCCGTATCAAGGTCAAGGCTGTATAGCTCCTGCAGGCGCTCTCCACGCATGGCCACCATATATACCTTATTTCCATATATATCGAAGCAGTCCACCGAGCCATGCTCAGAGGTGAGCTGGGTTTCCTGCCCGTCCTTTATGCATACGAGCTGGGCGCTCTCCATTTTGGTGATGACATGATATACTGTATCGCCTATGACCTGATGCTGCTGTCCTCCGCCATAGCGGCAGTCGTCGCCAAGGCTGTTGTTTATGGGCATCTGCTCGCTCTTATAAAAGAGCTCCTCACTGCCTGTCTTTGGGTCCAGTTTGTAGAACCAGGCGTTCTGGGACCAGACGAAGCGTTTTCCGTCGGCTCCGGTGAACAGCACCTTGTCTCCTATAAAGTCCACATGGCGCAGCCTGTATCTGCCAAGGGGGGAGAAGCTGCTTTGTCTCGCCTTTATTTATATCGTAAACGAAAACTCCAAGCTTTTCTTCCTCTCTGTAGTCCATATCCATACCCATATACGCTATCATGGATCCGTCCGGGCTTACGGCAAAGTTGCCTCTAAGCAGGAAGCGCTCGCCGGTGATGGGACTTAGCTCACCGGTG
Source organism: uncultured Lachnospiraceae bacterium (assembly GCA_944377385.1). GTDB lineage: Bacteria > Bacillota > Clostridia > Lachnospirales > Lachnospiraceae > Avilachnospira. The sequence goes on along the minus strand of CALWET010000071.1, from coordinate 1,133 downwards.
GAGCTGTGATAAAGGAACAGCCTGTGACGCATGCCGCTGACATAGCCGGCTCCATTTTCCACAAAGGGGAGCTCGTCTACTACGGCCCAGCTTGCTCCAGTCTCAGGAAGATCCTCAGGAGGGTACAGCGTCGTCTTTGCCTGTATCACAAACAGATCATAGCCTATGTGCTTTATGCCCTCTGAAAGCAGGGGCACGGAAAAGGCCGGCCTTGCCTCTCCGCCATCAGGTGTGACTATGCTGTATTCTGTGCTTAGCTCAAGGAATTTACCGCTGGTCCCTGAGGGGAAGAGCAGTTCTCTGTCATTCAGCCAGATAAATGAGCGCTCTTTTCCGCCATCAGTAAGCTGGATACATTTTTTCTCTGCTGTATCGTATACGAAGATAAAGCTTTTATACCCGTTTTTTTCAATATCGCATTGGCTGCGTACAAAGCCGGCATAGCGCCCTCCGGGAGACAGCATGAGTTCTGACAGATATGAAAAATCCAGGAAGGAGTCCAATTTTACCTTTTCCATCATCGTTACCTTTCATAAGCTTCAGAGGGGAAGATCTGTAAAGATATCCCCCTCTGTGATGCAGCTGGGCCTTCCAAAGGAAGCACCCGTATTTTAAAGTTTTCTTCTTTCTTTTTCCACCAGGGCGGCCTGATAGCCAAAGGCTCCCCAAGCATCATTTTTTCCGGCCTCCAGAACACGGAGTATCATTGCATTGCCCTTTTCTTCCTCGCCAGTCTCATAGTAGTAATTTGCAAGACCAAAGCCCATGGTCACTACTTCAAGGTCATCTGCATCGGGAGTCATGAGTTCATCGGGTTTTATGAGGCCCTTGTACATGAGCAGCCTGCGATAGTAAGAAACTACCATGCCGGGCTCCATATCCGTGGTTATCCTATCCAGGAGCCTTTCAGCCTCCTCCTTTTTGCCAAGTCTGCGAAGGGTCATCCAGAGCCAGTCCGTACAGGATATGACATCCAGATCCTCGTCGCTCATCTTGTAGCATACCTTGTATACCTTTTCGGCCCGCTCATAATCTCCTAAAAGGAAGTAGGAGAGGGCAAGGTGATACCAGCAGTCAACATTGCTGGGGTCAAGACGTATTGCAAATTCAAAATCGGCGGCTGCCTCAGCATA
>CALWET010000070.1 GCA_944377385.1 uncultured Lachnospiraceae bacterium | reverse complement strand
AGCTGCGGCGGCATCACTTTGCATGAGCATGCTGTCCTTTGCAGGTACCTGGGCTCTGGGCACCGGAGACAATGCGGGGCGCTGGTGGTACGACCAGGGCAACGGCATCTATGCCAGAAATGGATGGTACTGGATAGATGGCAACAACGACGGTATAGCTGAAAACTATTATTTTGATAATGAGGGGTGGCTTGTCACCTCGGGGCTGACTCCGGATCAGAAAACGGTAAATGAAAACGGAGCCCAGACGGAAAATGGCATAGTGCTCACCAAGACCCTCGATTCCGGAGCAGACAGCTATGCTGTGGAGGGCATGGGTACATTGGAACCCAAGGTCTATGAAGGCATAGATTTCAGCACCTCGAACCTTGGAGTCAGTGATATGGCCATAGGCAGCATTATGTATCCAAGATCCAACACAGTTACGGCTCAGAGCATACTGGATAGGAAGCAGTATTATGATACAGGCACTGACAGCTATTGGATGGATGCTGCCCAGCAGGCCGCAGTAGATTCCTTCATAGCCCAGTGGAAGGCTGCGAATATCAGTGATGGCATGTCCGATGATGAAAAGGCAAGGGCCATCTATGACTGGATCGTGGCCAATGTGACCTACGATGATGGAGCTCCCAATGATCAGTCCTCATACGGAGCCTTTATAGACAGACGCTGCGTATGCGGAGGCTTTACAAATGCCTTTATGAGTCTTGCAAAGGCCTGCGGCCTGGATGCAAAATATCTGTTTACCTCCAACCATGCCTTTAACATAGTTGAGCAGGATGGCAAGTGGTATACGGTGGATACTACCCAGAAGCAGTATAAGGACCGTTCCATCACAGGCGTTTATTATCTTCATGTCCGTCCGGAGGGAGTCTCGACCATAGATCAGGAGATGAGCTCCACTAAGCAAAGATATGAGAACAGGGACAACGAGATAGCAAAGGATAATGCGAGAAAAGAGGAGCTTGCAGCTGAGGCTGTAAGTGCCGGCAATGTACTTAATGTGGATGATGCGAATCTGATACCTTCAGTCCTTGAATTTTTGGATGCCAATGTGATAGGGAGGAATGGTTCACAACACATGGCCATGGTCCTTTATACAGGAGGCAGGGAGTTCAAGGAGTTCAATAAGCTTAGGTTCAGCTACAATGGTGTCAGCGGAGAGCTGGATGATGTGGTCGAATCCTTGATGATAGGACGCAGCGTAAACGGCTTTGTGATCGGAGATACCTCCTCATGCAACATAGTTTACAAGAAGAATCTTCGTGAGGATGGCGTCACGGTATATTCTACTCCCTGGCAGGACGCATCCGGAAATCTCTATGTAAATCTGGAATTCAACGTCAATCCTCAGCGTTGATACGGATGGAAGGCAAATGATGACTAAAGGGCGGGAGCATGAAGGCTCCTGCCTTTTTGTTTGACTTCTCAGCAGGTATTCTCAGGTAAAGGAAAAGCATGATTTTTCTTGACAATGCAGTTAGTTAGTGCTAACATTTTACTGAAGTTAGAAATGACTAACGGAGGTGAGGTAGTGATGCCTGTTTCAATGGGTACAAATGGAAGCTGCTATACGATAATGCGTGTGACTGGCTCGGGAGCTGTAAGGGCCCATCTTAATTCTATGGGATTTAACCCAGGCACTCAGATCATGGTGATATCAAAGCTGTCAGGCAATGTCATCCTCGCCGTCAAGGATACGAGGGTCGCAATAAATGAAGAGCAGGCCCGTCACATCCTTGTATGAATAAATAATGCAGGAGGTCATGAAATGACGCTAAAGGAAGCAAGAGTAGGTTCTACGGTGGTGGTGACAAAGATCCTCGGAGAGGGAGCCTATAAGCGCAGGATCATGGACATGGGCATCACAAAGGGCAGCGAGCTCTACGTCAGGAAGGTTGCGCCTCTGGGAGATCCGGTGGAGCTTACCGTGCGTGGCTATGAGCTGTCACTCAGAAAGAACGATGCGGAATGTGTCGAGATCAAAGAGGCAGGCTGAAAGGACTGAGCCAGGGCTCAGTTATTTTAAAGTCCGCTGGTTAGTCGAAACTAATTCACTTAAAAGGATGCAGACATCAACAGTTGATTTACAGATAAGATCGCGTAGGAGGCGGAAAGATGAAGCTTAGGTTTGGATTGGCCGGAAATCCTAATTGTGGAAAAACGACCATGTTCAATGCTCTGACAGGAGCAAACCAGTATGTTGGCAACTGGCCCGGGGTCACCGTAGAAAAGAAAAGCGGCAGGCTCAAGGGCTCAGGAGAGGACGAGATAGAGATAGTGGACCTTCCGGGTATATATTCCCTTTCTCCCTATACTCTAGAAGAGGTCGTATCGGCTGATTTCATACTCAAGGAAAAGCCAGATGTGATCATAGACATCGTGGATGCCACCAATATAGAAAGGAACCTTTACCTGACCACACAGATCATCGAGACCGGTGTTCCGGTGGTCGTTGCCCTGAATATGACGGATCTTCTGCATAAAAACGGAATATCCATAAATAATAAAAAGCTTTCAGAGATACTCGGATGTCCTGTGGTGGATACATCCGCACTCAAGGGCACGGGCCTTAAAGAGCTGATCAGTGTATCCATTGATACGGCAAAGAAGGCAGGCCGGGGAGAGCGCAGCAAAAGCTATGACAAGAAGATATTTGCTGATGATACGGAGCAGCTCATAGCCAGCATCAGGGAGCAGCTGCCGGCAAACATCCCTGAGGAGGAAAAGAGATGGTATTCCATAAAGCTTCTTGAGCAGGATGGAAGAGTCTTAAAGGAGCTTGGATTATCTCAGCAAAATCAATACAAGGCATATACGGATGAGATAGAAAAGAAGCATGATGACGAGGCAGAATCAGTCATAACGGATCAGCGCTATATTTATATCCAGGATATATGCAGCAAGGCCGTAAAAAAATCCGGCAACAAAATGAGCATATCCGACAGGATAGACAGCATCGTGACCAGCAGGATACTAGGACTGCCGATCTTTGCAGCAGTCATGGTTCTTGTATATTATGTTACCGTCACCACGGTAGGAACTGTCATGACGGACTGGACCAATGATTCCTTTGTAGTGGCCTGTCAGGATGCAGTGGCAGGACTGCTTGGCTCCATTGGAGCCGGAGAGCTTGTACAGAGCCTCATCGTTGATGGTATAGTAGGTGGTCTTGGGGCCGTGCTTGGTTTTGTGCCCCAGATGGCCCTTTTGTTCCTGCTGCTTTCCATACTCGAGGATGTGGGATATATGGCCCGTATCGCCTTCGTTATGGACAGAGTGTTCAGACATTTCGGACTTTCAGGAAAGAGCTTCATCCCTCTGCTTATATCCTCCGGATGCGGGATACCGGGCATCATGGCCTCAAGGACGATAGAGCAGGAAAATGACCGCAGGCTTACCATCATGACAGCCACCTTTGTACCCTGCGGAGCAAAGCTTCCGGTCATCGCCTTGATGGCAGGCGTGCTTGCAAGCTATACCACGGGTTCTGCGACTGTAGGAGCATTCCTGGCGCCCATCATGTATTTCATAGGTGTGGCAGCGGTCATTGTTTCAGCAGTCATACTCAAAAAAACAAAGCCTTTTGCAGGAGAACCGGCTCCCTTTGTCATGGAGCTTCCGGCATATCATATACCCCAGGCAAAGACAGTCCTGCTCCATGTATGGGACAGATTAAAGGGCTTCCTGAAAAAGGCAGGTACCATATTGTTCGTTGCCTGCGTGATAATGTGGTTCCTTTCCACCTTTGGTTTTGAAAACGGGGCTTTTGGCATGGTGGAGGATACAAATGCCTCGCTGATATCATATCTTGGAAATGCCATAGCCTGGCTGTTCATACCTCTTGGCTTTGGTGAGTGGCAGCCTGTAGCAGCCTCCATTGCGGGCTTTACCGCAAAAGAGGCCATAGTCTCCACCATGGGCGTCCTGGCAAATGTATCAGAAGAGCTTTCAGAGGAAGCAGATGTGGTGGCAGTTGCCATCAAGAGCTGGTTCCCTACGGCAGTTGCAGCATTTTCATTCCTGACCTTTAACCTGCTAAATTCACCCTGCCTTGCAGCGATAGCGACCATGGCACAGCAGATGCAGTCCAGAAAGATGTTCTGGTTTGCGATCATATATCAGAATGCTTTCGCATACTGCGTATCCCTGGTCATTTATCAGGTAGGAGGCTTTGTTCTTGGAATGGTCAGCTTTACCCTCTGGACAGCAGTTGCCTTCGTTGTGCTCGCACTGATATTGTATCTTTTGTTCAGGCCTGATCCCTATAAAGAGACCAGAAGGTATACAAGGTCATCGGTGGAAGCTGCCAGAGGCTGATATCGTTATAGAGCCCTGCTTTGACAGGCATTATTGAAAAGGTTTACTGACTTATTTACTCATACATATCTCCATACATCTATTGAGCTTAGGAGCTGTTCGGCCATACCGGATGGCTCCTTTCTCATTTGATTTTCCGCTGTACATTTGACGCATAAAATGAGAAAATAAAAATGGAGGTCTAAAATGATTTTTGAGACAGCTTTAGGTATAACGATCCCTTTTATAGGCACCGTTCTTGGTGCTGCAGGTGTATATATGCTGAAGGACGGAATGGGAGAGCACATGAGAAAGGCTCTCCTTGGGTTTGCCTCCGGTGTGATGGTGGCAGCCTCTGTCTGGTCCCTTTTGATACCTGCCATGGAGATGTCGGAGCCTATGGGACGGCTCGCCTTCCTTCCTTCGGTCATAGGGCTGCTTCTTGGAATGGCATTTCTGCTGCTGTTAGACCATGTCATCCCTCATATGCATATTGATATGCAGGAGGAAGGTCCTCATACGAGCCTTAGCAGAAAGAGCATGCTGGTCCTTGCAGTAACACTTCACAACATACCCGAGGGCATGGCTGTGGGAGTGCTTTTTGCCGGCTGGCTTTCCGGCAGTGAAAGCGTCAGCATGGCAGGAGCCTTTGCATTGGCCATAGGCATAGCCATACAGAATTTCCCTGAGGGAGCCATCATTTCCATGCCGCTGCTCAGCGAGGGCAGGTCAAAGACCAGAGCCTTTCTCATGGGCATGCTTTCAGGCGTGGTGGAGCCCATAGGAGCCGTGCTTACAATATTTCTTACTGGGCTGATAGAGCCTCTGCTTCCCTATCTGCTTGCCTTTGCGGCAGGATCCATGCTGTATGTGGTAGTAGAGGAGCTCATACCTGAATCAAACGAAGGGGCCCACAGCAATATAGGGACCATAGGCTTTGCACTGGGGTTCGCCCTGATGATGGTGCTTGACGTTGCACTTGGATAAGCACGTCCTTTATGACATGATAAGGATCAAAATGTAACAAGGGGCATAATGCAACAAGGATAGTAATGTAATAATGATAATAATGCAATAAGGACAATAATGTAATAATGATATTCAGGAGGTGAAAGAATGGCATTGGTATATGCATTTCTGGCAAATGGATCCGAGGAGGTCGAGTGCCTTGCCTGCGTTGATGTGCTCAGGAGGGCCGACATCGATACAAGGCTTGTGGCAGTAGGTGGTGACAAGACCATAACAGGATCCCATGGGATAAGGATAATATGTGACAGTACCATAGAGGAGACAGAGCTTGAGGGAGCAGATGTGCTGTTCCTTCCGGGAGGCATGCCAGGAACCCTCAATCTTGGAGCTGACCAAAAACTCAGTTCTGCCTTGATCACACAGAATCAGGCAGGAAGACATATTGCAGCTATCTGCGCTGCTCCTTCCGTGCTGGGAGGACTGGGACTGCTGAAAGGCAGAAAGGCCACCTGCTATCCCGGCTTTGAGGACAGGCTTGAGGGAGCCTGCCATACGGGAGACGGGGTGATCACGGACGGCAATATAACTACATCCAGGGGTCTCGGATATGCCCTCGATCTGGGACTGGAGCTGGTAAGGATACTCTGCGGAGAGCAAAAGTCAATGGAGATCAAGGCCTCCATACAGTATGACAAATAAGATCGAGCCAGGACATGGCTTGTAGCAGCAAAGATCGTAGAAAAAGGTGATATCAAAAGGAAAGATTGCCTTAATCAGATGCGGCAGCTCCATCAGTGAGCTGCCGCAAGCTTTATGAATTCATCCATCTCCCGGGTCTTCCATTTCGTTTTCATATAGAAGATCTGTCTGTATAAAAAGCTCTTGAAATCAGTGACATTGATAAGCCTCAGCTGTCCTGCTTCTATATGCTCCTCCACACAGAAATAGGGAAGGAAGGATATCCCCTTGTTGTCCTTCAGTATCTTTATAATGAAATCAGGATTTGTCGTCTCTATAGAGGGAGCTATACAAAGGCCATGGGATGCAAGATAGTTATCCAGCAGCAGACGATAATTGGCTCCCTTTTCAGTAAGGAAGAAAGGCTGGTCAAGGAGCTCTGCAAGGCTTGACTGAGCCTTGTCGGAAAGGTCCGAAGCGGCAGATGCCACAAAGACTATCTGCTCGGGGACCTCCATGGCCTTATGCCAGTTGTTGTTATATCTCGGGCCGTCAAGTATGTATATCAGATCTACCTGATTGTGCTCCATCATGTATATCAGATCCGGCGGAGTGGAGGTGGTGATATGGAGCTCGACCTGTGGATAGTTCTGCCTGAAATGGTTGAGTATATAAGGGAGCTTGACATAGCACAGGGATTCTATGGTGCCTATGCGCAGGCTTCCGCAGAGCTCGTCCTCATCCTTCATGGAGGCCCTTGCCTGATTGGACAGGTT
>CALWET010000069.1 GCA_944377385.1 uncultured Lachnospiraceae bacterium | reverse complement strand
AGCCACCACAAACTTTGCGATCTATGAGCATCACTTCCGCTCCACGCAGCCTGCCATCACCCGTCTTGGCAAGTATGATTATCAGCCCAAGAACGGAAAGTTCTCAGTACCTGAGCTTCCGGGACTTGGACAGGAGCTCTCTGAGGCAGCCATCGCCGAGGCCCTTATACATGTGACTGTTGACGAGCCGTAAACGCCTTATATCGGAGACTGATGTTGATCACAAACCAGAAAGGACTTGAGTATGAAATTACTTGGCTTGAACAAGAACTGGAAGCAGTATCTGACCCTGCTCTGCCTGTGCATAGCCGGCGGTAGCATATATAAGCTTCCCTATATAAGAGATGTATTCTATACCCAGTTTCAGGAGGCCTTTGGGGCTACCAATACTGAAATGGGACTCATGATGACTGTTTACGCAATTACCTGTTTCTTTTCCTTCCTGCCCGGAGGATGGCTGACGGATCTGGTTCCGGCTAAATACCTTGTTTCAGTGGGTCTTATCACCACAGGAGCTACCGGTTTTCTGCTGATCCCCATCCCTTCCATGACCGTAGTGCTCATAGCACAGGCAATATGGGGAGTTACCACCACTCTCCTTTTCTGGGAGGCGATGTTCAAGGGAGTCAGAATACTTGGATCCCCCGAGGAGCAGGGCCGTCTCTTTGGCCTGCTGGAGGGTGGACGAGGCATAGCCTCTACCCTGATATCCTTTGCAGCCCTGGGCATATACGCATGGCTTGGTTCCGGAACCTTTGGAATGAAGGCTACCATCGCATTTTATTCCGTTACCCTGATGGTGCTTGGCGTGCTTTGCTTCATCCTGATGGAAAAGAATCCTGTAGAAGGCAAGATAAATGCAAAGGAAGCCATCACAGGACTCATCCAGGTCCTCAAGCTCCCCAAGGTATGGCTTGCAGGCTTTATAGTATTCTGCGGATACTCCCTCTATCAGAGCCTTGGATACTTTACACCTTACCTCGTTGATGTTTACGGCATGAGTGAGAACATCGGCTCCGTCATCAGTATCATCAGGACCTACATCCTGGCCATAGTCATAGCACCAATTGGAGGTACTCTGGCAGATAAGATGGGCTCAAAGGTAGGCTTCATGCGGTATGTATTCATAATGGCTCTAATTCTGGCAGTCATTTCCATGGTAATGCCAGTAGGCTCAGGTACCCTCTATATCATGATCCTTGTCATGCTGCTAGTTGCCGCAACAGTTATGATGCTCAGAGGCGTATACTATTCTACCACTGCCGAGCTCAATATACCTGTAGTGCTTGCAGGCTCAGCTCTTGGACTGATGTCCCTCTTTGGCAACATGCCTGACTTTTTCCTTCAGACCATGTGCGGGCATTTCATAGACTCAAACCCTGGAGTTAAAGGCTATCAGATGGTATTTGCTACCATGGCAGTCCTTGCCATACTGGGCTTCACCTTCTGCGTGATACTGAGAAGAGTGATCAAAAAAGACAAGGATAAAAAGGTGGATTTCAAGGTTTCCAATTCCGACATAATGTAAAATCTATTATTTGGGGGTGGTGATATGAAGAAAAAGATGCAGATGCCACATATCTTCGTCATCCTGGTCTCTATAGCAGCAATATTTGCCATCCTGACCTGGATCATGCCCGCAGGTCTTTATGATCGAGTGCTCGATCCAGTTACGGGCAGGGAGATAGTGGATCCTAACAGCTTCCACTATGTGGAAAAAACACCTATAGGCTTTATTGATTTTGTGTCATCCTATACTGCAGGCTTTGAAAATGCTGCAGGAATGATATTCATGACTCTGGTAGTCGGCGGCACCTTCGGTATCATAAATGAGCTGGGCATCATACCCGCAGCACTGGCTGCCATATTGAAGAAATTCAACTCAAAGCAGGATATGGCCATACCCTTCCTGATATTTATCTTTGCGGCTTTCGATACCTTCATGGGCGCACCGGAGCTTTGCATGATATTCCTGCCGATGATATTGCCGCTGATACTGAACCTGGGCTTTGATACCATGACAGCCGTGGCTATCGTCATATGCGGCAACTGCGTAGGCTATACGGCAGGACTTGGAAATCCCTTTACCACCATCATAGCCCAGAAGATATGCCAGCTGCCCCTTTATTCAGGCATGTGGTATCGAGCCATAGTATTTGTGGTATTCTTTACTGCAACCTCGCTTTATGTGCTGAGGTATGCAAGAAAGGTACGCAGAGATCCAAAGTCAAGTCTGACCTATGAGGCGGACCTTGAACGCCGGGCTCAAAAGACGGAATTTGCCCAGGACGCAAAGCTATCTTCCAGAGGAAAGCTGGCTGCACTGTTCATAGTAGTCTGCTTCTGCTTCAATATCTTTGGTGTCATAAGGCTCGGCTGGGATATAGCACAGATGACTGGTCTGTTCCTTTTGATGAGCGCAGGCTCAGGCGTGATCGCAGGGCACAGCTTTTCCCAGACTTGCCGCATGTTCGTAAGCGGAGCCAAGGATATACTTCAGGGCGCACTGGTAATGTGCTTTGCCAGGACCATAGCAGTTATCATGACAAACAGCAATACCCTGGACATAATTGTCCATACCCTTGCTGAATTTGCCTCTGCCTTCCCTCCTGCCATAGCCATACTTGGCATATGGATCGCAGGCACATTGATAAACTTCCCCATCAACAGCGGTTCCGGACAGATGACGGCCATCATGCCCATCATGTCCCCTCTGGCTGACCTCCTTCATGTTTCAAAACAGGGAGCCGTACTGGCCGCACAGTTTGGTGATGGTTGGACAAATACCCTCTGGCCTACCAACGCCTCCTACATGGCTACCATGGCGGTGGCAAAGGTGAGCTGGGTGGACTGGATCAAATTCCAATTCCCTCTTCAGGGTATATGGACAGTCCTGAGTGCTGTAATGCTGATCATTGCACAGCTGATACAGTTGGGACCTTTCTGATCTATTTTTTCCTGCCGCTCCCATATATGTGGGGGCGGCTATCTTTAAAAGCAACCTGCCGCATAAAAAGAAACTTTTTATGTTCGGTTACCTTTTATTTTGAAAATTTATGATAATGGAGTAAGCTATGACGAAAATCCATAATTTTGATGAACCAATAAACCGTGTCGGTACAGATTCCTATAAGTGGGACCATGAAGGAGACCACGGAAGGTACATCCCCCTTGGTGTGGCCGATACAGATTTCCGAGCGCCTAAGGAGGTCATCGAGGCTGTCAGACAGCGTACAGAATTTGGAGTATATGCCTACGGTGACCTTCCCCAGGAGCGTTTTGCCGCCTCAATATGCAACTGGTACAAAAAAAGATACGGTCTTGATGTAGACCCCCAGTACATACGTCATTCCCAGGGACTTATGACGGGTGCCCTATGGATGATACTGAATGCCTATACGAGGCCCGGAGACAAGGTGCTCCTGCAGTCCCCTGTATATAATACCTTCAGCGTCGTCATCCAGGGAGCAGGACGCTTTGTGGAGAGCAATGACCTGATACTCAAAGACGGTCATTATGAGATAGATTTTGAGGATCTGGACAAAAAGACCTCTGACCCCAGAGTCAGGATCCTGCTGGTCTGCAATCCACACAACCCTGTAGGACGTGTATGGACGAAGGACGAGCTTCGCCGCATGGCCGAGATATGCCGAAAAAATGACACGCTGGTCGTAAGTGACGAGATCCATGGCGATATCGTCTATGGTGAGCACAGGCATACCCCCTACTTCTCGATCTCGAATGAGATCTCCCAAAACCTGGTGGTCATGGGCTCTCCAAGCAAGACCTTCAATCTGGCCTGCTTCTATTCAGCCTATGTCCTGATACCCAACAAGGCCCTTAGGGATCAGTATCGTGTTGTATACGATGATTACCATTTTGATT
>CALWET010000068.1 GCA_944377385.1 uncultured Lachnospiraceae bacterium | reverse complement strand
ATCCTGAGGCAGCGATGAGGCCGGCTGAGGTGGGACGGAGACATCGAAATGCCCCATCTACATAGGGATCATTCCTGAAGGCCTTCAAAAATCCGGCTATGATAAGTATTATAATGATGGAGGGAGCAATAAGGCCCATGGTAGCTATGAGCGCTCCGGGCATGCCTGCTACGGTATAGCCCACATAGGTGGCGGAGTTCACTCCCAAAGGTCCCGGAGTGGATTCTGATACAGCTATCATATCCATGAGCTGTGCCTGGGTGAACCAGCCCGTACGATCGGCCATCTCAGACAGGAAGGGAAAGGTGGCCAGCCCGCCTCCTATGGAAAACAGGCCTGTCTTGAAGAATTCTATAAATAGACGCAGGTATATCATCATCGCTCCTCCTTTCCATGTCCGAACTGCACAAGGCCTATGCCCAAGGCTGTGGCTATTATGACGAATACTATGGGGGAAATATCAAATAACAACGAGCCGAGAGCGACCAGCAGGAATATGAGAAGGGACAGCCTTCCCTTTACTGCAGAGCTCCACAGCTTGAGGACTGCATTGAATATCAGTACGCATACGCATACCCTTATGCCCGCGAAGGCATTTATGACAGCGGGAAGATGGGCGAAGGCTGAGATGACGCCGGCAAGCATGGTTATGATGACTATCGAAGGAAAGACTACTCCAAGAGTTGCGGCTATGCCGCCTATGATGCCAAGGTATTTCTGGCCTATGAAGGTAGCTGTATTGACAGCTATGGCGCCCGGGGTACACTGGGCAATGGCGAAATAATCAGTAAGCTCTTCATCTGTAGCCCAGTGCTTATTTTCAACTATCTCTCTTTGGAGTATGGGCAGCATGGCATAGCCCCCTCCAAAGGTCATGACGCCTACTTTGGCAAAGCTTATGAATAATTCCAAAAGCATTTTCAACATATATGGTCTCCCTTTCATGCAAAACACGAAAATACAATATCACAGCTGTTTAAGCAAATGCAATAATGTTTCCGTAAAATATCGGGACATGTTTTGAAGGATATACATATCGTAGACAGTACGGGAACAGCAAGTGAAAACGGACTTTATGTATTTGACAACATCTAGGACAAGCATTGTGCTGTCATTTAAATATGCGGTGTGCTATAATAAGACAAATACGGCAGGACAGCTGAGCTTTTTGAAAGATGAGATAGCTGTAAGCTGCCGCCGATCAGATCATTAAAGGAGGTATCTTCTTATATGAAGTCTAAGGCAATGCTTGCGGCTCTGACAGCCTGCCTCGCGCTTGCCCTGCCGCTTTCTTCTCCCGCAGCACAGTATGATGAGGCGCTGGCAGCTGAAAATGCACAAAGCTCCAAGGTGCTTGAAGTAGGACAGTGGGCAGACGACAGCTACGGCAGAAGATATGTATATGCAGACGGCAGCTTTGCGAGGGATCAGTGGAAGGGCATAGGGGGCTATGTATATCATTTTGATGCAAATGGATACATGGAGGCTTCCAGGCCTGTTGAGACGAGCGTCATCGGAGACAGCTATAATCTTAATGATCAGGGACAGCTGTATGTCATCCAGGCCTATAACAGTACTCCGAAGCTTGTGACCTACAGATATGATGCGCCGGTGGACACCTATGATCCCCTGTATCCGCTTAAGGGTATGCTCAATCAGTATGGGCTTGAGGAGGTACCTCTTATAGACATGCCCGGGGAGAGCAGCTTCTTTGCCATAGGAGATGCTTCAGATGTCAATGCGAAATACAGGCTCAGCAACTCAAATATCATACGGGAATATGCCTATGCCCTGAGCGGAAACATAGCTGACATAGAGAGCATACAAAGGAAGATAGAGACCGGCTCAGAAGGCTTCGTCTATGCAGATACCATGGAAGATGAGTCTGCATATCCCCTGGCTCAGCAGGTGCTGAATGAGATACGCGCATTCCTTAATTCCTTTGATTTTAAAAATGCCACGGAGATGGAAAAGGCTCAGAAGGTGGCCGAGTATGTGTCCAGAGCATCCTATGACTATGCTACCTATAATGAATGGCTTCAAAGAGGAGGCCAGGCATATTATAAGGATCACTGGCAGTCAGCCAGCATCTATGGCTGCCTTGTAGGCAAAAACTGTGTCTGCCAGGGCTATTCTGATGCCTACAGGATACTGGCCAGGATGGTAGGCCTGCTATGCACCACAGCGGAGCGTACTGATCACAGCTGGAATTATGTAAGGATAGACGGAGAGTGGTGGACGGTAAGCAACGGCGAGCTGTTTGCGCCAGGGACCAGGGTCTCAGGATTCAGCCCTGCCATACCCACCTTTGAGGAATACTACAGCAGCTATCAGGGGACAAATCCCTATAATGTAGCAAACTGGGCATACCTGCCCTGAGCTTTTTTGTAAAAAAAGAGTATATACAGATAAATATATGTAAAGTGATATTCGGGACTGTGTCATAGGACACAGTCCCTTTACATTTTCACAGGAAAAGATTTGACCTGATATTTTCATTATCCTTACTGCTCTTTGATGGAAAAAGAGTCTTCAGAAAATTATCATGATAGCTGTTATCATTCAAAAGACCTTACAGAAGGAGAAAGAAAACATGTGTAAAAAGGGAATATTTGCCATAGCTCTTTTATCCGCAGCTGTCTGCCTTTCAGCCTGCGGCGCAAAGGCTGAGGAAGCAGCTGCAGTGACTTCAGAGCAGCAGGGTGCCTCTGATGAAGAAAGCCAGGTCACTGAGACGGCAGCAGAAGGCCAGAAGAGCCTTAAGGATATGAGCTGGGATGAGATAGAGGCTGCAGCCCAGGGCCAGGAGGTGGTATTTACCACCTGGCACAGCGAGGAGCAGTTTACGAAGATATGCCAGGATTTTACAGAAAAGACAGGCATAAAGGCAACGCTGCTGGTAAGCGATGCTGAGGCGGTGACAAACAAGCTGATAGCAGAAAAGGAGATGGACAAGTCCTCCATAGACGTAGTCATAGTGGGCGGAACGAATGTCAAGATGACCAAGGATGCAGACATATGGGAGCCCGGCATACTTAACATAATGCCCGATAAGGCAGCCTATGATGAAAAGCTTTCCACTGTACAGGAGGGCGTAACTACAGATGGAGATCTGGTGCCCATATACAGGAATCAGACAGGCCTTCTTTATAATCCAGAGGAGGTGGAAAACCCTCCCCAGACCCTTGCAGAGCTTGAGCAGTTCATAGATGAAAATCCCAATAAGTTCGGTTTCTGCGATCCTACAGGGGGTGGCTCCGGTCAGGCCATGCTCATGACACTCATAAAGGAGCTATGCGGTGGACTTGACCAGTACATGGAGGACCAGGACGGCACGGTGGATCCGGAAAAGACTGCAAAATGGCAGGCTGTATGGGACTGGTGCAATGAGCGTAAGGACAAGATAGTGATCACCACCTCCAATGCAGATTCTCTTATGAGACTAAATCAGGGCGAGCTGTCCCTGGTGGTGGCCTGGGATGACGACTCGAACGCTTCAATGAAGAACGGCGAGCTTTTCAAGGAGGCAACCTTTTATATACCTGATATGGGACTTGCAGGAGGCGGAGATACCCTGGGAATACCCAAAAACAGTGCCAATAAGGAGGCTTCACTGCTGTTTATAAACTACATAACCAGCAAGGAGGTCCAGGAGCAGATGAACCTCGATACAGGCCGGTATCCTGCAAGGACGGATGTGGATGTGAAGAATACCCTCATACCTGCAGATGATATGGTCAACTCTCTGGCCTGGTATCCAGCTCAGTACAAGCAGGAATGCAACAATGAATTTGTGACCAACGTGCTCATGCAGTAAGAGCGGGGACCGATGGAATAGGAGGGACATTTTGAAAAAGATAGGTATATGCGCAGATCATTTCAGGAGCCTGAGAGAGGCAGAGGCCTTTTTCGGAAGGGCTGAAGAAAGTGGGTTTGACGTATTAGAGGTGGCTCTCGACTGCCTCCCGTTGATAACGGGAGGCAGTATCAATGAGAGGATGGTAAATGACCTTAAGGCCCTGACCGAGGGCTATCCGCTGGAGCTTACTGCCCATATAGGAGAAGAGCTGGATCTCAGACGTATAGAGGAGCTGGAGCTTCAGTATGCTGTGCTCGAAAGCTCGATAAGGATATGCGGAAGGCTGGGGATACATATGCTCACTGTGCATTTTGAGGAGCACAGCCCCATAAGGAAGAGGGAAGAGGCCTTTTACCAGGCCTATAAGAGGGCCGCAGTCCTTGCCGGGGAGCAGGGCGTGATGCTTGGAATGGAAAACATAGAGACAGAGGACTACAGTTATGTGCTGAGGATGATAGAAAGCATCGATGATGCAAATTTTGCCATGACCTTGGACCTTGGACATCTGTATCTTGCCTGCAATTATTTTGGCGGGGACTATATGGAGGCTGTAAAGGAATGCCTGCCGTATGTGAGGCATGTGCATCTCTCTGGAAACACGGGAGCATTTGAGCCCATGAGGCTCCTGGACTTTCCCAGGTACAAGACCTGGAAGATAAATCCCAGGATCGCATACGGACGGGGAGACATACATGTGCCGCCCGTGCTCGGAAACGTACCCTATGACAGAGTGCTGCCCCTGTTTAAGGACTATGAGGGCATATTCCTGTGTGAATATCCATATGAGACCTTTGAAAATTATCATGCAGAGGTGCAGGAGATGATAAGGAGCTTTACGGCATGAGCGGGACGGCTATAGAGGTAAGAGGACTGCTGAAGCAGTTTGATGATTTTACGGCGGTAAATAGGATAAGTTTTTCCATAGAACCCGGGGAATTTGTGACCCTGCTTGGGCCTTCGGGCTGCGGAAAGACCACGATGCTCAGGATGCTGGCTGGCTTCATCAGGCCTGATGACGGCGAGATCTATTTCAATGGAAGGCTGATGAACGATATAGATACCAGCGAGCGGAACACTGCCATGGTATTCCAGTCCTATGCCCTCTTCCCCCATAAATCTGTTTATGAAAACATACGCTTTGGCCTCAGGATGAAAAAGGTCCCTAAGGAGGAGCAGGCAAAAAGGATAAAGGAAGCCATGGAGATGGTAGACCTCATGGGACTGGAGAGGAGGAAGCCCTATGAGCTTTCGGGAGGGCAGCAGCAGAGGGTGGCTCTGGCCAGGGCTATAGTCACGAGGCCGGATGTGCTGCTTTTTGACGAGCCCCTGTCAAATCTTGATGCAAAGCTCAGAGACAAGGTCAGGGAGGACATAAGGAGGCTTCAAAGGATGCTGGGCATCACCTCCATATATGTCACTCACGATCAGGCTGAGGCCCTCTCCATATCAGATCGAATCATAGTCATGAACAAGGGGCATATGGAGCAGATGGATACTGCCTATGGTATATATGAGAAGCCGGATTCGGCCTTTGTTGCAGATTTTGTGGGCTCAGCAAACCTTATACCTGGAATGATGCTGCACTGTGAAAACGGCATAGCCAAGGTAGAGACAGACATAGGCACACTGGAGGGAAGCGAGTTTAAAGAGGATATGGAGCTTGATAAGAGGTCCAAGCTGGGATACGAGGTAAGGCTGTGTATAAGGCCAGAGGATATAAGGGCCTGCGATGACAGCGGTGAAAATGTATTCAGAGGCAGGGTGACGGACCAGATATACCTTGGAAATACCAGAGATCTGATACTTGATGTCAGGGGCAGGAGCATACGGTGCACAGTGCGCAAGACCCAGGAGTTTGAGACCGGAGGAGAGTATCCTTTTTCAGTGGACAGGGCATTTGTGCATGTGCTCAGAAAGGCAGGGAGATAGGTCATGGAGAGGCAGAAAAAAAGGATGCCTGTTCTTTTGGGAGCTCTTAAGTCTTTGCTCATGGCGCCGGGCCTGCTTTATATAATCCTCTGCGCAGCGATGCTCATAGCCATCATGATAGGCCAGAGCTTTGGCTATTTTCAGATCACAGGGGATTCTGGATTTACTCTTCAGTACTGGCAGAGCTTTTTTGACAGGCAGTTCATAGATTCTCTCATTTATTCGCTTAAGACAGGGATATTGAGCTCTGTGCTGGCGCTTTGCATATGCTATCCTTTGGCTGTCATGATATCAAAGAGCAGGATGCAGAAGACACTGCTTGCGCTTATGAAGATACCGATGTTCATACCGGCACTGGTAGCCTCGTTTCTGCTTTTAAACCTTGTAGATTATAACGGCTTCATAAATTTCATACTTACAGGACTTGGGATAGTAAAGGAACCTCTGCGCATGAGGAACGACAAATATGCCATAGGAGTCATCTGTATACAGATATGGAAAAATGTGCCGACTCAGCTGATAATCATGTATTCGGCAGTACTGTCCATACGCAAGGATATAACAGATGCTGCTCATAACCTGGGCTGCAGGGGATTGTCGTATTTTATTGAGATCATGCTGCCTATGACCATTTCCAGCGCCCTTGTAGCCATACTGCTGGTGTTTATAGGAGTATTTGGTGATTTTGCCATATCATCCACGGCAGGACCGGTATACCCAAATACACTATCATCACTTCTGCAGATGAAGGTGAATCTTTTTTATGACTGGGGACAGGCCTCCTGCATAGGAGTGGTGATGGTGGCTGTGGCCATAATGGTCATCTGCCTCTATACGTATCTTTCAAGGCTGCTCATGCGGGCAAATGGCTGAGGAGGTAAATATATGAATAAGAAAATGCTGAAGCTTTTGGCAAGGGGCTTTTTTGTCTTTACCATGATATTTATCCTGCTTGCCCTTGCCGTACCTCTTTTGCTTGCAGGGCTCTGGTCTCTTGTGGATCCGGAATATGGCTGGTCCTATAAGGAGCTTTTTCCCACGCATTTCTCACTGGTGCACTGGAAAAACATCTTTATGTATACAGGCATAAAGCAGGCTATACTGAACAGCTATGTCATAGCCTTCATAACAGCTTCCATATGCCTGCTCATAGCTTTTCCTACTGCCTACACTATAAGCAGGCAGAAAAAAGCCGCGAAGGAGGTGAGCAAGGTCATAATGCTCATACCGCTTATGATGCCGGGGATGGTGGTGGCCATATTCCTTAGCAAGGCCCTGCTCATGCTTGGACTCTCACAGAGCATGGTAGGTATCATAGCGGGCCATGTTTTTCTGGCTTTACCCTATATGCTGCGCCTGCTCACAGTAAGCTTTGAGGGAGTTCCCAAGGATCTTGTGGATGCAGCTCAAAACCTGGGAGCCGGCAGAGCTGCGGTATTCAAAGAGGTATATATCCCTTCGGTCATGCCTGGTATGACGGCGGGTATACTGTTTTCCTTTATCACAAGCCTGGAGGAATTCAACCTGGCATTCATCATAGGTACACCGGGGATACAGACTATCACCACGGTGCTTTACTCCTATTTGGGTCAGAATCTGGAAAAGCCATCCTCGTCGGTGGTATCTTTGATACTCATAGTGCCGAACGTCATACTTATGCTTATAGTTGAACGCTACATAAAAACTGAGCATCTGGGAGCTGCCCTTGGAAAGATGTGATAAGGCGTAAGTCGTGTTTGAAAAAAGTGCGATAAGGAGGAGGATATGTCGGAGGAAATACTCAGATTTGTGGGCACAGGCGCAGCAGAGGGCATACCTAGCCCCTTCTGCAGGTGCCCCATATGTGAAAATGCAAGGAAGGTCGGCGGACGGGAGCTTAAGACCAGGACTACCTTCAGAGTCACTGAGGATGTGCAG
>CALWET010000067.1 GCA_944377385.1 uncultured Lachnospiraceae bacterium | reverse complement strand
ACACACCAGCGTGCCTGTTCGCTTTTTGGCAAGTGTTCCAGATCAGAAAACAAGGCCTGGCTCCGTTCAGTAGGTCCCTCGACCTTACAGCCCCCGCAGTCATCCATCAGGCTTTTCACTCTTTTGGTGTCTACGGAGAGATCTCCCAGCAATGTGCATAGGATCTTCAGGCTGTCTCTGGCATTTCCCGCATCCACTTCTACAAGGACACCCTCAAGCGGTACATCGATCCTAGCTTCAGACAGTCCTGATACATCCGTTATAAGCAAGACCTGCCGCATCCCTGCCATCAGGACAGATCCATCCTTCCGAGTCAGTTTTACCTACCCTCCTAGGCAAAATAAAGCTTCAAAATGGAGGTGCTCCATACGAAGTGGAAGGATACACTGACACCCTCCTTCCTCCATAGTGAACTGACATGCATTTACACCCGGCATCAGACTGGTCCAGGATCCACGATGTCTCAGAAATTCCGCCATCATAACGATTTACCCGAAGAAAAACTTCTTTTCCCAGCTTTCCTTTTGTATCTGCCCCACCTCATATCCTGTGGCAGCTATGGCAGATCTTAAAGCATATTCATCAAGCTCGGCTTCTGTGATCACTGTGGTCTCCTTTTTCTTTCGTGATGAGGTGACCTTTTTTACCGGCAGTGCCTTACGTACCGCATCATTGATATGGCTTTCACACATCCCGCACATCATTCCATCCACATGGACCGTATACTTCCACATGATCTATCCCTCCATCGACTTCAGTGTTTTAGTCTCTAAAGTCCTGTATGTTATATGTTGGTTAGTTTCGTCTAACTACTTAGTGATTATATCCCTTCTCACAGCCCCTGTCAAGGATGCCAGGCTCTGTCCCACACTCTGTCCCCACAGGCCAGGAACGATATAAGGGCATAAAAAAGCAGACCAGGAATTATCCTGGCCTGCCGCCATTTTTATGTTCGATCATGAGATCTTGTCAGTCCGGATCATCAGTCTGAAAGCGCGAAGGCTGCTGCCGCACATACTCCCAGCGGCATGACGCTCTCGTCCACGTCAAACTTTCCGTTATGATGGGCTGCTCCGCTGCCAAGCTTCTCGTTCCTTATGCCAAGGAAGGCAAGCACTCCCGGTTGCTTTTCAAGATACCTTCCATAGGTCTCAGAAGCAAACCACCTGTCTGCCTGTCCTTCATAATCTTCGTGATGAAATCAAAGGCCTTTTCGCCCTCCTCAAAGCAGCAGTATACGGTGCCCTGAAGCCTGTCCTCAAAATGCTTGAGCAGCTTCATGGTGCCAAGAAGCACCGTCATATGTACGTCATGGCCGCAGACATGGCAGCGTCCCGGCTCCTCTGACAGACATACCTTTTCATGTCCGGCCAGCGGCAGGAAAGTTTAAGCCCTGAACTTTCAAGGTTTGGGGCTTGTTATCTGTTAAAAAAAGGACCAAAGCGCTGTATCGGTCCTTTTTTATGCTCTAAGTGCTATTTATTTTTCAACTTCTGAAATCAAATCTTTTGCCAGTTCAATTTGCTTAACAACTTCATCCTTACTGGCAATATAAAAATCATCATAATCGCTGGCATGTCTTATTTCTGAAGCATTTACTATTCTTCTTCCAAATGATTTATCAAACATCCCTGTACGTATATAATCTTTATTAAAAGCGGCTAATGCAGTGCCATGCCGCTTATAGGCTTTTCCATCCAATGCAAATACTGCTGAAATTGCATGATATATTGAATAATATGCTCGGTTATTCTCATTAAAATAACGTTCTCTGATACAGCTTTCTTCTGCGTCAGAAAGATCGATTTTTGCTCGTTTCAATCTGTATTTTGCCAGTTCCGTCCTCGCCTGGTGCAAGTCATTATGCTGCATAAAGATTTACTCCGTCATTTTTTACATTGTTGTAAAAAGGATATGCCTCTACCCACTTATAAAAATGTTCCTCATTCTTAACTATTGGATTGATCTCTACATCATACTTATCCAAATACTCATAATCTAATATAGAAAGACTATCCTGATATGTTTTAATTGTCATATCATCCAGATCCACAAGTATCATAAGGTCTATGTCTGAGTCTTCCCTTTGATCCCCTCTGGCATATGAGCCATAAAGTATAACTGCCCTAAGATGATCTCTGTATATTTTCTTTAGTTCTTCTATATATCCATTTAAAAAAATGGAATCAATATTTTTCATAAGCTACTCCCTTTATTATATCAATAGCACTTCTTACATGCTGTAAACCCCATTGCTTCTGCTGTATCAAGTGATACGTATTCAGGATCATTCATATTGCTGCACGAAGGCTTACTGTGATATTTCTTGCCTCCCTTTGTCGGAATCCAGACCCCATTAATGATATCATCCTCTGCCGGAACACTTAATGATGTACCAGAGCTTTTACCTGAAGACCCTCTGCCATTTCCAAATGAAGCTTCCGTCTTTGAACCAACAGCTGATGATGCCCGCGAAGCATATATACCTGAAGCTGAATTACTTATATAGTTTGCCTTATCATTGACCGTCACTGTATTTGAAGGACTAGTAGATACCAGGCCTGCTGCACCTTCAGTAGAAATGAGGTCAGATACAAACTTTGTCTGAACGACTCCGTCAACGACCCATTCTCCATTGTCATTGACCGTTAGCCCGTCTGGCGTAGTTGTTCCCAAAAGCATATAGCCCGATTCATTGAAATAGAAGCACTCGGCTATACCATCACCATCGTCATCTATCCAAAGCCACGAACTTACAGGGTATGTTCCGTCATCATCAAGCCACCAATAACCTGAGGCATCAGCCTGCCATGAGCCTGCAAAAGCAGAAAATGATGATAAAAACAGCATAATAAGCAGGCAGAATGAAAATATAAGATTCCTTGATCTTAAACCCTTCATACGACTGTGCCTCCAATATTACTTCTTTAGGTATTTCTATGGCTATCTGACACATATAATTCAACCTACAAAAGATGTAAATATTATATCATACCAACCTTTATGTAGTATATCATTTTATAAATCTTTAAGCCTGAACCTCATATTTCATCTCCAGCTTCATTGACACTACATTTCATCTGTACAAGATCCGTACAAATTGGCTGAGGCCGCCTTATCCCTCCTATTCTGATACGTTTAGAACTTCTGTTCTGCTTCGAATCTGTCCAGCAACTCCTTTTTGCTTTCAGGCTCCCAATGTCCGCCTATGGCCATATCAAAATCCAATCCCTCCAGCTTCTGAAGCAGGAGCTTCATGCGCCTGACATCTACGATCCATTCCGGATACTCTCCGGAAATGCAGTCTCCGAAAAACAAGATCCTCTCCTTGGGAAGCAGGATCAGAACAGAGTCATCAGAATGAGGGGACTCCGTATGCAGACATTGTACTTTGATACCGCCAAGGTCCATGTCTATCTCATTCTTAAAGACCACATCAGCGCCAACGACCTGCATCCTCTGGTCCCTGTATTCCAGCGCAATGTGCTCATCCATGGCCTTCATCTCATCCTCCGTCCCATCATCCCACTCTTTGATGAGCTTTTGAAGATGGTCTTCAGTCCTTTTCTCAGCCATAGAAAGTCCGTTTATGGCAAACATGGCAAAGGTATGATCCCAGTGCCAGTGAGTCAGGACTGTAAGCTCAGGAAGTTGAAGTCCGTTTTCCTCAAGCAAAGCATAGAATTC